>NZ_JBJGZC010000002.1:0-307119 GCF_054050315.1 Geodermatophilus sp. SYSU D00867 | reverse complement strand
TGGTCGACCTCTACCGGCAGGGCCGCTTCCCGCTGGAGGACTTCGTCTCCGAGACCGTCGGCATCGACGACGTCGAGGCCGCGTTCGAGAAGATGCAGAAGGGCGAGGTGCTGCGCTCCGTGGTGGTGTTGGACGGGTGAGCGGGCTCGCAGGCTCCCCGAGGACGCGGGCGTCACGGCCGGCCACGGCGAGGAGAACCCCATCGCCACGGAGGCCGGCCGTGTCCGTCGAGATCCCGGACGGCCCCGACGCCCTCGGCCTGCCGGAAGCGCTGGACACCGCCGGCCACTCCTCCCGGCACGTGGGGATCGGCGGCTGTCCCGAGGGGCACGGTCACATCGACACGGCGCTGGTCGGACGCGCCCTCGGGCGGAAGGCCCCACACGCCACCCACGTCGTCACCCAGCTGTGCTTCTCCGCCGCGACGACGACGGCCTGGGCACGGCAGGTCGCGCGGCGGGGCGTCGACCTGCCGATCCGGATCGGCCTCCCCGGTGCGGTGACCCGCCAGGAGCTGGTGCGCACCTCGGCTCGGCCGGGTCTCGGGCAGTCGGCCCGGTTCCCGTCGGAGCAGCACAGCGTGTTCCGGCGCTTCCTCCTGCCCCGCGGTCACCGGCCGGACCGGCTCGTCGGAGGTCTCGCCCCCGCCCTCGGGAGTCCCGAGCACGACCTGCAGGGCTTCCACTCCTCCACGTTCACCGAGGTGGCGCGGACGGAAGCGTGGCGCCAGGACCGGCTGGCCCGCCTCTCCCCCACGGACACGGGTCAGCACCGGACGCCGCCGCCCGCCCGGTGTCCGGCACGTGCGCGTCGTGGCACCACCGCACCCGACGCACCACGAGGGGCTCAGCCCGACAGGCGCTGCACCAGCCACTCGTGGAAGAGCCCGATGTGGTGCTCGGAGGGCACGAGGACGCCGCCGTCGGCATAGGCGCGGGAGGACATCGCCGGCTGGGTCCGCTCGCAGGCGGCGAAGTCCTGCTCGTTGACCCGGTGGAACAGCTCCACCGACCGTGTCACGTCCCTGCCCGACTCCACCACCTCGTGGGAGTACAGCCAGTCGCACACCACGATCGTCCGGTCCGCCGAGACCGGGAACATGCGGTGGAGGATGACGTGGTCGGGGACCAGGTTGACGAAGACCGTCGGCTTGACCGTGATGGCGTAGTAGCGACGGTCCTGGTCCTCGGCGACGCCGGGGAGCCGGTCGAAACCCTCGCTGCCGTCGACGGTGAAGCCCTGGACCTCCTCACCGAACTCCGCGCCGTGCCCGACGAAGAACTGCGCGGCGTAGCCGTCGGCGAACTCGGGGAGCACCTCGGTGAGCTCCGGGTGGATCGTCGCGCAGTGGTAGCACTCCATGAAGTTCTCGATGATGAGCTTCCAGTTCGCCCGGACGTCGTAGGTGATGCGGCGCCCCACGGACAGCGAGTCGAGGTCGTACTGGTCGATCGTCTCCGCGCTCCCGAGGCGCTCGGCGACGTCTCGGACGACGTCGTCCTCGAACGACGGGGGCTCCTTCGCCAGGCACACCCACGCATAGCCCAGCCACTCGCGCAGCGCCACCGGCACCAGGCCGTACTCCACGCGGTCGATGTCGGGCATCTTCGTCAGGTTGGGGGCCGCGATCAGCTTGCCCTCGAGGTCGTAGGTCCAGGCGTGGTACGGGCACTGGAACGCACGCTTGACCGCACCCGAGTCCTCCGTGCAGATCTGCGCACCGCGGTGCCGGCAGACGTTGAGGAACGCGCGCAGGCCTCCGTCCCGACTGCGGACGACGAGCACGCTCTCCCGACCCACCTGGACCTTCTGGAAGGAGCCGGGCGTCGGCAGGTCACTCGAGCGCACCACGCAGGACCACATGTCCTCGAAGACGCGGGACTGCTCGAGCGCGAAGACGGCGGGATCGGTGTAGTAGTGCCCCGGCAACGTGGAGATGAGGCTCGCGGGCTGGTCGGTGGTGGTCATACGGCACCTCGGGGTTCCGTCGGGCGATGCGATGTGGAAGACACGCCGGACGTCGCACGACACAGCGTCCGCGACGAGCCACGGTCGCCCGCCAGCCGGCTCCTGACGACCGAGGTGTTGCACGATATTCAGCGGATCGCGCCATGCGCAACAGTCCCGCCGCCTGGCAGGGCCCGCATCCACGGTGGCACCCACGGACGGGACGTCGCGCGCCCGCCGGTGCCCCCGCCCTCGCTGCCAGGGGCACGCGGCGACCTGGCCACACCCCGACCCGAGGCGGCCCGACCTCCGCCCGGTCAGCGGCGCTGACCGAAGAAGCCCAGCCTCCGGCTCAGCTCGTCGGCGCCCGACACCACCCGCCGGGCGAGCCTCGGGTAGTCCTCCGGGTCCATCCGGAAGGACGGCCCCGAGACGCTGAGGGCAGCGACCACGTCCCCGTCCGCCCCCCGAACGGGCGCGGCGACGGCGTTGAGCCCGCCCTCGTACTCCTCGACGGTGGAGCCCCAGCCCTGCTCGACGATCCGGTCCAGGTCCTGCCGCAGCACCTCGGGGTCGGTGACCGTGGTGGCGGTGTAACGCGGCAACTCCCGGGAGAGGACGCCCTTGCGGACGTCGTCGGGCGCGTGGGCCAGGAGGACCTTGCCGCTCGACGTCGCGTGCAGCGGGGTGCCCTGCCCCACCCAGTTGTGCGTGCTGAGCGCCGCCGGCCCCCGCGCCTGGCTGACGTTCACCGCCCGGTCGCCGTCCAGGATGGCGATGTTGACGGTCTCCCCCAGGTCGGCGGCCAGCGTCTGGCAGATCGGCCGCCCCTCCCGGGCGATGTCCAGCTGCGCGGCGGCCGCGCCGGCCAGGCGCACGACGCCGAAGCCCAGCCGGTACTTGCCGCGGTCGGCCAACTGCTCGACGAAGCCCCGGCTCTCCAGCGCCGCCACCAGCCGGAACGCCGTGGACTTGTGCACGCCCAGTTCGGCGGCGATGTCGGTGACGCCGGCCTCCCCTTGAGCCGCGAGGATCTCCAGGACGCTCAGGGCCCGGTCCACGGACTGGACGACGGCGACCGCGCCCCGCTCTGCGCTCTCTTCCCGCGGCCCGCTCATGACCTCAGCGTAGGTGGCGGACCGCAGGGTCGACCCGCCTCTTGACGGAGCTCCCCCCAACGACCATGCTGTTGCGCCATCGGCAGAGCGTTGCGACATCCGCAACACCGACAGCCTGGAGCGCTCATGATCCCGGTCTGCCCCACCACCGCGCTGCCGCCTGGTGAGGCGATCCGCGTAGAGGCCGAGGAGCCCATCGCCGTCTTCAACGTCGACGGCGAGTTCTACGCGATCGACGACACGTGCACCCACCAGGACGCCTCGCTGGCCGACGGCTGGCTGGACGGCTGCGCCGTGGAGTGCCCCCTGCACGCCTCCTGCTTCGACCTGCGCACCGGGAAGGTGTCCGGCCCGCCGGCCAAGACGGCGGTCCGCACGCACCGGGTCGTCGTGGCCGACGGCATGCTCTTCGTGCAGCCCGGCACCGCCGCGGAGGGGGCCGCGTGAGCTCGACCGTCGCCGTCGTCGGGGCCTCCCTGGCCGGCCTCTCCGCCGCCCGGGCACTGCGTGAGCAGTCCTACGACGGGCGCATCGTGGTCATCGGCGACGAGGTGCACGCCCCCTACGACCGCCCTCCCCTGTCCAAGGAGTTCCTGGCCGGCACGGCCTCCCTGGACGACATCGCCCTGGGCGGACCGGACGACGAGGACCTCGGCCTCGAGTGGCGGCTGCGCACCACGGCGGTCGGCCTGGACCGCCTCGGCCGCTCGGTGCTGCTGGCCGACGGCAGCGAGGTCCGGGCCGACGGCGTCGTCCTCGCCACGGGCGCCCGCGCCCGGCACCTCCCCGGCAGCCGGCGCCTGGACGGCGTGCACGTGCTGCGCTCCCTGGACGACGCGATCGCCTTGCGGGAGGACCTCGCCGCCGGCGGCCGTCTGGTGGTGAACGGCGCCGGCTTCATCGGGGCCGAGGTCGCCTCCACCGCCCGCGCGCTGGGTCTCGACGTCACCGTCGTCGAGACCCAGCCCGTCCCCCTGGCCGGCCCGCTGGGCACGGAGATGGGCGCGGTCTGCGCCGGGCTGCACGCCGACCACGGCACGCGCCTGCTGGTCGGCACCGGGGTCGCCGCGCTGGTCGGCACCGGCAGGGTCGAGGCGGTCGAGCTGACCGACGGCACACGCGTGCCCGCCGACGTGGTGGTCGTGGGCATCGGCGCCGCCCCGAACACCGAGTGGCTGGCCGGCTCCGGCGTGGCCCTGGGGAACGGCGTCCTCACCGACGCACGCGGCGCGACCGACGTCCCCGGCGTGGTCGCGGTCGGTGACTGCGCCGCGACGTGGTCGGTCGCCGCGGAGCGGCACGTCCGCACCGAGCACTGGACCAACGCGCTCGAGCAGCCGGCCACCGCGACCGCCACCCTGCTGGGCACCCAGGGGCCCGCGCCGACGCCCGTGCCCTACTTCTGGTCCGACCAGTACGGCGCCCGCATCCAGTTCGCCGGTTGGCGCCGCGAGGGGGACGTCGCCCGGGTGGTGGAGGGCAGCTGCGCCGACCGCAGCTTCCTGGTGGTCTACGAGCGTGACGGGCACCCCGTGGCCGTCCTCGGGATGAACCAACCCCGCCTGTTCACCCGGTGGCGCCGGCAACTGCGCTCATCGGTGCCGGCGGCCTCCTGACCGCGCGGCCGGTGGCGTCCGGCGACGATCGCGGGGAGCCGCGAGCGCGGCGGTCGCCAGCAGGCCCGCGGCGGCGACGAAGGTGACCGGTGCACCGGCGGCGTCGGCGAGCGCGCCGAGGAGGGCGGCACCGGCGGCCTGACCGGTGGTCAGCGCGATGAACAGCAGAGCCGTGGCCTGTGCGGGCGCCTCGGGCGCCAGTCGGCCGCCCCAGGCGATCAGCACGCCGCTCAGGGCCACGAAGCCGCAGCCGAACAGCGCCAGCGCCCCGGCGGCGACCACACCGGAGGCCGGCCACCAGGCGAGCAGCACCGTGCCGGTGGCGGTGATCGCCGCCGCGACCCGCCAGGCGGCGGCCGGGCCGGCTCGGCGCACGGCGCTCCCGCTCAGGCCGCCGAGGAGGGCGGCTGCACCGAGCAGGCACCACAACAGCCCGGTGACCTGGGGAGACAGTCCGCTCCGGGTCGTCACGTCCGGGCCGAAGGTCCAGACCCCCGCCCCGCCGGCCCCGGCGAGCAGACCAGCGGTCAGCGGGCGGACGAGGCGCAGCGGCCGCAGGCCGGAGCCCGGCCGGCCGGGGTCGACCGGGGGTGACCAGCACGCGGATCGGTCGACCCACCAGGTCACGAGCAGCGCACCACCGGCGAAGCCGAGCCACGCCCACCGCCACTCCGCCGGCCAGGCGAGGACCACCACGCCCCCTGCCAGCACCCCGGCCCCGGTGCCGCTGTTCACCACCGCCTGCGACCGGGGCTCCGCGGACGGCGGCACCGTCCGGGCCACGGCGGCCACCAGCGCCGGACTGGCGGCTCCTGCTCCGCTGCCGGCGACCAGTGCCCCGATCGCCAGGACCGGCGTCGCCTCCGCGGCGGCGACCACCAGCGCACCCCCGGCGGCACTGACCCCGGCCGACCACAGGGCCCGACGGGCCCGACCACGGTCGACGAGGTACAGACCCAGGGCGGCGGCGGCGCAGTAGGCGAGGTAGCTGCCCGCGGCGATGCCGCCGGCGGCGCCGGAGGTCAGCCCCAGGTCGGCACGGAACTGCGGCAGGTAGAGGCCGAAGCCGTACCGGGTCAGGCCGTAGGTCACGGCGATCACGGCCAGCCCGCTGACCACCAGCACGCACGGCGCTCGCGTGCCGGGTGACCCGGGGATCGGCTGTAACGGTCGTTTCAGCATAACGATCGTTATGCTAGGACCGTGTCCGGGAACGCCGCGAGCCGACCGGCCCGGCAGCGGCTGCTCGACGCCGCCGGCGAGCTCTTCTACGAGTCCGGGATCGCCGCGACCGGGGTGGACGCCGTCCTGGCCCGGGCGCGGGTCTCACCGGCGACCCTGTACGCACACTTCTCCGGCAAGGACGGGTTGGTGGCGGCCTACCTCGAACAGCGCTTCGCCCAGTGGCGGGAGATCTGGGACGAGGTCCTCGACGAGCGGACCGACCCGGTCGACCGGCTGCTGTCGGTCTTCGACGCGGTGGTGCGGTACCGCGAGGTCGAGGGCACCCGCCGCGGTTGCGCGTTCCTCGCCGCGGCCGTCGAGCTGGCGCCGGGCCATCCCGGCCGACAGTGGCTGGCCGCCGACTCCCGGCTGTTGACCGAGCGGCTCCACGACCTCGCCGAGGCCGCCGGCGTCGGGGACCCCACCGGGATCGCCGACGGCCTGCTGGCCCTCTACGACGGAGCACTGGCCCGCCTCGCCCGCCAGGCGGCCACACCGGGGCTGGACACCGGCGACCCGCTGGACCGTGCGCGGCGGATGGCGGCCGGCTGGCTGGCCGGTCAGGTGCGCCCGGTCCAGCCCCCCGGCTGACCCGACGCGGGGGACCCCCCGGCACCGGAGCGACACGCAGCAGCTCCGGCGCGCCGGGAGGCTCCCCCTGCCGGCCGGGGCGCTAGGGGCGCGGATCCGACGGCCGGCCCATCGCCTCCGCCCTGGGTTGGCCCTGCGCGGGGACGGACGGGTTGCCTCCCGCAGGTGCCACGAAGTTGCCGCCCGGACTGACCAACGGCTGGCCGGTGACCTCCGGGCTCCCCAGCGGCGGCTGCCCCGCCCCGGCCGCGGTGTCCGACGGCGGGTTCGGCGTCTTCTCCACGACCAGGACGAAGTCGTCGCCGTGGCGGCTGATGCCGTCGACGA
Source organism: Geodermatophilus sp. SYSU D00867 (assembly GCF_054050315.1). Lineage (NCBI taxonomy): Bacteria > Bacillati > Actinomycetota > Actinomycetes > Geodermatophilales > Geodermatophilaceae > Geodermatophilus > Geodermatophilus sp. SYSU D00867. Next base: position 300,296 of record NZ_JBJGZC010000002.1, on the reverse strand, counting down.
CGGCCTGCTCGATCGCCAGGGAGGCGTAGTTGCCGCGCAGCACGATGGGGTCGTGGCGGAGGTCCTTGACCAGACTCACCGCCATCGCCGCCATCACCAGGGCGAACGGCAGCGCCGCGATGATCGTCAGGTTCTGCAGCCCCGTCAGCGCGGCCCCGTCCTCCCCCAGCAGCAGCATGATCGCTGCCACCGAGCCCATCACCACGCCCCAGAAGACGACGACCCAGCGGCTCGGCTCCAGGGTGCCGCGCTGCGAGAGCGAACCCATGACGATCGAGGCCGCGTCCGCACCGGACACGAAGAAGATCGCCACGAGGACCATCACGAGCACGGTCGCGGCGGTGGCCAGGGGGTACTGCTCCAGGACGGAGAACAGCTGCCCCTCCGTCGTGCCCTGACCGGCGACGTCGACGCCGTCGCGCTGGGCGGCGATCCCCGCCCCGCCGAAGACGGCGAACCACAGCAGGCTGACCAGGCTGGGGACGAGCAGCACGCCGGTGACGAACTGCCGGATCGTGCGGCCGCGGCTGATGCGGGCGATGAACAACCCGACGAACGGTGTCCAGCTGATCCACCAGGCCCAGTAGAAGACCGTCCAGCCCCGCAGCCACGTGGCCATGGGATCGCCACCCGTGGCCTCGGTGCGCGCGGCCATCTCGCCGAGGTCGGAGAAGTAGCTGCCGACCGCGTCGGGGATCAGGTTGAGGATGAAGATCGTCGGCCCGAGGACGAAGACGAACACGGCGAGGACCAGGGCCAGGACCATGTTGGTGTTGGACAGCCACTGGATCCCGCGCTCGATGCCGGAGACCGCCGAGGCGACGAACGCCGCGGTCAGCACCGCGATGATCGCGACCAGGACGCCGTTGCCCACGTCGCCGGCCCAGCCCAGGATCTCCACCCCGCTGCCGATCTGCAGGGCACCGAGGCCGAGGGAGGCCGCCGACCCGAACAGCGTGGCGAAGATGGCCAGGACGTCGATGACCCGGCCGGCCGGCCCCTCGGCCCGCCGCCGCCCGAGCAGCGGGATGAAGGCGGAGCTGATCAGCTGCCGGCGGCCCTTCCGGAAGGTGCCGTAGGCGATCGCCAGCCCGACGACGGCGTACATCGCCCACGGGTGCAACGTCCAGTGGAACAGCGTGGTCGCCATCGCCGTCTGGATCGCCTCGGACGACCCGGCCTCCGTCGTGAGCGGCGGTGGGGAGACGTAGTGCGACAGCGGCTCGGCGACCCCGAAGAACATCAGGCCGATCCCCATGCCCGCGCTGAACATCATCGCGATCCACGAGATCGTCCGGAATTCCGGCCGCTCGTCGTCGCGCCCCAGCGGGATCCGCCCGTACTTGCCGGCCGCCAGCCAGATCACATAGATGACGAACGCCGACGCCAGCAGCACGAACAGCCAGCCGAGGTTGCCGGTGATCCAGTCCAGGACCGAACCGCTCACGGTGCCGAGGCCCGTCGGGGTGGCGAAACCCCAGACGACGAAGCCCAGCGCCATGATCGCGGCGATGGCGAACAGGACCCGGTCCACGGCCCAGTGCCGGTCGGCGACGCAGGGTGGCGGCTCCGCGATCGCCGGGTGGGTCCCGGTCACGGTGACGTCCGAGGCGTGGACCGTGGGGTGGCCCTCCCCGGCCGCAGCACCCCCGCCGGGCGTCGGATCCGCCCCGAGGGGTCCTGACCGTTTCGGCCGGGAAGGGGGCGAGGCGGGCTCGTGCGGGTTCTCCATGACGTCCCCCAACTCTGTTGCGTCATCCGAGACCGACTTCGCATGAGGGAACCAGAGTGTCAACGGGGGAACAAGGGCCGAAAGTGACCTTTTACACAGTCTCGCCCCGCGGTGGCCTCACGTCACATCGAGGTGACGTGGAGGACACCCGGGTGGAGGGAGCCGGGCGGGCACCAGTGGCCACCAGGACGCCAGGCCGCCGCGCGCAGCGCCGCGTTCGGCTCGGACACCGGCGCTTCGTAAGAGCCAGTCGAGGCCAGGACGGCCGACCAGTGGGCAGTCGAGGGCATCGGTCGCCGGGCTCCGCCCGCGGTCGACCTGACTCCCGGCACCTCGACCACCACCGCCCCGTGGCGCCGCCCGCGGGACCGGCAGGCCGGACGAGGACCAGCCGCGGTGGAGCGACTTCCCTCCCGGCCCGCGGTCTCGCCCGCCCCGAACAGCGCTCCTCGGGTTCCGCTCCCCGGAGGTGCCGGGCGAGCCGATGCGGGTGCAGCCCAGCCGAGCACGCGAGTCGGCCGGCGAGGACGCGTGGTCCCCGGGTCGGCGAGGCGCCGGCACGGCGGGCCCCGACCTGAGTGACCGGCTCAGGGGGAGTGGCCGGGAGGCCTGCGGCCTCCCCGTCGACCGCGACCTGCACCCGGTTGCGCACCGCGCCGCACGAGAGGTCGCCGCACGAGAGGTCATCGCAAGGGTCCGCAACGAGGGGTCACGGGTCCGCTCGACGACGCCGTCACCCCGTCATCCGCTCGCTCCGCGACGACGAGGTCCTCGTCGAGGGCGGGCGCACCTCGCACCGCGCCGACGTCACCGGCCGACGATCCGTCCTGCCGGCACCGGAGGACCCTGCGCCGGAGGACCCTGCGCTGGAGGACCCTGCGCCGGAGGACCCTGCGCCGGTGTCAGGGCGTGCTGCTGGGGAAGTGCGGCGGGCGCTTCCCCAGGAAGGCCGCCACACCCTCCCGCCCGTCCGCGCTCGCCGCCCGGGCCCGGATCGACAGGGTCTCGCGGCGCAGCGCCGCCTCCGCGGCGGGGGTGGCGGTCTCCCGCAGGAGGTGCTTGACGGCCACCTGCGCCGTCCGCGAGCCCGCCCGCAGCGTCGCGACCACGTCCTCGACGGCGGCGTCGAGCTCCGCGTCCGGGTGCACCCGGGCCACCAGGCCCACGGCCCGCGCCTCCTCCGCGGACAGCACGGGGTTGAGCAGCGCCAGGTGCAGCGCCCGGTGCAGTCCGAGCGACGCCGTCAGCAGCGTGCTGCCGCCGTCCGGGGAGAAGCCGATCCGCGTGTAGGCGAGGGTGAACCGCGCCGACTCGGCGGCGAGCATGAGGTCGGCGGCCGCGGCCAGCGGCACCCCGGCGCCGGCCGCGGTGCCCTGCACCACCGAGACCACCACCGCGTCCATCCGGTGCAGGTCGCTGACCACGCGGTGCAGCGACTCGGCCAGGTCGTCGACCATCTGCTCGACGTCCGCTGCGGCGGCGAAGGCCGACACGTCCCCGCCCACGCTGAAGGTCCGGCCGGCGGCGGAGAGCACCACGACGTGCACGTCGTCGGCGCGGGCCCGGCGCACCGCGCGGCCCAGCTCCCCGACCGTCGACGGCGTGAGGGGGTTGCCCCGCTCCGGGTCGGCCAGCCGGATCCGCGCGACGCCGTCCCGCTGCTCGTACTCGACCGTGCTCATGGCGGGCTCCTCCGCGGATACGGGGACGACCCTGGTCCGAGGGTCCCAGCGCAGCACCCTAGGGCCGCAGGACGGCGCCCGGCGCGTGTCCCCCTCCGTGCATCGCGGCCCGGGCGGCCGCGTCCCTAGCGTCGACGTGGCCGGTCCCACCCGTTCCCCAGGAGGTCCCGTGTCCGACCACGAGCTGCCCGCGCCCAGCACGCGGGCCCGCGAGCTGCGTGACCGCATGGTCACCTTCATGCGGGAGGAGGTCCTGCCGGCCGAGCCCGCCTACCTGGCCCACCGGCGAGCGGCCGGCCCGGACGACCACGCCGTCCCATCGGTCGTCGAGGAGCTCAAGCGGCGGGCGCGGGCGCAGGGGCTGTGGAACCTGTTCCTCCCGGCGGAGTCGGGACTGACCCAGCTCGAGTACGCGCCGATCGCCGAGCTGTCGGGCTGGAGCCTCGACCTCGCCCCGGAGGCGATCAACGGCGCGGCCCCCGACACCGGCAACATGGAGCTGCTGCACCTGCTCGGCACCGAGCAGCAGAAGCGCGACTGGCTCGAACCCCTGCTGGCCGGGGAGATCCGCTCGGCGTTCGCCATGACCGAACCCGACGTCGCCAGCAGCGACGCCACCAACGTCGCCACCCGGATCGAGCGGGACGGCGACGAGTACGTGATCACCGGCCGCAAGTGGTGGACCAGTGGCGCGATGGACCCGCGGTGCGCCTTCTTCGTGCTGATGGGCAAGACCGACCCGTCGGCGCCGGCGCACCGGCAGCAGACCATGGTGCTCGTCCCCCGGGACACGCCGGGCGTGACCGTCGTCCGCGACCACCCGGTCCTCGGTCACCACGACCGGCACGGGCACGCCGAGGTCTCCTTCGAGGCGGTGCGGGTGCCCGTCACCAACGTCGTCGGGGAGGAGGGCGGCGGCTTCGCCGCCGCCCAGGCGCGGCTGGGGCCCGGCCGGATCCACCACTGCATGCGCGCTCTCGGCGCGGCGGAGCGCGCCCTCGCCCTGCTGACCGCGCGGGCCCGTGAGCGGGTCGCCTTCGGGGGCCCCCTCGCGGACCAGGGGGTCGTGCAGCAGCAGATCGCCGAGTCCCGCCTGGAGATCGAGCAGGCCCGGCTGCTCTGCCACCGCGCGAGCCACGTCATCGACACGCACGGGAACAAGGTGGCCCGGGACCTCGTGGCGATGGCCAAGGTCGCCGTCCCCCGGGCCGCGACGCGCGTCATCGACCGTGCCATCCAGGTCCACGGCGGCGCCGGGATGTCCGACGTCACCCCGCTCGCGGCCATGTACGCCTGGCACCGCGCGATGCGGCTGTTCGACGGCCCGGACGAGGTGCACCTGCGGTCGATCGCGCGCGCCGAGCTCGGCCGCACGCCGGTCCTCCCGCCGCGGGGCTGAGCGCCCCCGGTCAGCCCTCCAGCCGCTCCTTCAGCTCGGCGAGGGCGCTGCGGTAGATGCCCGAGATCGCCTCTGCGAGCCGGGCCTCCTCCTCCGGTGAGCCCGCCGCGAAGTCCGCGGTCCACACGATCTCGGCGCCGCGGGCGTGGTCCCGGACCGAGAGCCGCGAACGGTACTCCTCGAGCGCCAGGGGGCCGGATAGGTACTCGTAGACGTAGGACCGGCCCGCGTCGTCGTGCTCCACGATCCGCTCGGTGGCGTCCCCGCCACCTCCGGCGAAGGTGGCGTGCCGGACGTCGCCCTCCAGCCGGGAGCTCTCGATGGCGGGCACCCAGGCGGCGATGGCCCCCGCGTCCCCGGCCACCCGCCAGACGGCGTCGGGTGCCTCGGTGATGACGACGGTCTCGGTGACGTTCACGGCAGCTCCTGGTCGGGACGGAGGGTGTCGGGGTGTTCCACGAGGACCCCGGTGAGGTCCTCGACGACCGAGGGGGCGAGGCCACGGGCCCGGAGGAACGGGCGGACCCCGCCGTACCGCTCGTCCACGGCGGCCAGGAACCGGCGCATCGCCTCCGCTTCGACCACCCAGGCCGCGGGCGGGTAGACGTCCACCGCGTCGCCGTAGGACACCATGCCGCGCAGGCGTTCCATGGCGGGCGCGACGTCGTCCGCGCCGGCCGCGTACTCGGCGACGACGTCGTCGCGCCGCACCCCGACCGCGGTGAGCAGCAGCCCGACGACGACGCCGGTGCGGTCCTTGCCGACGGTGCAGTGCACCAGCGCGGGCAGACCACCCGGCCGGGCCAGCTCCCGGAACGCGCCCACGACCGCACCGGCGCCGTGGTCGAGGTACCGGAGGTACGTGTCGACGACCGGGTCGTCCCCGGGCATGGGGGCCACCGCGGAGCCGGGCGCCACGACCCCGCCGACGCGCACGGGGTGCAGGGACTGCCGGATCCCGAGCGCGTCCAGCGGGCCGCGTCCCTCCTGCTCGACCTCGTGCGGCAGCCGGAGGTCGATCGTCGACCGGATGCCGGTGTCGGCCACCAGCCGCAGCGCCGCCTCCGGGCCGAGGAACTGCGGGGTCCCGCTCCGGTAGAGCAGGCCGGGGCGGATCCGCCCGCCGTCGTCGGTCCGCAGGCCGGCGACCTCGCGGAACCCCAGCAGCCCGTCGTAGGTCGCGGTCACTGGGTGGACAGGATGGTCACCACGCAAGCGTTGCCGTCCATCCCGGCGGCGCCGCCGCCCATGGTCTCGACGAGGCCGACGCGGTGCCGGGCCACCTGGCGGGCGCCGGCCCGCCCGCGCAGCTGCCAGGCGATCTCGGCGAGCTGGGCGGTCCCCGTGCCGCCGAGCGGGTGCCCCCGGGACAACAGGCCGCCGCTGGGGTTCACCGGCTGGGCGCCGTCGCGGGCGGTGTGCCCGGACGGCGCGAGCTCGGCGCCCTCGCCCCGCGGCGCGAGCCCGAGGGCCTCCAGCGTGAGGACCTCGCCGATGGTGAAGGCGTCGTGCACCTCGAGGACGTCGATCTCCCCGGGGGTGCGGCCGGCCTGCGCGAACGCCTTCCCCGCGGCCCGGGCGACCGAGGCGTAGCCCCAGACCTCGTCGCTGCGGTGGTCCCACAGCGCCCCCGAGACCATGGCCGAGGCCTCGATGCGCAGGTCGTCCCGGTTCCCGCGGTCCGGCCCGACGACGGCCGCGCCGGCGCCGTCGCTGGTCGGGCAGCACTGCAGGAAGGTCAGCGGCTCGGCGATCATCCGCGAGGCCAGGACCTCCTCGACCGTCGGCGCGTTGTTCCGCAGCTGCGCGCGGGGGTTGTCCAGCCCGTTGCGCTTGTTCTTGACCGCCACGGCGGCCAGCTGCTCGGGCGTCACGCCGAACTCGTCGACGTAGCGCGCCGCCTGCAGGGCGTAGAGCCCGGGCAGCGGCAGGGACGACGCGCCCTCCGGGTCGGTGGCCTCGGGGACGATCGCGCCGGAGAACAGGGTGGACATCTGGTCGACGCCGAGGACGAGCACGCAGCCGAAGCGCCCGGTCCGGACCGCCTCCACGGCCTCGTGGTAGGCGCTCGTGCCGCTGGCGCAGGCGTTCTCGATCGTCCACATCGGGACGCCGGGGATCCCCATCCCGCGCTGCACCCGGGTGGCGACACCGGGTGGCCCGAAGACCGACCCCACGATGACCGCGTCGATCTCCGCCGGGCTGATGCCGGCGTCCCGGACGGCCTCGGACACGGCGTCCCAGGCCAGGGACTCGACCCGGCGCTCCGGGAAGAGCCCGTAGGCCGAGGTCCCGACACCCCACAGCATCGGCTGGTTCACGACTGCTCCTCCCGTGCGGCGACCAGGTCGCCGCGATCGGTGCCGGTGATCCGCGCGCGCGTGCCGGCGCGCAGGACCTCCGGTTCGGCCAGGTGGACGAGGACCCGCGGGCCGTCGTCGAGATCCAGGTGGGCCAGCCCGAACGGAGGCCGCCGCTCCCCCACCGGGATGGCGACGACGGTCGAGGACCACACCTTCCCGGTGGCGGCGAAGCGGTCGGGCTCCACGGCGCCGTAGCAGATCGGGCACCAGGGGATCCCCCGCTGTGCGGCGGGGTAGCGGCAGGCGGTGCAGCGCACGCCGAGGACGGCGCCGTCGTCGAACACCGGTCGCGGGTCCGCGACCTCGAGCCCGCCGACCGCCGCGCCGGGGCGTCGCTTCGTCGGCCGGCCGACGCCGAGACCGCTGCCGCCGACACCGGCCTCGCTCGTGCTGGGGGTGGCGGCCGACATCAGTGGTCCCCCTCCAGGGTCAGGGAGAAGCCGGGCCCGTCGACGTGCAGGTAGGCCCCGACCGAGGTCTCGACCAGCTCGCGGACGAAGCGCATCTCCCGCGTCGTGGGCGCGAAGTCGCGCTCGCGCCGCGGGGTGGCCCGCATGACGTCGATGTCGGCCTCGGGCACCAGCAGCCGCAGGATCAGCTCGTCGTCGGAGACGGACTCGCCGAACCGGCGGCGCAGCTCCTGGAGGCTCGGCTGCGGCGGCTGCCAGTCGGTGTAGCTCTTGGCCTTGGGCGTGCTCATGATCGTGTCGAGGACGTCCTGGTCGAGCGGGGCGACCGGGCGGCCGTAGAAGCCGTGCGCGTAGATGAGCACCTCGTCGGGGACGACGGAGTACCGCTGCCCGGTGACGACGTTGAGCACCGCCTGGGTCCCCACGAGCTGGGAGAACGGCGTGGCCATGACGGGGTACCCGAGCTCCTCGCGCACCCGCGACATCTCGTCGAGGACCTCCTCGAAGCGGTCCTCCATGCCCCGCGCCCGCAGCTGGTCCTTGAAGGTGCCGGCCATGCCGCCGGGGAGCTGGTGGCGGTACTGGAACAGCGAGTACTCGGCCGGCCGGCCCACCGGCAGCGCCTCGTACTCGGCCACCCGCAGCAGGTGCTCGGCGACCGGTGCGAAGCGGGACTCGTCGAGGTCGACGTCGAAGCCGGCGTAGCGCAGGTTGGCCACGGTGTTCTCGGTCGAGGGCAGCGAGACGCCGGCGGCCAGCGGGCGGCTGGCGGTGTGCACCCGGTCGGCCCCGGCGAGCACGCCCTCGAGGTAGTTCAGCGGCGCGAGCGCGTTGTTGCTGTGGAAGTGGATCTCCACCGGCAGGTCGCCGGCCGCGCCCTTGATCGCCGAGACCAGGCTGCGGGTCCGCTCGGGGGTGAGCAGGCCCGCGGCGTCCTCGAGCTCGATCCCGTCGGCGCCGAGGGCGACCAGCTCCCGCGTGCGCTCCGCGTAGTACTCGTCGGTGTGGTACGGGCTGTCGGCGAACAGGATGCACGGCAGGGCCGCCGCGCCCTCCGCTTGCACGGTCTTCACCAGCCGGCCGATCTTGTCGGTGTTGAACAGCCCGTCGTAGATCCAGAAGCTGCCGATGCCGTGGGCGCACAGCCGCTGGACCCACAGGTCCATGACGCTGTCCGCGGTCAGGCCGAAGGTGACGATGCCGTTGCTGCGGGTCCCCGCCCGCACGGTGGTGCGCGGCATCGCCCGCGACAGCGAGATCAGCTGGTCCCAGGGGTCCTCCTTGCAGTGCCGCACGAGCACCTCGAAGATCGAGCTGCCGACCAGGTCGATGGTGTGGAACCCGGTCCGGTCCAGCTCGCCCGCGATGGGCAGGCCCATGTCCTTGCGCAGCTTCATGCCCCACCAGCTCTGCGGGCCGTCGCGCAGCGTCTGGTCGACGATCTCGATCGTCCGGCGGCGCCCGTCCGCGGTCCTCGGGGCGCGGTCGAGGTAGCTCATCAGGGTCCCTCCAGGTGGTGGGGCAGGCCGTGGGTGGCGATCCACTCGGTGGTGACGCGGCCGGCCCGGAAGTCGGGGTGGTCCAGTGCGGACCGCGCGAAGTCGCGCGTGGTCGGGACCCCGGCCACCTGCAGGCGGCCGAGTGCCGCGACGAGGCGGTCGGCGGCGGTGTCGCGGTCCGGGCCGTGCGCGACGACCTTGGCGAGCAGGGAGTCGTAGTACGGGGTGACGACGTAGCCCGGCTCGCAGTGGCTGTCGACGCGGATCCCCTCCCCCACGGGCGGCACCCAGGTGGTGACCGTCCCGGGGTGCGGGGTGAAGCCGCGCGCCGGGTCCTCGGTGGTGATCCGGACCTCGATCGCGTGGCCGTCGACCCGGACGTCGTCCTGGGTCAGCCGGAGCGGTTCGCCCGCCGCGGAGCGGATCTGCTCGGCCACCAGGTCGACGCCGGTGACCATCTCGGTCACCGGGTGCTCGACCTGGATGCGGGCGTTGAACTCGAGGAAGGCGTACCGGCAGGTGTCGGCGTCGTAGATGAACTCGACCGTGCCGGCGCTGTCCAGGCCGAGGGCCTCGCCGAAGGCGACTCCGCTGCGGCGGATGTCCTGCCGCACCTGCTCGGGGAGGTTGGGCGCCGGGGACTCCTCGACCACCTTCTGGTGGCGGCGCTGCAGGGTGCAGTCCCGCTCGCCGAGGTGGATGACCGAGCCGTGCTTGTCGCCGAGGACCTGCACCTCGATGTGCCGGGCGTGGCGGATGTAGCGCTCGACGTACAGGCGTCCGTCGCCGAACGCCGCCTCCGCCTCGCCGGCCGCCGCGGGCCAGCGGGCCCGCAGCTCCGCCTCGTCCTCCACCACCGACATCCCCCGGCCGCCGCCGCCCGCCGCGGCCTTGACCAGCACGGGGTAGCCGAGGTCGGCCGCGGCCGCCACCGCCTCCTCGGTCGAGGAGAGGACCGGTGACCCGGAGAGGACCGGGATGCCGGCGCTGCGCGCCAGTTCCCGGGCGCGGGCCTTGTCGCCGGCACCGGCGACCGCCTCCGGCCGCGGGCCGATGAAGGTCAGCCCCTCCGCGACGCACGCCGCGGCGAAGTCGGGGTTCTCCGAGAGGAACCCGTACCCGGGGTGGACGGCGTCGCAGCCGGTGCCGAGCGCCGCGCTGAGCACCGACGGGATCGCCAGGTAGCTCTGCGTGGCCGGGGGCGGTCCGATGCAGACGGCGCGGTCGGCGAGCCGGGCGGCGAGGCCGTCGCGGTCGGCGGTGGAGACCACGACGACGGTCTCGATGCCGAGCGCGCGGCAGGCGCGGACCACCCGGACGGCGATCTCCCCGCGGTTGGCGACCAGGACGCGGCGGATCGTCGTCCGGACCGGGGCCTCCTGGACCGTGACAGCCGGACTAGCCATCGCTGGGACGGATCCAGAAGAGGACCTGCTCGTACTCGACGAGCTCGGCGTTCCGGGCGCAGACCTCGACGACCTCGCCCGCCGCCGGGGCGACCACCGGGTTCATGAGCTTCATGACCTCGACGATGGCCAGCTGCTGGTCGGCGGTCACCGTGTCGCCGACCTGGACGAACGGCGGCTGACCGGGACTGGGCGCGGTCCAGAAGGCCCCGACGGCCGGCGAGCGGACCGCGACGCAGCCGGTCGTGTCGACCGCGCCCCCGCCGGACGCGGGACCGGCGGCGGCGGGGGCAGCGGCGACCGGTGCGGGCGGCGGGGCGGGAACCGGTGGCGGGGCCGCAGGAACGGGAGGAGCGGCCGGGGGTGCGGCGGCCGGTGCGGCCGCCGGGGCCGGGGTCGCCGCCGCGGTCAGGGCACCGGGCGGGCCGTCCTTCCCGATGGTGATCCGCAGGCCCCGGACCTCCAGCGTCATGCCCGTCCAGTCGGACCGCTGGAAGGTGCGGATCACCTCCTGGAGCTCGCGGAGGGTCGTGCTCAGCGGTACCTCGGCTGCGGCAGCCGGGTCGTCGACCGCGGTCATCGGGTCCCTCCCTGGTGCGCGACGGCCGTCAGCAGGACCGGCAGCCGGTGCGGCGCGACGATCACCTCGACGCCGGCGTCCAGTGCCGCGCGCACGCCGTCCGGGGTGGTGAACAGGGCACCGCGGACGGTCCGGGTGCCGGCGGGGATCGGCGGCAGCTGCTCGCCGAGCTCCTCGGCCGGGACGGCGTCGGAGTCCAGGACCGGCCCGGGCACGTCCGCGTCCGGGTCGGTGACCCGCACCTCGACCAGCTCCTCGGCCCAGGCGGTGAGCCGGCGGAGGTCGTCGTCCGAGCTCTCATCGACGGCGGAGGACTCGACCTCGCCCAGGTACACCCGGCCGCTCGTCGCGTCCACGGTCACCGTGCGGCCGAGCAGCGCCTCGATCGTCCCCGGGCCGCACCCGGTGACGCACGGGGTGTCCAGCGCCCGGCTGACGACGGCGGCGTGACAGGTGGCGCCGCCCTGCTCGGTGACCACCGCGCCGGCCGCGATCATGCCGTGCACGTCGTCGGGGCTGGTCGACCGGCGGACGAGGACCGACCCCGGCCGCTGCTGGGCCTCCTCGGGCGTCCCGACGGCCAGGCCGGTGGCGACACCGGGGCTGGCCGGCGCGCCGGAGGTCAGCAGCTGCGCCGACGCGGCGGCCCCGGGCGTGATCTCCGGCCGCAGGAGGGTCCGCACCTGCTCGGCGTTGACCCGCCGGACCGCCTCGGCCGGTTCGAGCACCCCCTCGTCCACCAGCTCGACGGCGATGCGGACGGCGGCCCGGGCCGTGCGCTTGGCCGGCCGGGACTGCAGGAGGAACAGCCGGCCCTGCTGCACGGTGAACTCGATGTCCTGCGCGTCCCGGCCCTCCCGGTCCAGGCGGTCGGCGGCGGTCATCAGCTCGGCGTGCACGTCCGGCAGCGACTCGGCGAGGGAGCTCAGTGGCCGGGGGGTGACCCGCCCGGAGACGACGTCCTCCCCCTGCCCGCGCGGCAGGTACTCGCCGTAGGGCTCCCGGACCCCGTCGACCGGGTTGCGGGTGAACAGCACCCCGGTGCCGGAGCGGTCGTCGAGGTTCCCGAACACCATCGCCTGCACGGTCACCGCGGTGCCGAGGTCGTCGGGGATGCCGTAGTGCCGGCGGTAGGCGACCGCGCGCCGGGAGCGGCTGGAGGCGAAGACCGCCTCGACGGCCGAGCGCAGCTGCTCCCAGGGGTCGGCCGGGACGGCGCCGGCCCCGTCGTCGTCCAGCGCCGCCCGCACCGCCGCGGTGTCCGCGAGGTCGTCGAGGTCCTCGGTGCAGCCCAGGACGAGCCGGCCGTAGAAGGCGGTGAACCGCCGGTGCACCTCGGCGGCGAACGCCGGGTCACCGGTCTCCGCGGCGAGAGCGGCCTCGACGGCGTCGTTGCAGCCCAGGTCGAGGATCGTGTCCATCATCCCGGGCATGCTCACGGCGGCGCCGGAGCGCACCGACACCAGCAGCGGACGCTCGCTGCCGCCGAAGGTCCGGTCCAGCTGCCGCTCGAGGAGGCGGATGCCGGTCTCGAGCTCCTCGGCGAGCCCCTCGGGCAGGCGGCCGCCGGCGGACCAGGCCGCGCACGCCTCGGTGGTCACCACGAAGGCCGGCGGCACGCGCAGCCCGAGCGACCGCATGCGCCACAGGCTCCAGGCCTTGCCGCCCACGAGGTCGCGGCTGGGCTCGCGGGCGGGGTCGTCGGGGACGACGAGCCAGCGGTACCCGGTGCCGTTCGGCCGGGTCACGGTCGGCGCGGTCACTCGGGACGCTCCCGGCCGGTCAGGCGCAGCAGGTGCTCGTGCATCTGGAACCAGACGGTGTGCACCGAGTCGACCCGCACGCCGCTGACGTAGTCGGTCTCGCCGCCCTCGGCGCGGGTGAGGGCGGCGCCGATGCGGTCCAGGAAGCGGTCGACGAGCGGGTCGAGGTCGGCGACCGGGCGGAGCACCTTCGCCGTCCTGTCCACGACCCGCCCCAGCTTGTCGACGATCGCCGCGTCGTAGTCGGGGTCGCCGTGGTCGTTGGGGACGCGGTCCCCGCCGACCTCCTTGGTCTGCCAGTCGGTGGTCAGGGTGAGGACCTGCTTGTTCACGCCGGTCTCGAAGGAGTCCATCGCGTCCGAGACGGCCGGTGACGAGCGGAACTCCGCGAAGGCCTCCGGGTAGACGCCGTCGAGCAGCGCCCGGCCGGCCGGGGTGATCATGAAGTTGCCGCGGGCGGCCATCACCGTCTTCTCCCCCGCGGCCCTCTCCAGCGCTGCCTCCACCTCGGCGACGGGCTGTCCGGTGATCTCGGCGAGCTGCTCGGCGGAGGCGAGCTGCCGGAGCGTGAGCGTGTGCACGGTGAGCTGGTACGGGTCGAGCATCAGACGTCCTCTCGGGTGGAGCCGGCGAGCATGCGGTCGCGCACCTCGCGTCGCAGCGACTTGCCGACCGGACTGGTGGGGAGGTCGGACCACACCTGGACGGCACGTGGTCGCTTGAAGCCGGCCAGCCGGCCGGCGCAGAACCGCTCGATCTCGGCGGGGTCGGCCTCGGTGCGGGTGACGACGGCGGCCGCGACCCGCTCGCCCCACTTCTCGTCGGGGAGCCCGACCACCGCGGCCTGGACGACGGCGGGGTGGCTGAGCAGCGCGTCCTCGACCTCGCGGGGGTACACGTTGAAACCACCGCTGATGATCACGTCGTGCCGGCGGTCGAGCAGGTGGAGGTAGCCCTCGTCGTCCCACCGCCCGATGTCGCCGGTGTGCAGCCAGCCGTCGGGCTCGATCGTCTCGGCCGTGGCCTCCGGCCGCCGCCAGTAGCCGCTCATCGTGTGCGGCCCGCGGGTGAGCACCTCCCCGACCTCCTGCGGGCCGAGCACCCGGCCCTCGGCGTCGCGGACCTGCACCTCGACGAAGGTGTAGGGCTTGCCCGCGGACGTCAGCCGGTCGGGGGTGTGCTCCCAGGGCTGCAGGCAGGTGATGGCCAGCGGCGCCTCGGCCTGGCCGTAGAGCTGGGTGAAGACGGGGCCGAGGACCTCGAGCCCCTTCTGCAGGACCGTCGTGGCGATCGGCGCCCCGCCGTAGCAGAGCCGCTCGAGCGCGAGGTCCGCCCCAGCGGTGGCCGGGTGCTCGAGGAGCATCGCGATCATGGTCGGGACCATGAACGTCGTCGTCGCCCGGTGCTCCTCCGCCGCCTGGAGGAAGGCCTCCGGCGAGAACTTCGGCATGATCACGTTCGCCGCGCCCTTGACCAGGTGCGGCAGGAAGAAGGCGCCGCTGCCGTGGGTGATCGGCGCGGCGTGCAGCATCACCGAGTCCGGGCGCAGGTCCGGCAGCAGGTCGACCAGGAAGTTGGCGACCTCCGCCAGCTCGCTGCGGGTGGTCAGGACGACGGCCTTGGGCCTGCCCGTCGTCCCGCCGGTGTAGGCCAGCCGGAAGGGCGCCTCGGGGTCGCGCCGGACGTCGCAGGGGCCCGCAGGGGCGTCGGCGATCATCCGCGGCAGCTCGTCGGCGGGGACGACGAACTCGGTCTCGGCGGGCGGCTCGCCGGCGAGCACGAGCGCCCGGGCCTGCGAGTCCTCGATCTTGAACGCGAGCTCGTGCGGGGTCTCGCGGGCGTTGAGCGGCACCCGGACGAGCCCGGCCTTCGCCAGCGCGTAGTAGGTGACGACGCCGTCGATGCCGTTGGGCATCAGCACCGCGACGCGGTCGCCGGGTGCGAGGCCGCGGGCCAGCAGCGCGGTGCCCAGGCGGTCGGTCAGCTCGTCGAACTCCGCGAAGCTCACGACGCGGGCGCCGCCGACGAGGGCGGGGGCGGCACCGTACTGGCGTCCGGCCCGCCGGATCAGGTCACCGATCTGCACGGGGTGGTCCTCCTGGGAGCGGGGTCTCCCCGGCCGGCCGCGGGTGCGGGCCCGCGGCCGGCCGGGAGGCGGGGGTGGGTCAGCCGGCGGAGCCGGGCAGGTCGGCGCGGCGCAGGCCGGCGCCGCGGCCCTCGAGGTTCCGCGACCCCCGCTGGGCCAGCCGGTACAGCTCGTCGGCCCGCTCGGTCCGCCAGTGCCGCTTGACCCACTCCTCGTCGAGGTAGCGGTACGGCTCGGCCAGCACGGCCGGCCGGAAGTCCCGGGCCCGGCGGTTGTACTCGTCGACGTCGAGGCGGCCGGCGGACGTCGTCCAGAGGCCGGTCTTGGCGTCGAGGCTGCTGGAGCCGGACAGCCGGTCCCCCGCCGTCGGGGCGAAGTCGTCGTCGACGAGCACCGAGTACGGGATGCCGGTCAGCATGTTCTGGTTGGCACCCGAGTACCGGGCCATCGAGTACTCGTTCGTCTTCTGGTGCGGGAAGCCGATCAGGCCCACCATCTCGGCGAGGTCGTCGCGGCCGTACTCGTCGTTCATCAGCGGCTTGAAGCGCTGCACGCGGTCGTCGAGGGAGAGCCAGTCGTCCTGCCGGTAGGTGCCGGCGAGGTGGGCGAAGTCCTTGGCCACCGAGGAGTACACCAGCGCGCCGGCGTCGATCATCTGCTCGCGCGTCCAGGTGGCGATCCGCTTCCAGAGGTCGGCGGTCGCCTCGTTGAGGATCTCCCGGTACTGCTCCATCGTCTCGGCCAGCTGCTCGGCGTTCTCCATGCCGACCGGCACGTAGCCGTCGGTGAGCGCGTCGGAGGTGTACATGCCGACGGCGACGATGTTCGCCGCGTCGTAGGCCGGCTCGGCCTCGAACGAGGCCCAGTCGTCCATGAGGTGGAAGTTGGTGTCCTTGAAGACGATGGGGATCGTCAGGTTGGCGACCGGCAGCCGGGTGGCGATGCCGTCCAGCCACGGGTAGTCGCCCTCGGTCAGCTCGAAGAAGTCGCGCACGATGAGCTGGCGGTTGTCCCCGAAGGCGTACGGGCCGCTGTTGTGCAGCCCGATCCGGCACTCGCAGTGCGCCAGGAACGCGTACTGCGACAACTGCGCGACCAGCTTGGTCGCCGCCGTGTGCAGCCGGTCCCCCGGGGTCACGCCGTGCAGGTCGGACTCGAAGACCTGCAGGGTGCGCTCGGGCAGGAGCTGGCTGCGGTCGCCGAACTCCTTGTTGGTGAGGTGCCCGTCGTTGCGGTGGTAGGCGAGGTTGAACCGGCGGGAGAAGTCGAGCACGTCGACGACGTCGTCGACCGCGTCGGCGGGGCCGAGCAGGCCCCAGTTCATCAGCATCTCGCGGCCGATGAGGTAGAACGCCGGCAGTCCCCAGGCGGCGTTGACCGTGTTGACCTTGAGGCTGACCTCGCGGGCGCGGTCGCCCAGTTCCTCGGCCGGGGTCGCCGCGTCGATCTCGCGCAGCAGGGTCGGCCACCGGTAGAAGCTGTTGAGGTAGCTCAGCAGCATGTACGGGTTCATCGGGAAGAGCTTCGACTCCTGGACCGTGCGCGTGATGCACAGCCAGTACGTGGTGTCGCTGAGCTGACGGATGTAGTTGTTGGTCGACAGCAGCGACGGGTAGGTCAGCTTCGGGTTGCGGGCTGTGCCGGTCAGGGGGCTGGCGGTCATGGTCCTCAGGCCTCGCTCTCGACGATCCAGATCCGGGCGTGACCGGTGTCGCCGGTCTCGTAGGCGTCGGCCGCCGGCGGGGCCGCGGTCACCTCGATCTCGACGACGTCGCCGTCCTCCAAGGTGTCGATCCGGCAGTTCATGAGCGTGGGCACGTCGTACTCGCGGGCGAGGATGCCGAGGTGCGAGCGGACGGTGCCGCCGAGGCAGATGACGCCGGTGAAGTGCTCGATGATCGGCGCGGTCAGGGTGCCGCCCGAGTCGTCGATGACCGCGATCGTGCCGTCCGGGACGCCGTCGGCCAGGTACTCCATGACCTGCTCGATGGTCGAGACCAGGGCGACCGGGCCGGTCACGTTCGCGGACTTGCGGATGACGTTGTCCCCCACCCCGACCTGGCGTCGCCCGTCGGCGCCCGCCGAGCCCTCGGCGAAGCCGGCGGCGGCGCGCTCGGGGCGCTTGTACTTCTCCGGCTCCGACTCCAGGGAGACCGTCGCCGAGAAGTCGAAGCGGTAGCCCGAGTCGAGCGCCTCCTGCTCGATCGCCTGCGCGTCGGTCAGCGAGAACAGGTCGTACTGGCGGTCGAAGACCACGTCCTTCCACGCCGCGCCGGTGGCCGCGAAGCGCGCCGCGGCCAGCTCGCGGACGGCGGAGTTGAAGCGTGCGGGCAGGGGCAGCATCTCGGTCGTGCCCCACTTCGGGGGCGACACCGCGGGTTCGGACATCGTCACCTCTCTGTGCTCGTCGATGAGCGGGCCGGCGCCGGACGGGGAGCCCGCCGTGTCGCCGGAGGTGGCGCGGCGGGCCGCACCGGGCGGTGGGCTGCGCTGCTGTTCACCTGGACGAAAGCTAGGTAGCGTCGGGAATGTGACCCAGTCCACGTTGGGGGACATTGCCGCGCCGCCGCGACGCCGGACCCCGGCGCGGGCCGTGCTGCGCCAGGTCGACTACGAGCGCGCCTTCGACGTCCTGGAGAGCTGCGCCGTCGCGCCGTCCCTCCCGGACCTCCGCGAGGAGCTGGTGGAGTCGCTGGGCAGCACCTTCGGGCTGCGGCACGTGTCGTTCTTCGCCGGCGCGACGTTCCACAGCACCTTCGGCGACCTGACCCCGCTGACCGAGGGCCTGACCGTGCGGATGCTGCCGGAGTACCACGACCGGTGGTCGCGCTACGACCTGTTCGGCACGCCCGCGGCCATGCGGCAGCTGGTCACCACCGGCGTCTCCTCGCTGGCGGAGCTGCGGGCTATGGGCAGCCTGCCGGCGTCGGCCGACGCCTACGTCCGCCACTTCCTGCACACCACCTGGCGCATGGAGACCGCCGCGGCGATGCGCCTCGAGCTGCCCGGCGGCCACACGGCGCTGGTGGGGATGTTCGACTCGGCGCCCGACCGGCTGGGCCCCCACGAGCTGGCGACGCTCCGCCTGCTCTCCGGGCAGCTGTCCGCGGTCACCCGGCGCCTGCCGGTGTCCCGGCGGCACGCCGCGCTCGCCGGCCTGTCCGAGCGGCAGCAGCAGGTCGTGCAGCTGGTCGCCGACGGGCTGTCGAACGCCGAGATCGCCGAGACCCTGTCGCTGGCCGAGGACAGCGTGAAGAAGTACGTCAGCCGGATCCTGGCCGCCACCGGCTGCCAGTCCCGCATGGAGCTGGCGCTCCTCGCCCGCGCGCACGGCTGAGGGCCGCCCGCACGAGGCGGGCGGCCCTCGAGCCGTACCCGAACGGCCACCCTCCAGGGTCCCTCCGCCTGCGCCTGCGAGGCGGGGGGAGGGTGGTCCTCCCACTAGAGGAAGGACGACTCCCGGGTCAGGCCGTAGCGGGGGTGCTCGCCGATGACCATGGACTCGAAGATCCCGTAGCCCTCCGCGTCGCCCTCACGGACGCGGATGACGCAGTCGCGCAGCTGGTGGACGGTGCGCGCGGTCTCGGGGTCGGACACGTCGGCGAAGCGTTCCCCGTCGACGTGCGTGGGCCCCAGCCACTGGCCGTGGCGGTGACCCTTGAACCCGAAGTACAGCCCCGTGCCGAGGTGGAACCCGGTGTGGCTGGCCGCCTCCACCTCGATGGTGCGGGTCTGGCCCCAGCCGGCGTCGAACACCATCTTGCCGCCGAGCAGGCGCCGGTTCACCGGGTCGAACTTGAGCTCGTCCTGGAGGGCGTGCAGCGGCCGCTGGGTGCCGTCGGGCAGGTTCTCGAACCCGGAGAAGTACGTCGTCCGCCCGTTGACCCACTGGTGGTAGTGGTGGATCTCGTAGCTGCTGCCGTCGGGCCGCTGCAGCCACATCGGGCTCCAGGTGAGGATGAAGTCCCCGGCGAGCCGGTCGGGCCGGTAGACGTCCGCCGGGGGCTCGCCGACGTCCATCCGCACGCCCCAGGAGTGGTCGCGGAAGCCGAACCACTCCTCGTCGTGGACGTCGATCTGCTCCCCGTCGACCCAGATCCGGCCGCTGACCGTCGAGGGCTGGTGGTAGCGGAGCAGGTCGGAGCAGATCCGGAAGCCGGACGGCTCGCGCTGCGAGTCCTTGGACTCCAGGAAGGGCGGCAGCACCCCGGTGACGGTGAGGTCGAACCGGATCGGCAGCACGTGGTTCTCGCGCAGCACCCACCGGACCTTCCTCAGCGGTTCGAGCACCTCGTAGTCCAGCGGGCCGACACCGACCCGCTCCGGGTCGCTGTCCAGCTGCCGGCTGGCCCGGACGGTCAGCTGCTCCGTGCCGCGGGAGATGCCCGCGAACATGTCGATGACGTTCCGGTTGTGGTACTTGCCCAGACCGACGTCGACCTGCAGCGAGCCGTCCCGGGCGAACAGCGACGCCCACAGCTTCTCGGTCCAGGAGACGTCGGCCTGGCTGATCGTCGCGAACGTCTCGGGTGTCTGGTGGCAGAGCAGCTCGTCCGCGGGGACGAGCCGCTGCATCGACTGGCGCATCGATGTCCTCCTGGTCAGGCCGTGCGGGTCGGCGAGAAGGCGCCCGGCATGTCGTTGGCCACCAGCGCGGTCCCGAAGATCGCGGCGGCCTCGTCGTCGTCGTCGAAGGGGTCGGGGTAGAGCGCCAGCGTGTCCGGCGAGAAGGACCAGTCGACCCGGTCGGTCACGCCGGCGACGTCGGCGAACGGCCGCAGCCCGGAGGTGTACATCCGGGTCGCGGAGAAGATCCGCTGCTCGCGGTCCATGTCGGCGAACTGCTGGTAGACGGCCAGGTGCGACCGGCTCAGGTCGGCGGTGAGCTGCGCCCACTCCCCCGGGTCGAGGACCCGCTGCTGCCCGTCGGCGGTGTGCCCGACGACGGCGGCGTCGGTGACGGCGCCGAGCAGCTGGTCGGGTTCGGTGAACGTGGTCCCCCAGTCGTTGATCTCGAAGCTGGAGAACGCCGCCGGGTCGTAGGTGAGCACCAGCGTCAGGCCCGTGAAGGGCGGCCGCAGCTCCCGGGCCCACGGGTAGTCGAACGTGCTCGGTCCCAGGGACAGGTAGTCGCGGACGATGGTGTGCCGGCCGTCGGGCTGCACGTACGGGCCGGAGTCGTAGATGCCGACCCGGGAGTCGGTGAAGTAGAGGAACGAGTAGCCGGCGACGGTCGCGTTGAGCCGCTTGAGCGCCTTGGCCGCGTCGGCGTCCAGCCGCTGCGTCGCGGCGCTCAGCGAGGTGACGGCCTCCGCCGGGAGGTAGCGGTTGGTGAAGCCGGCGTCCTTGTTGTCCAGGGTGCCGTCGCCGCGGTGGGCCAGGGTGAGCCGGCGCCAGAAGTCGACGACCGTGCGGACCTCCTCGGTCCGCTCGTCCGGGCGGAGCCTCCCCATGCGGATCAGGCACTCCCGGCCGCACAGGTAGTGGTAGCCGGCCATCCAGATCCACAGCGGGCTGACCTGCCCGGGCGCCGTCCGCAGCCGCCGGCCGATCTCCTCCGCCGGCATCGCCGCGTCGATGACGGCGACCCGCTGCGCGTAGGTGTGGAAGTCGTCGATCACCGACAGCGACATGTACGGCAGCATCGGGAACAGCTCGGAGGTGAACGACGAGCGCCGCGTCATCTCCGGCTTGAACGCACGGCCCATGTGCTGGACCAGGTCGTCGAGCCGCTCGTCGGTCAGCGGCTCGGCGATCAGGGCGTCGAGGTCGGCCGGGGAGACGTCGACGTCGAAGTCCTTGACGCCGATGTCGTCGCCGACCCGGCGGACGTAGGCCCACCACCGCTCGGACACGTCCTCCCGTGCCGGCGGCGCGGCGGTCGCCGCCGGGGCCCCCGCCGAGGACAGCGACACGAGACCGAGGTCGCCGTCCTGGACCTGCAGGGTGAGCTCGGCGCCGTCGTCGGGGACCTCGACCAGCTCGGTGCCCACGAGGCAGGGGACCTCGAACTCCCGGGACACGATGGCGAGGTGGGAGCGCAGCGTGCCGTCGCGGGCGACGATGCCGCCGAGCCGCCCGAGGATGGGCGAGAGGAACGTCGTGCCGCCGGACTCCACGAGCGCGATCGTCGCCTCGAGGTCGGAGTCGATCGCCTCGATCACGTCGGACGGCGAGCGGAACCAGCGGGCCCGGCCCGTGACCGGGGGGAAGCGGTAGGAGGGGATCCCCTTGCCGATCTGGGACATGGTCATCGCTCCTGTCCGAGGGGGCGGAAACAGCCGTCCCGGTCCTGCGGGACGAAGACGCCGCCGATGAGCCGCAGGGCCAGGTCGGGGTCGCTGAAGCGGGCGTAGGACTCCGCGATGCGCGGGGTGACGGTCCAGTCGATCTCGTCGAAGCAGCCGGCCAGGCGGGCCCAGGGCTTGAGCTTCCACGCGTACATCTGCGTCGCGTAGAGGTTGCGCTCCTCCGGGTCGGTCTCGGCCAGGCGCTGGTAGAGGGCCCGGTGGGCGCTCCGGATGGCCTTGGTCGCCGCCTCGACCTCGTCGGCGCCCAGCGGGCGCAGGGTGCCGTCGTCGGTGCAGAAGACCTGCGTCTCGATCAGGGCGGACTGGTGGTCGCTGGGGCTGAACCAGGCGGTGCCCCAGACGTTGTTGTCCATCCGGACCGAGCCGGGCAGCCGGTGCGCGATGACGAAGTGGTGGTACGGGAGGGTCTCCCGGATGCCGTCGACCCACGGGAAGTCGCCGTCCCGGTCGGTGCACGTCTCGCGGAGGGCGAGGAAGGAGCCGTCCTCGAGCACGTACGGGCCGGTGTCGCAGACGGCGGTGCGCGCGTCGCAGTTCTCCAGGAACGCGTAGGCGGTCAGCCGGGCGCCGAACTTGCGGATCGTCCCCTTCAGGCCCTCGTCGGCGGGGAGCAGTTGCCCGCGGATCTCGTCGAGCAGCGACCGGGGGACGACGTGGGAGCTGTTGGCCGGTTCGGCGTCCATGTTGAACAGCACGCCGTCCGTGCGGGCGGCGATCGTCGCCTCCCGCCAGAAGCGCAGGACCGTCAGCTGGTCCTCCAGCCCGTCCGCGAGGCCGTTCTCCCCCAGGTCGACGAACAGCTCACGGCCGGTGAGGTAGTGCAGCGGCATCGCGGCCAGGTTGATGAAGCTGCGCTTGGTGCCGATCGGCAGGTCACGGCTGACCAGTTCGGACGGCGTGGCGTGCCGCAGGATCGTCCGGAGCCGGTCGGGGACCTGGAGGTAGTCCTCCATCATCGACATGAGGATGTAGGTGTTCATGCCGAACAGCTCGGACTCGAAGACGGTGCGGGCCGCGAGCTCGGACCTGTAGGCGGCACCGGCCTTCTGCACCAGCCAGTTCCACTCCGCCAGGGACGGCTCGTACGCGGCGTCGGTGTACAGGGCCGTCAGGTCGGCCGGCGTCTCCAGCGAGAGGGTCATGCCGTCACCGCCGCGCCCGTCACCGAGATCCGGGCCGTCTCACCGTCGGTGAGGTCGAGGACCACCGTGTCCCCGTCGGACACGGCCCCTGTCAGCTGCGCGGCGAGCACGCACGGCACGTCGGACTCCCGCGACAGGATGGCCAGGTGCGACTCGCGGCTGCCGGCCGTGCACACGATGCCCTTGAGGTCGGGCAGGATCGGCGACAGGAAGGTCATGCCGCCCTTGTTGACGAAGGCGACGGTGTCCTCGAGGTCGTCGTCGTCGATGGACAGGACGTCGGACGTGTCGTTGAACCACCGCGCGGTGCCCGTCACCGTGCCGGCGACGAAGAGGTTGGTGCCGGTCGCCACCTCACGTGGATTGCCGCTCATGAGTGCTCCGTCCCGCCCCGACGCCGGGGCGATCGATGGGCCACGCCGCGTTCTGCCACGGCCAGCCCGGACGGTATGAGCGGCGTCACACCCGACCCAGTGCACTTAGGGGGACACTCCCCCGTCAGGGCACCCGCTGGGTCGTCGCAGCGCTGACGGGGGCGCCGACCCTAGGGTCGGTCCGTGATCCGGGTCTGCTTCGCCGGCGTGACCGGCTGGACCGCGCCGCCGATCCTGGCCGCCGTCGACGCCGCCGACGACCTGGTCCTCACCGCGGGGGTGTCCCGCTCCGCGGCCGGCCGGGCGCTGTCGGAGGTGACGGCGTCGCGCAGCGAGGGCAGGGTCTTCGGATCCGTCGCCGACGCGCTCCACTCGGCCGAGGTCGACGTGCTGGTCGACTACACCAGCGCCACCGCCGTCGAGGAGAACGTGTGGACCGCCGTGCAGGCCGGTGTGCACGCGGTCGTCGGCTCCAGCGGGCTGACCGACGACGACTACACCCGGCTGGACCGGCTCGCCCGTGACCGGGGCGTCGGGGTGATCGCCGCGGGCAACTTCTCCGTCCAGGCAGCGGTCCTGCAGCGGGCCGCCACACTGGCCGCCGGGCTCATCGACCGCTGGGAGATCGTCGACTACGCGAGCGCCGGCAAGCCCGACGTGCCCAGCGGCACCGCCCGCCAGCTCGCCGAGGCCCTCGGTGCGGTCCGCACGCCGGCCTCCGCCGTCCCGCTGCCGGAGCTGCACGGCCCGGTCGAGGCGCGGGGCGCGGAGGTGGCCGGCAGCCGCGTCCACTCCGTCCGGCTGCCGAGCTTCGTGGTCAGCACCGAGGTCGTCTTCGGCGGCACCGGGGAGCGACTGGTCATCCGACACGACGCCGGCGAGTCCCCGGACCCCTACGTCGCCGGCACCCTGCTGGCCGTCCGGCGGGTGGCCGAGGCGCCGGGCGTCCGCCGCGGCCTCGACTCCCTGCTGTTCGACCAGCCCTGACCGGACCGGGCTCGGCCCGGCCGGTGCAGGGTCAACCGACCGCGACCGGGCCGTCCGGTGTGCGGGGACCCGGTGGCGGCTCGGCCGCGGCCAGGATGCGGGCGACGTTGTCCGGCGCGAAGAACTCGGCAGGTGACTCGACCCCGGCGTTGACCCGCGCGAACCGGTCCATCGCCTCCCGGTTGCCGGCAGCGGCGGCGAGCAACCGCTGGAGCTCGGGCGGGGCCGGCTCCAGGGACGCGAACTGCAGGGTGAACTCGTACATCGGCAGGACGCGTGCGTCCCGGCGGGAGTGGTACTCGCCCAGGGCGGCGTCGAACGGACGCCCGCCGGTGAGGGTCTCGTGCAGCGCGGTGGCGCACAGCTCCGCGTCCAGGAAGGCGTCCTGGATGCCCTGCGCCGTGACGAAGTCCTTGTTGTAGCCGGCGTCGCCCACCAGGACCCAGCCGGGCCCGTGGGGCTTGCGGAGGTAGTTCGGCACGACCGCACCGACGAGGCGGGTCTCGCGGGTGGCTGCACGGAGCCGCTCGGCGAACGACGGAGCCAGGCCGAGGGTCTGCAGGTACGCCCCCTCGAGGTCCTGCTTCCTGGCCTGGAACTCCCGGTACGGCCATCCGGCGATGACCAGCGTCAGGTCGTCGTTCGTGGCCCACGCGGCGAAGGCCCGCTCCGGACGGTCGTAGGCCTCCCAGCGGCCGTGCATCGGCAGGCCGCTCCAGTAGGCGTAGTAGCCGCACAGCAGCGGCGGGTGCTCCCGGTACTGCTCCGGGCGGACGACCCGGGCCACGAGCGAGTGCAGACCGTCCGCGCCGACGACCACCCGCGCGCGCTCGTCGACCGGGCGGCGCTCGTCCCGGCCGTGGCCGCGGACCCCGACGACCGCGCCGTCCTCGACGAGCAGCTCGTCGACCGGGAAGCCCTGCCGGACCTCGGCGCCCGCCTCGGCCGCCGCCTCGACCAGCAGCTCGTCCAGCACCGTCCGCCGCGGGGCGTACGCGACCGGGCTCTCCGGGGTGCCCGGCGCGCCGGCGAGGGTGAAGTGCCCGAAGTCGAACGCGTAGGTGTCGATCGCCGGACACCCCGAGGCGACGACCCGGTCGAGGAGGCCCCAGCGCTGGAGCGCCGCCACCCCCGGGGGGTGGACCAGGTGGGTGGAGACCGTGTCACTGGGGAAGGTGGCCCGGTCGACGACCAGGACCCGGTGGCCCTGGCGGGCCAGCAGCAGGGCGGTGGCGGAGCCCGCACACCGGGCTCCGACGACGACGTCGTACTGGTTCTCGTGCACGTCGCACCAGCCGGACGGTCGAGGGGATGGCGGACACGGGGCCGCGGGGTCAGCCCCGCGGCGGCAGCGGCGGTCCGACGAACCGCTGCCCGTACCGCGCGCCGATCTCTCCGAGCGTCTGCGGGTCCGGCGGCTCGCCTGGAGGCAGCGTCGCCGCGAACGCCGAGGCGTCCCGGAAGAACCCCTCCACCCCGGCCGGACCGAAGAACAGGAGCACTCGCGCCTCGTCGGAGCTCATCGTGAACGCGTGGGCGACCCCGCGTGGGCCGTAGACGACGGACCGCGGCCCGGCGTCGGTCACCTCGTCACCGAGACGGAACCGCACCTCGCCCTCGAGCACCACGAAGAACTCGTCGTCGTGGCCGTGCACGTGCACCGGCGACCCGAAGCCCCGCGGACCCCAGAACTCCACGGCGGCGTACCTCCCCTGCGTCTGCGCGGCGGTCGCCTTGATCGTGAGACGGGCCCCGCCGAACCAGGAGTCCAGTGCCTCGCCGGCGCCAGGGTGCAGCACGTACCCGTCGGTGCCGTCCGGGAGCGTCAGGACGGTCATCGGTCATCACCTCCCTGTGACGGCAGGTGCGAGTGGTGGACAGGCTCGTGGAGTCCCCGCGACGCCGCCGCGGCCGAAGGTCCCGTCGACGAGGGCACATGGGACCGTGTCGGTCCCGACCGCCGCGAGCGGTCACCGTCGCCGGGCGTCGGCCTCCGGCCCACCGGACACGAAGGCCAGGACCGCGCTCGCGAACAGGTCCGGCGCGGTGAGCATCGCGACGTGCCCCTGGCCCGCCAGCGACACGATGCGTGCTCCCGGCAGCGCCGCCGCCACCGTCGCCGTCGACTCCGCCTCCGGCGGCGGGCTGTCCGAGCCGAGCAGCAGCAGCGTGGGCACGGAGAGGGCGGCGAACCGCTCCGGCCGGAGGCGGTAGGCGTCGTGGGCGCGCACCTCGCGGACGACGGTGTGCGCCGCGGCCACCCGGTTCGGCCAGGACGGCAGCAGCCGCATGCGGGCGAGCTGGCCGGCCGAGACCCCCGCGGCCACGGTGAGCAGGCGGGTCACGACCTCCTCGCGCCGGTCCGCGGCCAGCGACGCGGCCAGCTCGTCGGTGAGCCCGGGCGGAGTGGGCACCCCGGCTCCCGCCTCGTAGAGGACCGCGCGGCGGATCCGGCGGGTCCGTGTCAGCGCCTCGAGCAGGCACAGGCCGCCGTAGGAGTGGCCGAGCACGTCGACCGGGCCCCCGGTGGCGGTGGCCACCGCCTCGACGACGGCGGCCACGTCGGCGCCCTCCTCCTCGATCCGGTACCCGGCGGCGTCCCCGCTCCCGCCTCGGCCCCGCCGGTCCATCGCGTACACGGTGACGTGCGGCTCGAGCAGCGGGAGCACCGTCTCCCAGCGGGTGTGGTCGGCGGTGGCGCCGTGTACCAGGACCAGCGCCGGTCCCTGCCCCGTGCGCCAGTACGCGATACGGGTGCCGTCCCGGGACGTGGTCGTCAGCCGGCTCTCCGTCCGGACGTCCATGGTGATCCCCTCCCACCGGTCGGATCGGTGGACCGAGGGTGGGAGCGGGGCCGGCGGGACGGCATCGGGTGATCGCCCCATCCCCCGAGCAGGTCGTGCTCCATGGCGAACAGGGCCGCGGCCGGGCGCGTGGTGACGCCGATCTTGGCGTAGACGTGCTCGACGTGGTGGCCCACGGTCTTCGCCGAGATCCCCAGCCGGCGGGCCACCTCCCGGTTGGAGCACCCGTGGGCGATGAGCCGGAGCACCTCCACCTCCCGTTCGGACAGACCCGCCGGGCGGGCGCCTCGCGGGCGGCCGGCGGCCTGTCCCTCGACCGTCAGGACCGCCTCGACCGCCGTCCGGTCGAGGCGACCCTCGGCCGCCTCGCGCCACAGCACGTCACGGACCGCGGCAGAGGTGGACGCCGGGCGGTGCGGCCGGTCCTCGCGCAACGCCGTCCAGACGTCGGCGGCGGCGAGCAGGCGCGCCGGGCCGGGGAGCTGCGCGGCAGCGCTGCCCCGGTGGTAGCCGGACCCGTCGAGCCGCTCGTGGTGGGCGCCGGCGAGGGCGGCGACCGGCCGCAGCTGCGCGCACCTGCCCAGGACGCGTTCGGAGAGGTAGGGGTGCAGGCGCACCCGCTCGACCTCGGCCGGGCCCAGTGGTCCGGGGCGCTGCCAGATCCCGCTCGGGACACCGACGGCGCCGACGTCGGCGACCGACGCGGCACGGGTCAGGGTGGCGAGCTCCGGACCGGACAGCCCGCAGGCCCGCCCGGCGGCCCGCGCCGTCGCGGCGAGCCGCGACGAGCGCCCCCGTGTCCACGTCGACCGCAGGTCGGTGAAGTCCCCGACCGCGGCCATCGCCCGGTCCAGCCCGGCGGACCCGACGCGGCGCACCGGTTCGGGCTCGCCGGCCAGCACCTCCTCCCACACCGCCGGCTCGTCCGGCGCGGGGATCCCGACGGCGAGGACGGCGTCCACGGCGGCCGGGTCGTAGGCCCGGCCGCGGCGGCGGGTCAGGACGTCCGTCGCCGCGTCCGGCCCGGCCGCCCGGTGCCACAGGACGGCGTCACGCGCGACCACGACCACCCGGACCGGGACCGGGATCTCGGCGCCCGACAGCCCGTTCGGCAGGCCACGGCCGTCCCACCGCTCGTAGGCGTGCGCCAGCGCCTCCACCACCCCGGGTCCCAGGCCGAGGCGGGCCGCCAGGCGGGCGCCGACCTCGCAGTGCGACACCTCGGCGCGGGCGGAGGCCAGCGCCTCGGCCAGCAGGCCGGCCCGGCGGGGCGGCGAGAGACCCCGCCCGGCGCTGCGCACCAGCGTCCGGACCTCCTCCCTGGCCGAGCCCGTGGCCACCGGAGCCATCGCGGCCATGAACCCGAGGTTGTCCCCGCCCGCGAGCCGCGCCATCTCCGGCGCGTCGGCGGTGCAGCCGAGGAACCGCAGCAGGGCGACGAAGTGGACGTCGGCGACCGTGCCGGCGTCCAGTCCGAGGGAGCGGGCGACGGTCACCGCCAGCCGGCAGGTCCGCAGGGCGTGCTCCATCGGCTGGCCCGTCACCAGGTCGGTGGCCAGCGAGATCGACGCGACGAGCTCGGTCAGCCGGAGCCCGTCGCCGTCGGGCACTCCACCGCTCGGCACCGCACCACCCGTCAGCGCCGCGAGTGCAGGAGGGGCCCGCGGAGGTCGAGGTAGGTGGGCGGCTCCTTGGCCAGCCGCGTCAGTTCCTCGACGACCTCCCGCCACTCCGCCGGGGGCTCCCTGCGCTCGCCCTCGCGGGCCTCGTCCTCCGACGTGAACCAGGTGACCTGGACCCAGCGCCCGTCATCGGAGCCGATGCGCATGGTGGCCAGGACGTCGGGCCGGTACTCGGCCAGCCGCTCCCGCGGCATCTGCCGCACGAGCTCCCTGGCGCGCTCGAGGTCGGTGGTCTGGCCCTGCATGACCTGGACGAAGCCGGCGCGGTCCGGGTCCCCGAACAGGTCGACGGTCACGTCCTCGCTGTCGAGGAACGCGGGCTCGCCCTCGAACAGGTGCCGGACCCCCTCCCACCACCGGCCCTGCTCGGGACGGTCGGAGTTGCGGCGGGCGGCGTCGGCCGACTCGAAGCGGACGACGGTGACGAACCAGCCGTCGTCGGTGACGCCGGTCGTGCTGCCGAGCCACCCCTCCGCGGTGGGCGACAGCTGTGCCACCCAGTCCTCCACGGCCGAGAACACGGCCTCGGTGTCCGTCGTCCTGCCCTGGATGACCTGAGCGAACATGGCGTGCCTCCCGCCGACGGCGTCTGTCCGGCCCCCGTGGGACCTCGAACGCTACGACCGGGCGGCACCGGGGTCGATGGGTCCGCGCCCGGTGGCGAAACACAGCGCGCGGAGGTCACGGCTCGCCCCTCTGACCCCACGCGCCCCGGGGCCGCTGCGGTTCCTGTACCGGCGGGTCCGCTCGTCGGACGATGACGGGCCGCCGCACCGGAGCACCCACGGGGAGAGCACACATGGCGTCGTCGTCCGACCCTGCCGTCGAGGCCGTCCTGCGGCACCACACCGGACGGTCGCCGGGGACGCCGATGCGCGCGGTCGTGTCCAAGGCCGCGGCACTCGGCTACGACGTCGCGCCCGAGCCGTGGGGGACCGAGCCCACGCTGCGCCTGGTGCGGCGGGCGCCGTCGGGGCGCAGTGTCACGCTCCTGGTGGACGGCCGGCAGCTCACCTCGCCCTCCCCCGCGGAGCGCGCCTTCGCCGCCGCGCTGCCCGGCGCCGACGCGACCCGGGTGGACGTCCGGTTCCCCTTCGCCGGCAGCGACCCGTTCGACGTCCTGGTGGCCTTCTCCGCCGAGGCGGACCGCGCGCCGGCACCGTTCCTCCCGCCCGCGCCGGTCCTCCCGCCGGTGCCCAGCTCCACCGGGGACCGGCGGCAGCGGACGGTCCTCGGCGTCGTCGCCGCGGTCGCCGTGCTGCTCGTCGTCGCCGGGACCACGACCTCGGGCGTCCCCGGTGGGCTGCTGGCGCTGGGTCTGGTGGCGCTGCTCGTCGGTCTCGGCGCGGTCGTCACCGGCCGGGCGCGGTGGGCGTTCATCGCCTCCCGCCGGGTCGGCGGGGCCGTGGTCGCGGCGGGTCTGGCGGCCGTCGTCGTCGGCGGGGTGACGGCGCCGCGCGCCGAACCGACCGCCGTCTCGGCCCCCGCGCGCACCTCCCCGGCCGCGCCCACCACCTCCGCGGCCGAGGAGAGCGCCGCCGCGGAGGCCGCCACCGAGGCCGCCGAGGACGCGCTGGCGCAGACCGAGACCGCCGAGACCGCCGTCCCCGCGGTCGACTCCGCCACCGGGCTGCTCTCCGACGACGCCACCGACGACGCCGTCGGGTCCGCCGCCCCGACCACCGCGCTGGCCGCCCTCGCCGCCGTCCCGGTGCAGGGCCGGGCGCCGCGCACCGGCTACGACCGTGACCTGTTCGGCAACGGCTGGGTGGACACCGACCGGAACGGCTGCGACACCCGCAACGACGTGCTCGCCCGCGACCTGACCGGGGAGACGTTCAAGCCGGGCACGCGGGACTGCGTCGTCATGACCGGGACCCTCGACGACCCCTACTCCGGCCGGACCATCGCCTTCCAGCGCGGGCAGACCACCAGCGACGACGTCCAGATCGACCACGTCGTCGCGCTGTCGGACGCGTGGCAGAAGGGCGCCCAGCAGTGGGACGGCGCCCGCCGCGCGCAGTTCGCCAACGACCCGCTCAACCTGCTCGCCGTCGACGGGCCGCTGAACACGCAGAAGGGCGACGGCGACGCCGCGACCTGGCTGCCGCCGGACCGCTCCTACCGCTGCGCCTATGTCGCCCGGCAGGTGGCGGTGAAGGTCAGCTACGGACTCTGGATGACGCAGGCCGAGCGCAACGCGGTCGCCACCGTGCTGAGCACCTGCCCGGCCGAGCCGCTGCCCGGCGGCGTGGTCGCCGCCGTGCCGCGGACGGCGGCGCCGACCACCCCGGCGCCCACGACCCCCCGGCCGACCACGCCGGCCCCGGCGCCCACTCCTGCGCCGGCCCCTGCGCCCGCACCCGTGCCCGTTCCTGCTCCCGCGCCGGTGCCCGACACCTCGGTCAGCTACGCCAACTGCGACGCCGTCCGCGCCGCCGGGGCGGCTCCCATCCACCCCGGGGACCCCGGCTGGGACGAGAAGTTCGACCGCGACCACGACGGCGTCGGCTGCGAGTCGTGACCGCCGGCCCGACCCCCACCCCCGTGGCGCGGGTCGGGCCGGCGAGATCGAGGGGTGCTCAGTCGGCGAGCAGAGCGGCGTGCGCGCCCAGGCGGTGCGCCAGGGCCGCGGCGGCGCCGGTGGAGCGCAGGACGTCGGCGAGCAGCTCGGCGAGCTCGACCGGGCGCTCCTCCAGCTCCCCGGCCAGCAGGGCGTCGAGGTCGGCCGTGTCGAGGTCGGCGAGCTCCACGAGCACCAGCGGCTCGGCGGGACGCGCGGTGGTCTCCATGACGGGCTCCTCGGGTCGGCGGGCCGGGGTCCGTCCCGGCACCGACGACCCTGACCGGCCTCCCGCAGCCCTCCCTCCACGGAACCGCAGGGTTCCCGCAAGACCGGTCCCGGCAGGTCCGCGCCCCGACGCGCGCGGCCCCGGGGCGACCGGAGGGGGCCGGGACGGCTATGGTCTGCGCGTCGGGAAGGCCCTGCGCACTGGCAGGACCCCGATGCACCATCGCAGCTAGGAGCGAGCGCAATGCCCGAAGGAACTGTCAAGTGGTTCAACGCGGAGAAGGGGTTCGGCTTCGCCACCCCTGACGGTGGCGGACCGGACGTCTTCGTCCACTACTCGGCCATCCAGACCAGCGGTTACCGCACGCTCGACGAGGGGCAGCGCATCTCGTTCGACGTCGAGCAGGGTCAGAAGGGCCCGCAGGCGGCGAACGTCACCCCGCTCTGATCGCCTGAGCCTCCGTCAGCGCCCCCGTCCGGTCCGCCGGGCGGGGGCGCTGTCGCGTCCGGGGCCGGTTCAGCGGGCCCGGGGCACGTAGCCGCCGACGAGCGCCTGCATGAACAGCGCCCCCGCGTCCGGGCCCACCGCCTGGGCGGCGTCGGCGAAGGCCCGCCAGCGCTGCCGCTCGACGTCGGTCGGCGCCTTCTCCGCCCGGGTGGCCGCCTGCTCCAGCAGCCGCTCCCACTCCCCCTGCGGGGTCGGCCACAGCCCCGCGAGCCGGCGGGCCTCGGCGGAGATCCCGGTGATGCGGACGATGTCGCCGGCGTGGTTGGTCAGCGGCTCGATGTAGCCGGCGGCGGCGAGCGCCTTGGCCGCGGCGATGACGTCGGCCTTCGGCAGCCCGCTGCCGGGGACGACCGAGCCGAGCAGGTACGGCGCGCCGCCGTGCCTCGGCTCGTCGACCAGCCGGGCGATGGCCCGCAGCACGGGCAGGTCGCGGCGGAACCAGGTGTCGGGCAGGGGCCGGTCGAGCGGCGGCTGGCCAGGAGGTGTCACCCGGGAAGTCTCCGCCGCACGCGACGGCGCCCCGCCACCCGGGGTCACGGGGTGGCGGGGCGCCGCGGTCGGGTTCAGCGCGCGCCGGTCAGGTGGGGGCGGGTGGCCAGGACGATCCCCAGGACCACGTAGCCGACGAGCAGGTGGGCGGCGCCGACGTACTGGGTGACCGAGGGCAGCAGGAAGGCCGTGGGCACGGTGACCGGCGCCCAGCTCTCGGCGACCACCGGCCAGGCGCGGGCCACGCCCGTCCACCGCCCGGCGATCGCGATGCGGACGCCGATGGCGGCCATGCCGAGCATCGACAGCGGCCAGAACAGGTCGATCACGAAGAAGAGGCCGGTGTCGTAGAGAGAGGGCGTGAGGGCCCACATCAGCGACGACACCATCGCCACCGCGAGCAGCGCGTGCTCGACGTGCAGCAGCGTCCGGGCCAGCCGGCCGGTGCCGATCGCCCCGGTGCGCATCTGCGCCGACACGAGGAACACGAGACCGACCTGGAAGGCGAACGCGGTCAGGTTGACCACCGTGGCCTGCCAGGTGCCGGCCGGCGGCGTGGTCCCGAGCAGGGCGCAGGCGGCCGCCCAGGAGGCGGAGCCGGCGGTCACCGCGATCCCGGCCGTGCGGACCGAGCGGATCGAGGCGGCCGACCGGGCGCCGGCCGCTGCGGCGAGGTCGGTGCGGGCGGGAGCGGGGGCGGTGGTGAGGGACATCGGGTCCTCCGTCGTCGTGCGGCGCCCTGTGCGCCGTCCGGGGAGAACCGTCGCGGGAACGCGTCCCGGGCACCCAGGGCCCGCCGCCACGGATCCGGTCACGTCCCGTGTCCCGGGGGACACGGGACAGCTGCCTCGTGCCCGTCGGGACACCGGCAGGCGAGGATGCGCGCGTGCAGGCGCAGGCCCCGGTGGACGGGCGGACCGATCCGGCACCGGAGCCCCTCCCCCGGCCCGGTGCCGGCGGGCGGCGGTGGGCGCGGACGACGGCGGCCGCGGGGGTCCTCGCCGTCGTCGTCGGCTCGGCGGTCACCGCCGCGGTCCTCGACGCCACCACGCCGCCGGCGGTGCGGGCGGCGCTGGGCCGCGAGCCGGGCTGGCCGGCCACCCTGCCCGGCCTCGCGCTCGCCGTCCCCGCGGTGCTCCTGCTGCTGCGCGCGCCGCGCAACGCCGTCTCGTGGGTGGTGGCGGGCACGGCCGCGTTCTGGGCCGTCGACGGGCTCGCCGAGTCGTGGGTGTCGTGGTCGCTGCAGGACGGCACCCCGCGCGTCGGCGGCAGCCTGGCGTTCTGGACCGTCGAGCGGCTCGGCTCGGCCCTGCTGCTGGGGCTGCCGCTGCTGCTCCTGCTCTACCCCGACGGCCGGCTGCCCGGCGGCCGGTGGCGCCCGCTGAGCGTGGCCAGCCTCGCCTCGACCGCGCTGCTGCCGGCACTGCTGCTCGTCGTCCCCGCGGACGTCGCCTTCACCGCCGACGAGGGGACGGCGATCGCCCCCCTCCACGGCGCCCTCGACCTGGACCTCACCTCGCTGCCGCTGCCCGCCGCCGTCGCGCTGCCGCTGCTGCGGATCGGCTTCCCGCTCGCGGTGCTGGGCATCGCGGTCCCGGCCGCCTCGGTGGTCGCCCGGTACCGGCGGGCGGACGGGGAGGACCGCACCCGGATGCGCTGGCTGCTGTGGGCCGCCGTCGTCGACGTCCTCGTCATGCTCGCCACGCTGCTGCTGCCCGCCGACCCGAGCACCCTGGCGCTGGCCGTCGCCGTGGCGCTGACCGGGTCGGCGGTCGCGGTCGGCGTGCTGCGGCCGCGCGCGGTCGACGTCGACCGGCTGCTGGGCGGCACCCTCGTCCACGGCGGCCTCGCCGTCGGCGTGGTGCTGCTCGACCTGCTGGTGCTCGCCGCCGCCGGCGCCCTGCTCGGCGACGCCCTCGGCGGGCGCGACGCCACGCTGCTCACCCTCCTGCTCGTCGCCGGCGTCTACGTGCCGCTGCGCGCGCCGCTGTGGCGGCTGGTCCGCCGCTGGGTGCTCGGCGAGCGCGAGGACCCCTACCGCGTCGTGTCCGGCCTGGCCGAGCGGCTGGAGCGCTCCGACGGCGCCGAGGAGCAGCTCATGGCGGTCGCCGCCGGCATCGCCGAGGCCTTCCGCACGCCCTACGTCGGCGTCGAGGTGGACTCCGCCGACGGCGGCCGGCTGGTGGCCGAGCACGGCACCCGCCCCACCGTGGTGCAGTCGCTGCCGATCGCCTACCGCGGCGAGCAGGTCGGCCGGCTGCTGCTCCCCCGCGACGGCGTCCGCGCGCAGCTGGTCACGCGCGACGAGCGGCTGCTCGCGGACGTCGTCCGGCAGGCCGCCGCGGCCGCCCGCGCCGGCTCGCTGGCCGCCCAGCTGCAGGCCAGCCGCGAGCAGCTGGTCGCCGCGCGGGAGGAGGAGCGCCGCCGGCTGCGCCGGGACCTGCACGACGGCCTGGGCCCCTCGCTCGGTGCCGTGGTGCTGCGCATCGACACCGCCCGCAACCTCGCCGCCGCCCGGCCCGAGGACGCCGACCGGCTGCTGCGCCAGGCCCGCGACGACGTCTCCGCCGCGCTGGCCGACGTCCGGCGGCTCGTGCACGACCTGCGCCCGCCCGCGCTCGACGACCTGGGCCTGGCCGGGGCGGTGCGCCAGCAGGCCGAGCGGCTGCTCGCCCCGCCGGTCACGGTGACCGTGGACGCCGAGGGCCTGACCGAGCTGCCCGCCGCCGTCGAGGTGGCCGCCTACCGGATCGCGTCCGAGGCGCTGGCCAACGTGGCGCGGCACGCCGCCGCCTCCCGCGTGCGGGTCACGCTGGCCCGCGCGGACGGCGACCTGGTCGTCGCGGTGGCCGACGACGGCGTCGGGATCGCGCCGGACCGCGCGGCCGGCGTCGGGCTGGTGTCGCTGCGGGAGCGGGCCGCCGAGCTCGGTGGCCGGTGCACGGTGAGCTGCCCGCCCGAGGGCGGGACGGAGGTGCGGGCGGTGCTGCCCGCCGAGGGAGGAGCGACCGGTGACCGAGCCTGACGAGCCGCTGCGGGTGGTCGTCGCCGACGACCACCCGGTCTACCGGGACGGGCTGGCGCTGCTGCTGAGCTCGGTGACGGGCCTGGAGGTGGTCGGCACGGCGGCCGACGGCGCGGCCGCGGTCGAGGTGGTGCGCGAGCAGCTGCCCGACGTCGTCGTCATGGACGTGCAGATGCCGGTGCTCGACGGCATCGAGGCCACCCGGCGGATCACCGGGGAGGCGCCGTCGGTGGGCGTGGTGGTGCTAACCATGAGCGAGGACGACGGGACGGTGTTCGCCGCCGTCCGCGCCGGCGCCCGCGGCTACCTGCTCAAGGGCGCCGACCAGGAGGAGGTGGTCCGCGCGATCACCACCGTCGCGTCGGGCGGCGCGGTGTTCGGCGCGGCGCTGGCCCGGCGGATCGCCGAGTTCTTCACCGCCGGCCCCGCCGGGCCCGAGACGGCGTTCCCGCAGCTGACCGCCCGCGAGCGCGAGGTGCTGGAGCTGGTGGCCGCGGGGCGGTCGAACGCGCAGATCGCCGCGGTGCTGTACCTGTCGCCGAAGACGGTGCGCAACGTCGTCTCCAACGTGCTGACCAAGCTGCAGGTCACCGACCGCGCGCAGGCCATCGTGCGGGCGCGGGAGGCGGGCCTGGGGCGGTGAGGCGGGGAACCGGGCGAGGAATCCGGGAGCGGCGCGGGTCGTTCTCCCGGGCATGACGACGTCCGCTTCGCAGCCGAAGGTGACCAAGAGCGACGAGGAGTGGCGCGCCCAGCTGTCCCCGCAGGAGTACGCGGTGCTGCGCCGGGCCGGCACCGAGCGGCCGTGGACCGGGGAGTACGTCGACACGAAGACCGTCGGCGTCTACACCTGCCGGGCCTGCGGCGCCGAGCTGTTCCGCTCGCAGACCAAGTTCGACTCGCACTGCGGCTGGCCGTCGTTCTACGAGCCGTCGTCCGCCGACGACGTGGTGCTCCGCGAGGACCGCAGCCACGGGATGGTCCGCACCGAGGTCCTCTGCGGCACCTGCCACAGCCACCTCGGGCACGTCTTCGACGACGCCCCGCAGACGCCGACCGGCGACCGCTACTGCATCAACTCCGTGTCCATCCGGCTGGTCCCCGCCGAGGGCTGAGCCGACGCCGTCCCGCCGTCCTGGCTCACGCTGACGCGTCCGGGCTCACCTCCCACGGTGAGCCCGGACGCAGCACGATCAGGTCAGCTGGTCGTTCGCGGGCCCGGCCTCACGCCAGGTCGCGGACCAGCTCGGCCACCGGCTTGCGCATGCCCGTGTAGAACGGCACCTCCTCGCGCACGTGCCGGCGGGCGCGGCTGGCGCGCAGGTCGCGCATGAGGTCGACGATGCGGTGCAGCTCGTCGGCCTCGAAGGCGAGCATCCACTCGTAGTCGCCCAGGCCGAACGAGGCGACGGTGTTGGCCCGCACGTCCGGGTAGGGCCGGGCCTGCATGCCGTGCTCCTTGAGCATGTCCCGCCGCTCCTCGTCGGGCAGCAGGTACCACTCGTAGGACCGCACGAACGGGTAGACGCAGACGTAGCGCCGCGGCTCCTCGTCGGCGAGGAACGCCGGGATGTGGCTGCGGTTGAACTCCGCTGGGCGGTGCAGCGCCATCTGCGACCACACCGGCTCCAGCGCGCGGCCGAGCTCGGTGCGGCGCAGCCGGGTGTAGGCCTCCTGCAGCGCCTCCGGGGTCTCGGCGTGCCACCAGACCATGAGGTCGGCGTCGGCGCGCAGGCCCGCGAGGTCGTAGGTGCCGCGGACGACGACGCCCTTGCCGGCCAGCTCCTCGAACAGCCCGGTGACCTCGTCGGCGGCGGCGGTGCGCCGGTCGTCGGCCAGCGGCCGGGCGAGGCGGAACACCGACCACATCGTGTAGCGGATGAGGGCGTTGAGCTCGTTGGCCCGCTTGCCGACGCTCTTGGTCTCCGTCTGCTCGCTCATGCCCCCATTGTCGCGCGGCCGGTCAGCGACCGGCGGCGATCCCCCGGCAGGCCAGCGAGGCGATCGTCACGACGACGACGTCCTCGGCCAGCGCCGCCGGCAGGTCCGGCACCCGCCGTCCGGCGAGCCCCCGCCACCGCGCGCCGCCGAGGGTCCCCGCCGCGGCGCCGGCCGCGCCCGCGAGCGCCGGCAGCAGCCGGCCGCCCTGCCGGCGGGCCAGCAGCGCGCCGCCGGCGGCACCCGCCGCGAGCCGGACGGCGACGCTCGGCGGGATCGTCCGGGACGGCGTGGCCGGCAGCTTGTCGGCGACCAGCTCCCCCGCGACGGCGGCGAGCGCGGCCAGCCGCACCGGCCGGCGCCGGGAGGCGGTGAGCGCCGGGGCGGCGAGGCCCAGGGAGCTGCGGCCGCCGGCGGCGACCCCGAGCAGCGCGGCCCGCAGGACGAGGGAGGAGGTCACCGGCACACCCTGCCAGCCCCGGTCAGGTCAGCGCCTCCACGGCGCGGCGCGCGCCGCGGATGCAGGCCGGGACGCCGACGCCGTCGTACGCCGCGCCCGCGACCGCCAGCCCGGGCACCGCGGCGACGGCGTCGCGCACCGCCACCACCCGCTGCGGGTGGCCGACCAGGTACTGCGGCAGCCCGCCGCCCCAGCGCACCAGGCGCGCCTCCACCGGCTCACGGCGCTCGAGGCCGAGCAGGTCGGCGACGTCGGCGACCACCGCGGCGGTCAGGTCGTCGTCGTCGTGCTGCAGCTGCACCTCGTCGCCGTAGCGGCCCACCGACGCGCGGACGCGCAGCAGGCCGTCGCCGGACAGGTGCGGCCACTTCGACGACGACACCGTCACGCCCTTGACCAGCCGCCCGGTCACCGGCGGGACGAGCAGCCCCGACCCGGCGTCGACCGGCTGGGCGGGGAACGCCATCGCGACCACGGCCATCGAGGCGTACGGGATGCCGCGCAGCGGCTCGACGGCGTCCGGCGCCACCCCGGCCAGCAGCCGCGCGGACTTCCCGGCCGGCGCGGTCACGACGACGGCGTCGGCCTCCAGGACCTCCGGCGCCGCCACCGGGCCGACGGCGACCTCCAGCCGGCCGCCCGCGCGGCGGATCGCGTGCGCGGGCGTGCGCAGCCGCACCTGCGCGCCCGACGCCGCCACCAGCGCGGCCGGCAGCGCGCCGATCCCGTCGGCGACGGTGACGAACACCGGCCCGTCGGCGTCGCCGCGGCTGCGGGCACCGGCGTCGCGGGCGGCGACGGCCGCGGCGAGCACCGAGTCGGCGCGGGCGAGCTGCGCGGCCAGCGCCGGCATGGTCGCGGCCAGCGAGAGGTCGTCGGGGCGGCCCGCGTAGACGCCGCCGAGCAGCGGCTCGACCAGCCGGTCGACCACCTCGTCGCCCAGCCGCTCGCGCAGCAGCCCGCCGACCGAGACGTCGCCCTCCAGGCGCAGCGGCGGCAGCTCGGCCTCCGCCCGCACCCGCGCGACGCCGTCGGGGGTGAGCACGCCGTCCAGCCCGTCGGCCGACGTCGGCACGCCCTGCACGGTGCCCGGCGGGAGCGGGTGGCGGCCGTCGGGGAGCACGATCGACGCCTGCGTGGTGCGCGGCGCGACCAACCGGTCGGCCAGGCCGAGGTCCCCGACCAGCTCGACCGCCTCCGGCACGCGGGCCAGCACCGCCTCGGGCCCGGTGTCGTACCAGACGCCGGCGAGCTCGACCCGGTCGAGCTTGCCGCCGATCCGCCCGCCGGCCTCCACGACGACGACCTCGTCGGCGGGCCGCCGCCGGCGCCACTCGAACGCCGCGGTGAGCCCGGCGATGCCGGCCCCGACGACGACGACGCGGGCTGCCGGGGCGGCGGGGCGGGACGACATCACCGCGCCGAGAGCTCGTGCACCAGCTCGACGACGTGGGTGAGCACGCCGGGGTCGGTCTCGGGCAGCACGCCGTGGCCGAGGTTGAACACGTGCCCGCGGGCGGCGCGGCCCTGCTCGACGACGCGGCGGACCTCGCGGTCGACGGTCTCCCGGTCGGCCAGCAGCACGGCCGGGTCGAGGTTGCCCTGCAGCGAGCGCTGCGGCCCCACCCGGCGGGCGGCCTCGTCCAGCGGCACCCGCCAGTCGACGCCGACGACGTCGGCCCCCGCGTCGCCGATCAGCGCGAGCAGCTCGCCGGTGCCGACGCCGAAGTGGACCCGCGGCACGTCGCGGTCCCCGAGCCCGTCGAAGACCGCGCGCGAGTGCGGCAGCACCCGGGTGCCGTAGTCGGCGGCGGACAGCACCCCGGCCCAGGAGTCGAACAGCTGCACCGCGGAGGCGCCGTTGTCGACCTGCACGCGCAGGAAGGTGGCCGCCGAGACGGCGAGCCGGTCGAGGAGCCGCTTCCACGCCTCCGGCTCGGCGTACATGAAGGCCTTGGTGCGGGCGTGCTCCTTGGACGGGCCGCCCTCGATCAGGTAGGTCGCCAGCGTGAACGGCGCCCCGGCGAAGCCGATCAGCGGCGTCGGGCCGAGCTCGGCGACCAGCCGGCGCACCGCCGTCGCGAGGAACTCCAGCCGGTCGGGCTCCAGGTCGGGCAGCGCGTCGACGTCGGCGACGGTGCGCACCGGGCTCGCCACCACCGGGCCGACGCCCGGCTTGATCTCGATGTCCACCCCGGCCACCACCAGCGGGAGCACGATGTCGGAGAAGAGGATCGCGGCGTCCACACCGTGCCGGCGGACCGGCTGCAGGGTGATCTCGGTGACCAGGTCGGGGTCCTGGCAGGCCTCGAGCATCGCGGTCCCGGCGCGCAGCGCCCGGTACTCCGGCAGCGACCGGCCGGCCTGCCGCATGAACCACACCGGCGTCCGTCCGACGGGGAGGCCGCGGGCGGCCCGCACGAGGTCCGAGTCGGCGGGGGACGGCGGGACGGCGGGTGCGGTGCTCACGACGCCCGATCCTCCCAGACCCCGCAGCGGCGGCGCGTCCGAGACAGACCGGGCCCGCGGCCCCTACCCTGCGAGCGTGGAGCCACACAGCCTGGCCGGGTCCCGGGACGGGTCCGGTGCGCGTGCGGGCTCCGACGACCGTCCGGCCGCCTTCGTCGCTGGCCTGGAGTCCCTGGCCGCGGTGCGGGTGCGCCCCGAGGTCGTCCTCGAGACGATCCCGCCGCCCCAGCGCCTGGCGCCGTACGCGCACGCGCTGGCCGCCCGGGTCGTCGAGGGGGAGGGCGACGACGAGGTCGAGGTCGCCGTCGCCCGGTTCATCGTGCTGTACGACCCCGACGGCCACGAGGCCTGGGACGGCACCACCCGCTGCGTCGGGTACCTGTCGGCGAGCACCGACGAGCACA
Source organism: Geodermatophilus sp. SYSU D00867 (assembly GCF_054050315.1). Lineage (NCBI taxonomy): Bacteria > Bacillati > Actinomycetota > Actinomycetes > Geodermatophilales > Geodermatophilaceae > Geodermatophilus > Geodermatophilus sp. SYSU D00867. The sequence goes on along the minus strand of NZ_JBJGZC010000002.1, from coordinate 259,992 downwards.
TGGTCGACGACGCGATGTTCTCCGAGGTCGCCTGGAGCTGGCTGACCGACGCCCTGCAGGAGTGCGGCGCGGCCTCGCACGCGCTCGGCGGCACGGTCACCCGCACCGCCTCGACCCGCTTCGGAGACCTCGCCGGTCCCGAGCACACCGTCGACGTCGAGCTCCGCGCCTCCTGGACCGCCGAGGACACCGCGCTCGGCCGCCACCTCGACGCCTGGCTGCAGGTGCTGGCCAACGCGGCCGGGCTGCCGCCGCCGGGCGTCGCCCTGCTCGGCCCGTCCGGCCCGGTCCCCGGCACCCCCTGACGCCCGCCCCCTGACCGGCCGGTCCACCGCGGTCTCTACCATCGGTGGTGACGGGACGCACTCCCCCGGGTCCGCGCCGCTCGGCCTGCACACCCCGGGAGCCGGCGGGACCGGTGGCGCGCACGGACGGGACGGCGAGTAGGTGGACGGCAACTGAGCACCGAGCCCCTTCCCCTCGACGGCCTGGAGACCGCCCCGGAGTCCGCTCCGGAGGCGCCCGCCCCGGTGCCCCTGCTCGCCCCGCGCGACGGGCTGCCGCCGGTCATCGACACCCCCGACGCGCTCGCCCGCTACGCCGACGCGCTGCGCGCGGGCACCGGCCCGGTCGCCGTCGACGCCGAGCGGGCCTCCGGCTACCGCTACGGCCAGCGCGCCTACCTGGTGCAGCTGCGCCGCGCCGGCGCGGGCACCGGGCTGGTCGACCCCGTCCCGCTCGGGGACCTGTCGGTCGTGCAGGACGCGATCGCCGACGCCGAGTGGGTGCTGCACGCCGCCAACCAGGACCTCCCCTGCCTGGCGGAGATCGGCATGGTGCCGAGCCGCCTGTTCGACACCGAGCTGGCCGCCCGCCTCGCCGGGCTGCCCCGGGTGGGGCTGGCCGCCGTCGTCGAGTCGCTCCTCGGGTACTCGCTGGTCAAGGGCCACTCGGCCGCCGACTGGAGCACCCGCCCGCTGCCCGAGGAGTGGCTGGTCTACGCCGCCCTCGACGTCGAGGTGCTCGTCGACCTCCGCGACGCGCTCGCCGCCCTGCTCGAGGAGCAGGGCAAGACCGAGTGGGCGCGGCAGGAGTTCGCCGCCGTCCTCGCCGCCGGCCCGCCGGCGCCGCGGCAGGACCCGTGGCGGCGCACCTCCGGCGTGCACGGCCTGCGCAACCGCCGTCAGCTCGGCATGCTCCGCTCGCTGTGGCAGGCGCGCGACGACATGGCCCGCCGGCGCGACGTCGCCCCCGGCCGGGTGCTGCCGGACGCCGCGATGGTCGCCGCCGTCCAGGCGGATCCGCAGACCGAGGCCGCGCTGCTGGAGCTGCCGGTCTTCCGCGGCCGGGCCAACCGGCGGCTGGTGGGGACCTGGTTCGGCGCCCTGGCCCGCGGCCGGGCGCTGCCGGAGGCGGAGCTCCCGCCGCACAGCCGCCCCGGCGACGGGCCACCGCCGGTCAACCGCTGGGCCGACCGCGACCCCGCCGCGGCCACCCGGCTGCAGACCGCGCGCAAGGCCCTCGCGGCCCTGTCCGAGGAGCTCAGCGTGCCGGTGGAGAACCTCCTCTCCCCCGACCTGGTGCGCCGGCTGATGTGGACCCCGCCCGAGCCGCGCGACGCCGGGACGGTGGCCGCGGCCCTGCGCGCCGGGGGCGCCCGCGAGTGGCAGGTCGAGCTCACCCGCGACCTGCTCACCGACGCACTCTCCCGGGCCTAGCCCGCAACGACGACGGGCCCGCCGTCCGGTACCGGACGGCGGGCCCGTCGTGAGGTGCTGGAACGGCCCCCTCGCCCCCGCCGCGAGCGTGCGAGCGGCGGGGGCGAGGGGGTCCTCCTAGTGCCCCGTGGCCGCGGCCCGCCGGCGGGCCAGCGCGTCCACGCTGGCGGCCAGCAGGAGGACTCCACCGGTGATGATGAAGTTCAGGTACGCCTCGGTGCCCAGCAGGCCCAGGCCGTTGGCGATGATCGCCACGACCAGGCCACCGAGGACGGCGTCGCGCACCCGGCCCCGGCCACCGAAGAGGCTGGTACCACCGATGACCGCGGCGCCGACGGCGTAGAGCAGCGTGTTGCCGCCGCCGGAGCCCGGCGCGACCGAACCCAGGCGGGCGGCCGCGACGATGCCGCTGATCGCGGCCAGCGTGGAGCCGATCACGAACACGGCCACCCGGATCTTCGTGACGTTGATGCCGGCCCGCCGGGCCGCCTCGGCGTTGCCGCCGACCGCGTAGACGTGCCGGCCGAAGCCCGTGCGGCCGAGCACGAACGTCAGGAACAGCAGCAGCAGGACCACGAGCGGGATGGCGTACGGGATGCCGGCGAGCACCACGCCGACGGCCGGGGCGCGGTCGACGCTCAGCACCGCCGTCACCAGGACGACGACGGCGGCGATCACGCCGATCCGGACGAGCACCACCGCGAGCGGGGCGTGCGCCAGGTTCCTGGCCCTCTGGACCCGGAACCGGTTGAGCTGCAGCGCCGCGTACACGGCGATCGTCAGGAGGGCGAGGACCCAGCCGAGCGCGACCGGCACGTTCTTGTCGCTGATCGCCGAGATCACCGGGTCGCGCACCGGCACCGTGCCGCCCTCGCCGATGAGCCGCAGGGTGAAGCCCTGCCAGCCCAGGAACAGCGCGAGGGTGACGACGAACGACGGGATGCCGACCATCCCGACGAGGCTGCCGGTGAACAGGCCGATGACCACGCCGGTGACGATCGCCGCCAGGACCGCGACCCACCACGGCGAGCCGGCGTCGGCGAGCAGCTTGGCCATGACCGCGGCGCAGACGCCGCTGACCACACCGGCGGACAGGTCGATCTCGCCCAGCAGCAGGATGAAGACCAGGCCCATCGCCAGGATGATGATCGGCGCGGCCTGGTCGGCCAGGTTGGCCATGTTGCGCGGGGTCAGGAACGTCTCGGGCCGCAGCGCGAAGAACAGCAGCCCGAGGACGACGATGCCGAGGATGGCCGGCAGCGCCCCGAGGTCACCGCCGCGGACGCGGTCGACGTACGCCCGGACGGACGCGCCGAGGGACTCCGCGCCGCGGTCGGCCTCGAAGCCCGACGGGGCCCCACCCGGCTCCTGTGAACTGGTCGGCTTGGAGATGGTGCTGGACACGGGTCAGACCTCCACGGCCGCGGCTTCGGCGGGTGCGATGCCCAGGTCGCCCGACCGGCCCGCCGTGATGAGCTCGATCACCTGGGGGCGGTCGACCTGCGAGATCGGCACGTCGGCCGCCATCCGGCCCAGGTACAGGGCCGCGATCCGGTCGGAGACCTCGAAGACGTCGACCATGTTGTGGCTGATGAAGACCACCGCGTGACCGGTGTCGGCCAGCCGCCGGACCAGGTCGAGGACCTGCCTGGTCTGCGCGACGCCCAGGGCCGCGGTCGGCTCGTCGAGGACGACCAGCTTGGACTCCCAGAGCACGGCCTTCGCGATGGCGACCGTCTGCCGCTGACCACCGGAGAGGCTGGAGACGAGCTGGCGTACGGACTTCAGGGTCCGGACGGAGAGCTTGCTGAGGGTGTCCCGGGCGGCCTCCTCCATCGACGTCTCGTCGAGGAGGATGCCGTTCTTGCGCTCGCGGCCCAGGAACATGTTCTGGACGACGTCGAGGTTGTCGGCCAGGGCGAGGTCCTGGTAAACGATCTCGATGCCGAGGGCCGCGGCCTCGCGCGGCCCGCTGACGGTGACCGGCCGTCCCTCGAAGAGGAACTCGCCGGAGTCGATGGCGTGGATGCCGGCGATGGACTTGATGAGCGTGCTCTTGCCCGCCCCGTTGTCGCCGACGAGCGCGGTGACCTGTCCGGGGTAGACCTTCATGTGCACGTCGTGCAGGACCTGGATGGCACCGAAGCTCTTGTTGACGCCGCGGAGTTCCAGGGTGGGGGTGCCGTCCTGGGGACGGTCGGTGGGAGCGGACACACCGGGCCTCTCGGTCGCGCTGGTGGGGCTACGGCAGCAGCCGCCGGGGCGTCCATGATGGGCGCCCCGGCGGCTGGTGACCACTAGGAGATGCCGAGCTCCTGGCACGCGGCGGCGAAGTCGCCGGTGCACAGCTCCTCGGCGGTCACGAACTCGTCGTCCACGACGTCCTTGACGTTGTCGCGGAAGATCGCCTGCGGCGTCAGCAGGACCGACGGGACCTCACGGCCGCCCTCGGTGTCCTCGACGGTGCCGGTGGTCTCGCCCTCCTCGCCGTTGATCAGCGAGACGGCCAGCTCGGCCAGCGCGTTGGCCTCGTCGCGGACCGACTTGTAGACCGTCATGCACTGGTCGCCGTTGAGGATGTTCTGCAGGCCCTCGACGGTGGCGTCCTGACCGGTCACGTTGGCCTGACCGGCGGCGTTGTTGCGGCCGAGGATCTGGATGACCGAGTTGGCGAGGCCGTCGTTGGCGGCCAGCACACCCTGGATGTTGCCGCCGGCCTGGGTGTACATCTGCTCGAAGATCGTCGCGGCCTGCTGGTTGTCCCACTCCGGCACGGCCTGCTCGGCGACCTGCGTGTACTGGGTCAGCGGGTCGAGGACCTCGTGGGCACCCGAGGAGAACAGCGTCGCGTTGTTGTCGTCCGGCGAGCCGTTGAGGAACGCGATGTTGCCCTGGGTGACGCCGTTGGCCTCGAGGCACTGCTGCAGGCCCTGGCCCTGCAGGCGGCCGACCTCGGTGTTGTCGAAGGAGACGTAGTACTCGGCCGACCCACCGAGGGTGAGCCGGTCGTAGTCGATCGTCTGGACGCCCTCGGCGGCGGCCTGCTCCTGGATCTGCGCGCCGGAGGCCGAGTCGAGGTTGACGATCGCGAGGACGGTGGCGCCCTCGGTGATCATCTGCTCGGCGATGGTCGCCTGCCGCTGGGCGTCGCCCTCGGCGTTCTGGATGTCGTACTCGACACCGGCCTCCTCGAAGGCCGCCTCGAGGTAGGGGCGGTCGAAGTTCTCCCACCGCACCGAGGACTCGGTGTCGGGGAGGATCACGCCGACCTTGCCGGCGGCCTCGCCGCCACCGCCGCCGCCGCCGCTGTCGCCGCCGCCGCCGTCGCCGCCGCCGCTGTCGCTGCCGCACGCAGCGAGGCTGAAGACCAGGGCGGCCGCCAGGGCCGTCATCGTGGTGCGCCGTCGCGCCATGGATGGGTCCACCGTTCCGTCGGGAATCTGCAGAAGTGCGGCGGCCAATATGCGCCCCGGGTCACACGGGTCGCAACCCCGGGTCGGTGGCGTTGCCGGACCGTGACCTCCGTCCGGGTGAGGTGTCGGGGGCCCCGGTGCCCCGCGCGGGTCGGGTCGCGCTTGGAGCGGCGGTTACCCACGGGTAACTTCACCTGCGCCGTCCCCGTGCCCGGGCCGGCTCCCCCTGCTGCGGAGGTCCCATGTCCCGCTCGCTGCGTGAGGTCGTCTTCGTCGACGGCGTACGCACCCCCTTCGGCAAGGCCGGCCCGAAGGGCGTCTACGCGGAGACGCGCGCCGACGACCTGGTCGTGCGCGTGATCCGTGAGCTGCTGCGCCGCAACCCGGCGCTGCCGGCCGACCGGGTCGACGAGGTGGCCATCGCCGCCACCACCCAGATCGGCGACCAGGGCCTGACCATCGGCCGCACCGCCGCGCTGCTGGCCGGGCTGCCGAAGTCGGTCCCCGGCTACGCGATCGACCGCATGTGCGCCGGGGCCATGACCGCCGTGACCACCACCGCGAGCGGCATCGCCTTCGGCGCGTACGACGTCGCCATCGCCGGCGGGGTCGAGCACATGGGCCGCCACCCGATGGGCGAGGGCGCCGACCCCAACCCGCGGTTCTTCAGCGAGCAGCTCGTCGACGGCTCGGCGCTGGTCATGGGCTCCACCGCGGAGAACCTGCACGACCGCTTCCCGCACCTGACCAGGGAGCGCGCCGACGCGTTCGCCCTGGCCAGCCAGCAGAAGTACGCCAAGGCCCTCGCCAACGGGCAGATCGGCCCGGAGCTGGTGCCCGTCGCGACCCGCTCGGCCGAGCACGGCTGGGGCCTGGCCACCGCCGACGAGCCGCCGCGGCCGAACACCACCCTCGAGGGCCTGGGCACGCTCAAGACGCCGTTCCGCCCGCACGGGCACGTGACCGCCGGCAACGCCGCGGGCCTCAACGACGGCGCCACCGGCTGCATCCTGGCCGCCGAGGAGGTCGCGCAGGAGCTGGGCCTGACCGCCGGCATGCGGCTGGTCGGCTACGGCTTCGTCGGCGTCGAGCCCGAGGTCATGGGTGTCGGCCCGGTCCCCTCGACCGAGCGCGCGCTGGCCCGCACCGGCCTGACCATCGACGACATCGGGCTGTTCGAGCTCAACGAGGCCTTCGCCGTCCAGGTGCTGGCCTTCCTCGACCACTTCGGCATCGCCGACGACGACGAGCGGGTCAACCCGTGGGGCGGCGCGATCGCCGTCGGCCACCCGCTGGCCTCCTCCGGCGTCCGCCTGATGACCCAGCTGTCGCGGCAGTTCGCCGAGCGCCCCGACGTCCGCTACGGCCTGACCGCCATGTGCGTGGGCCTGGGCATGGGCGCCACCGTCATCTGGGAGAACACCGACTGGGAGGGTGCGGCCAAGTGAGCACCGCCGTCTTCGAGAACGAGGTCGTCACCGCCGCCAAGGTGCGGTACGTGCGCGTGCCCGGCCTGGCCGGCGAGATCGCGCTGATCACGCTGGACAACGGGCACGACCACACCCGGCCGTCCACCTTCGGCCCCGGCGGGCTCGCCTCGCTGGACGCCGCCCTCGACGGGATCGCGGCGCACACCCCCGCGCCCGCGGCCATCGCCGTCACGGGCAAGCCGTTCGTGTTCGCCGTGGGCGCCGACCTCTCCGGCGTCGCGGCGGTGACCGACACCGCGGCCGCCCGGGAGATCGCCGAGACCGGCCACCGGGTGTTCCGGCGGCTCAAGGACGCCGGCGTCCCGACGTTCGCGTTCGTCAACGGCGCGGCGCTCGGCGGCGGCCTCGAGCTGGCGCTGCACTGCACCTACCGGACGATCGCGAGCACCGCCGTCGTCGCCTTCCCCGAGGTGTTCCTCGGGCTGGTGCCCGGCTGGGGCGGCACGCAGCTGCTGCCGGACCTGATCGGGATCGACCCGGCGGTCACGGTGATCGTCGAGAACGCGCTGGCGCAGAACAAGGTCACCTCCGGCCCGCGGGCGGCGGAGCTGGGGATCGCCGACGCGCTGTTCGAGCCCGCCGACTTCCTCGAGCGGTCGCTGGAGTGGGCCGTGGCGGTCCTCAACGGCGACGTGACCGTCGCGCGGCCCGCGGTGGACCGGTCGGGCTGGGACGCCGCGATCGAGCGGGCCCGGGCCGTCGTCCGGGCGCGGACCCGCGACGCCTCCCCCGGCGCGCTGCGCGCCGTCGAGCTGCTCGACCTCGCCCGCAACGGCGTCGAGGGCGAGGCGTTCACCGCCGGCACCGCCGCCGAGGACCAGGCGCTCACCGACCTGCTGATGAGCGACGAGCTCCGCGCCTCCCTCTACTCGTTCGACCTGGTCAACAAGCGGGCCAGGCGGCCGGCCGGCGCGCCGGACGAGTCGCTGGCGCGGAAGGTCACCAAGGTCGGCGTCGTGGGTGCCGGGCTCATGGCCTCGCAGCTGGCGCTGCTGTTCGTGCGCCGGCTCCAGGTGCCCGTCGTCCTCACCGACGTCGACCAGGCGCGGGTGGACAAGGGCGTCGGCTACGTCCACGGGGAGCTGGAGAAGCTGGCCGCCCGCGGCCGGCTCTCCCCCGACGAGCTCAACCGGCTCGAGGGCCTGGTCACCGGCGCGCTGGACAAGGCCGTCTTCGCCGACGCCGACCTCGTCATCGAGGCCGTGTTCGAGGAGATGTCGGTCAAGCAGCAGGTGTTCGCCGAGGTGGAGGCCGTCGTCTCCCCCGAGTGCGTGCTGGCGACCAACACCTCGGCGCTGTCGGTGACCGAGATGGCCTCGAAGCTCGAGCACCCCGAGCGGGTCGTCGGGCTGCACTTCTTCAACCCGGTCGCGGTCCTGCCGCTGCTGGAGGTCGTGCGCGCCGAGCAGACCGACGACGCCGCGCTGGCCACCGCCTTCGCCGTCGGCAAGGCGCTGAAGAAGTCCTGCGTGCTGGTCGCCGACGCCCCGGCGTTCGTCGTCAACCGGCTGCTCACCCGCTTCCTCGGGGAGGTCACCTCGGCCGTCGAGCAGGGGACGCCGGTGGCCGTCGCCGACCGGGCGCTGGACCCGCTGGGCCTGCCGATGTCGCCGTTCGAGCTGCTCACGCTGGTCGGCCCGCCGGTGGCGCTGCACGTGGCCGAACGGATGCACGAGGCCTTCCCCGACCGGTTCGCCGTCGGCGAGGGACTGAGGAAGATGGTCGAGCTGGGCAAGACCAGCGTCTACTCCGAGCCCGGCGTGGTCGACCCCGACCTGGCCGGCATCGACGCGGGCGACTCCCCGCTGACCGAGGACGAGGTCCGCGACCGCGCCGTGCGGGCGCTGGCCCAGGAGATCCGGCTGATGCTCGACGAGGGCGTCGTCCAGGCCGTGCAGGACGTCGACCTGTGCATGGTGCTGGGCGCCGGCTGGCCGTTCTGGCTGGGCGGCATCTCCGCCCACCTCGACCGCACCGGCGTCTCCGAGGCGGTCACCGGCTCGCGGTTCCTGCCGAGGGGCGTGGCCAGCCTCCCGGCCTGATGCCGTGCCCCTCCGCGGAGGTGCACGCCGGACGACGACGGCCCGGGTCCCCGCGCGGGGGCCCGGGCCGTTCGCCGTCTCAGCGGAACTTGTGGGTGAGCGACTCGATCGTGCGGTCGACCGAGGCGACCTTCACGTGCGAGATGCCGCTGGTGGCGCCCGCCGCCAGCATCGCCTCGTGCGCGGCCCGCAGGGTCGCCCACACGGCGTCGGCGTCGCCCTCCAGCGTGGTCCCCAGCGCCCCGACCTCGCAGTGCAGGCCGGACGCCTGGATCACCCGGACGGCGGCCTCCACGTACGCGTGCGGGTCGTCGGGCGTCCCGGCCGGCGACGGCGCGACCTGGATCTCCGCGATGACCTGCACGACAGCCTCCGGTCCGACGTCCCCGGCCGGCCCCCGTCCGGAGGCTCGCCCCGAGCCTGCGGAGGGTGAGGGGGACGGGGTCCTCCGACTACTGCTGGGCGCCGTCCACGGGCTCGGCGGCCAGCTGCTGCTCGGCCCGCTCGGTGAGCACCGCGGTCCACTCGGCGATCCGGCGGGCGACGTCCTGCTCGGTCAGGCCGCAGTCGGCGAGCACCTGGCCCCGGCTGCCGTGGTCGAGGAAGGCTTGCGGCAGGCCCAGCGCGCGCACCGGGACGTCGTGCTGGCGGTCCTGCAGCGCCTGCGACAGCGTCGTCCCGACGCCGCCGGCCCGGCCGCCATCCTCCACGGTGACGACCAGCCGGTGCGCGGCGGCCGTCTCGACCAGCTCGTCGGAGACCGGCAGCACCCAGCGCGGGTCGACGACGGTCACCTCGATGCCGTGGTCGGCGGCCCGCTCGGCGGCGGCCAGGCACATCGGCACCATCGCGCCGACGGCGACCAGCAGCACCTCCTCCCGCTCCCCGCGCCGCAGCACGTCGACCGGGCCGCGCCGCTCCAGCGCCGGGATGTCCAGCGGCGGCGGGCCCTTGGGGAAGCGCACCACGCTCGGCGCGTCGGAGATCGCGACCGCCTCTCGCAGCGCCTCGCGCAGGGTCGGCTCGTCGCGCGGCGCGGCCAGGTGCAGCCCCGGCACGACCGAGCAGATCGACATGTCCCACATACCGTTGTGCGAGGCGCCGTCGGTCCCGGTGACCCCGGCGCGGTCGAGGACGACGGTGACCGGCTGGCGGTGCAGCGCGACGTCCATGAGCAGCTGGTCGAAGGCCCGGTTGAGGAAGGTCGAGTAGACCGCGACGACCGGGTGCAGCCCGCCCATCGCCATGCCGGCCGCGCTGGTGAGCGCGTGCTGCTCGGCGATGCCGACGTCGTAGGTCCGCTCGGGGAAGCGCTCGGCGAAGGCGGCCAGGCCGGTCGGGTGCAACATCGCCGCGGTGACCGCGACGACGTCGCTCCGCTCGGCGCCGATGCGCACCAGCTCGTCGGAGAACGCCGTCGTCCAGTCGCGGGCGACCGCGGGGCTGGTGCCGCTGTCGGGGTCGAAGACGCCGGTGGCGTGCCAGGCGTCGATCTGGTCGGTCTCGGCCGGCGGGTAGCCGAAGCCCTTCGTGGTGACCGCGTGCACGATCACCGGGCGGCCGAACGACCGCGCCCGGCGCAGCGCGGACTCGAGCACCTCGACGTCGTGGCCGTCGACCGGACCGACGTACTTGAGGCCGAGGTCCTCGAACATGCCCTGCGGCGCCAGGACGTCCTTGACGCCCTTCTTCAGGCCGTGCAGCGCGTCGTAGAGCGCCGAGCCGACGACCGGGGCCTTGTGCAGGGCCTGACGGATGGCCAGCAGCGCCTGCTCGTAGCCCGGCCGCAGCCGCAGGCCCGCCAGCGCGTCGGCGACACCGCCGATGGTCGGCGAGTAGGAGCGGCCGTTGTCGTTGACGACGATGACCACCGGCCGGTCCTGGGCGGCGGCGATGTTGTTCAGCGCCTCCCAGGCCATGCCGCCGGTCAGCGCGCCGTCGCCGACGACCGCGACGACCGGGCGCTTGTCACCGCGGACGGCGAAGGCCTTGGCCAGCCCGTCGGCGTAGGACAGCGCGGTCGAGGCGTGGCTGTTCTCGACCCAGTCGTGCTCGCTCTCGCCGCGGCTCGGGTAGCCCGACAGCCCGCCGCGCTGGCGCAGCCGGTCGAAGCCCTCGACCCGGCCGGTGAGCATCTTGTGCACGTAGGCCTGGTGGCCGGTGTCGAAGACGATCGGCTCGTGCGGGGACTCGAAGACCCGGTGCAGCGCGATGGTGAGCTCGACGGTGCCGAGGTTCGGCCCGAGGTGGCCGCCGGTGCGGGCGACGCTGGTGACGAGTGCGTCACGGATCTCCGCGGCCAGCGCGGGCAGCTGCTCGGGGGGCAGGGCCCGGAGGTCGGCGGGGTCGCGGAGCGAGCGCAGGAGCGACACGGGGCGGCGGTGTCCTCTCTGTCGGCGGCGGGGCACGGCCCTCCGACGGCCGCCGACCCACTGTAGTCGCGCGACGGCGCGCACCTCCTGTCGAACCGGGTCCGAGACGGGACGGTTCCGTCACTCCCGACGCGCCGCACCCCGCTCACCCGACCGATGGGCGCCCCTTCTGTCGGTGATTGACAGAACACGGGCACGCTCGGACGATGCCCGCCATGGACCTCCGCCCGTGGCTGCCCGACGTCACGGGCCCCTCGCGGCGGCTGGTCGAGGCACTGCGGGTGAGCGGCCCCTCGACGCGGGCGCAGCTGGTCGAGCGGACGGGGCTCTCCCGCGCCACGGTCTCCGGCTACGTGGCCGACCTCGTCGACCGCGGGCTGGTGGCGCCCGGGGACGACGCGGGCGCGGTGGAGACCGGCGGCCGGCCCGCGCGGCTGGTGCACCTGACCCGCCGGGCCGGTGTGGTCGTCGGGGTCGACATCGGGCGCACCCACGTCCGGGTCGCGGTGGCCGACCTCTCGCACGAGATCGTCGGCGAGGAGACCACCACGCTGCCGGTCGCCGACCTGGACTCCGACGCGGTCCTCGACACCGTGGCCGGGCAGGTGCGGGCCGAGCTGCGGCGGGCCGGCGCCTGCACCGAGGACGTCGTCGGCGCGGTGGTCGGCCTGCCGACGCCGGTGGTCGGCCGGGCGGCGAGCTCGCGCGGCACCGTGGCGCGGTCGAACATCCTGCCGAGCTGGTCGGGCCGGACGCCGGCGCCGGCGCTGCAGGAGCGGCTCGGCGTCCCGGTCATCGTGGAGAACGACGCCAACCTGGGCGCCGTCGCCGAGGTCCGCTGGGGCGCCGGCCGCGGCTCGTGCGCCACCCTCTACCTGAAGATGGCGACCGGCGTCGGCGGGGCGCTGGTCATCGACGGCGACCTGCTGCGCGGCGTCACCGGCACCGCCGGCGAGATGGGCCACGTGAGCCTGGACCCGACCGGCCCGCTGTGCCGCTGCGGCAACCGCGGCTGCCTGGAGCTGACCGCCGGCGGCACCGCCCTGCTGCGGGCCATCAACACCGCCGCCCCCCACTACACCGACCTGCGGTCGCTGGTGGCCGGCGCCCAGGACGGCGACCAGGCCTGCCGTCGGCTGATCGCCGACGCCGGGGCCTCGGTCGGCTTCGTGCTCGGCGGCCTGGTCAACGTGCTCAACCCCGACCGCATCGTCGTCGGCGGCGAGCTGGGCACCGCCGGCGACCTGCTCGTCGACCCGCTGCGGCGGGCGCTCGAGCAGTCCGCCATCCCCGCCGCGGCCGAGCAGCTGACCGTGGTCCCCGGCTCGCTCGGGGCCCGCGCGGAGGTGCTCGGCGCGCTGGCGGTCGCGCTCCGGGAGGCCGACCGGCTGACCGGCTAGGGCCCCGGGGGCCCGCGGACGACGACCGGGCCCCCGGGTGCCACTACTACAGGCGGGGGACCCAGACCTCGCCGCGCAGCGCCCCGGCGACCACCTCGACGCCGCGCGCCGCCGCGGCCAGCCGCGCGCCCTCCCGCTCGTAGGCGGTGACGGCGGCCTCGATGGCGTCCGGCGGCAGGTGGTCGGCCAGCTCGACGCGGACCGTGCGCCAGCCCGCCCGCGCCGCCTCGAGGCCGGCCGCGACGTGGTCGCCGGCGAACCGGGCGAGCAGCAGCGGATAGCGGCGCAGCACCTCGTGGGCGCGGTAGTCGGGCGGGACGAGGTCGAACAGCCAGGCCACCGCGGTGTGCTCCCAGTCGGGGGCGCCCGGGGGCCGCACCTGCTCCGGCCAGCCCGGAGGCACGCTCGCACCCACGTCCGGCATCCTGCCGCAGGTCGAACACGTGTTCGACGGGAGGCGCGCCGTCGTCACCCGCTCGTGATCACCGACGGACCGGCCCGACCACGGTCGCGTCGATCATCCGGCTGCGTGCCGCCCGTACCGGCGTGTCGGCGCGCGTCGCGTGCACGCAGCCGATGATCGACACGGGCGGAGCGCGATCAGTCCCGCTGTCGCTTCAGCCAGAACTGCTCGAAACCCCAGGTGCCCGCACCGCTCGAGTGGTAGCTGACCAGCTCCCAGCCCTCGCCGCCGAGCCGGTTGAGCACCGAGCTGGTGTCCCCCTGCTGCCGCTCCAGCGAGCCGCCGGGGAGCTTGACGCTCACCCCCGCGCGCTGCGACTCGGTGTCGTTGGCCGTGATGACCGAGGCGTACTCCCAGGTGGTCACGGAGGACACGGTAGCGAGGCGCCGTCCGGCAGCCCCAGCCGCGCCCGGGAACCGGCGCCGTGGCCGGTCGCCGGGTCGGAGGAGAAGACGCTCCCCTACCCCGGCTGGTCCCACCACCGGGCGGTGGGCACACCGAGCACCCGGCACGGCAACGACGTGCCCACCGCTCCGTGGCGGACCACCGCGACGTCCCCGTCCGCTCCCCCCACCGCTCGCTCCCGGTGGGCCGGGCGGAGAAGGCGCCCGCCGTCGCCTCGGACTCCGCGGGCGGCAGGAGACCGGTGGCGGAGCGGTCGTCCTCCCCGAGCTCCGGGTCGACGGCGACCGTCAGGTCGGTGGCCTCCGCAGCGCGGCCGCGGTCTCACCGGCCTTGCGCCCGGCGCTGGAGACGACCCGCGCCAGCCGGACCGTCCACGGCAGCGCGACCAGGTGCTGCAGCCGCGCGGCGAGCGTCGGACAGCCCCCCTCGGGGACGGCACGGCCGGGTCGACCAGGACCCCGGGATGGGTGACGACGTGGACCTGCACGCCCCGCCGCCCACGGTGCCGGGCCCTCCCCGTAGGGCCGATCAGGGGGCGGGCACCAGCAGGGCGACACACTCCACGTGCGCGGTCATCGGGAAGGCGTCGAAGGCGCGCAGGGCGGCCAGGCGGTACCCGGCACCGGTGAAGGCGGCGACGTCGCGGCCCAGCGACGCCGGGTCGCAGGCGACGTAGACGACGGCCCGCGCCCCGGTGCCGGCCAGCACGCGGCTCACCGCGGCACCCGCCCCGGCGCGCGGCGGGTCCAGCACCACGACGTCGGGCACGCCGCCGAGCTCCTCGAGCAGCCCCGTGAGCCCCTCGGCGTCCACCTCGCCCTGCCACACCTCGGCCTGCGGCAGGTCGCCCAGGTTGACCTCCGCGGCGGCGCACGCCTCGGCGTCGGCCTCCACGCACACCACCCGGCCGGACTCCCCCACCCCGGGCGCCAGCGCGCCGCCGAACAGCCCGGCGCCGGCGTACAGGTCGAGCACCGTCTCCCCCGGCCGCACGCCGGCCAGCGCGGACACCGCGCCCACCAGCGCGTCGGCGGCCGCCTCGTGCACCTGCCAGAAACCGGTGCCCTCGACCTCCCAGTCCCGCCCGGCGGCGTGGCGCCCGGCCCGCCCGGCCGGCTCGGCGGGGACGTCGTCGCCGGCCCGGAGCACGCGGGTCGACGTCGGCACGCCGCGGCGGTCCAGCCGCGTGGTGGTCACCGTGCCCGCCGAGTCGACGGCGACGTCCACCGCCCCGGCCCCCGGCCAGCGCCGCGACAGCACCGCCCGCGCGGCCGGCTCGACGGTGATCGGGCAGTCGTCGAGGACGTGCACGTCGTGCGAGCGGTGCCGGCGCAGCCCGGGCACCCCGTCCCGGCCGACGGCGAACCGCGCCCGGGACCGCCAGCGCAGCGGCCCGCCGGGCAGCGCCTCGACGGCGAGGCCGGCCAGCACCGGGTCGGCGGCGTCCAGGCCACCGAGCCGGGTGAGCTGCTCGCGGACGACGTCGGCCTTGAGCCGCCGCTGCCCCTCCCAGGAGACGTGCTGCCAGTCGCAGCCGCCGCAGCGCCCCGGGCCGCTGTGCGGGCAGGGCCGCTCCACCCGGTCGGCTGCCGCCTCGAGCACCTCGACGGCGTCGGCGCGGCAGTAGCCGGGCTGGCGGTCCTCGGTGACCCGGACGACCACCCGCTCACCGGGCAGCGCGTGCCGGACGAACACCACCCGGCCCTCGTGCCGGGCCACGCAGTGCCCGCCGTGCGCGACCGGGCCGACGGTCACCTCGAACTCCCGGCCGGTCCACCCCGCACCCCGGTCGGGCCGGGGCGGGCGGGCCGGGCGGGCTGCCGGTCGGCGCCGCCGGTCAGCCATAGGGGGTGGCCTCGACCTGGTCGTCGGTGAGGCCGCGGCGCAGGTCGCCGGGCATGGGGCCGGAACGGCGGTCGTCCTCGTCGCCGCGGCCGATGGAGCTCTCCAGCTGCCACGGCACCGTGGTGATCATGACGCCGGGCTGGAACTGCAGCCGGGCGCGCAGCCGCAGCGCGCTCTGGTTGTGCAGCACGTTCTCCCACCAGTGGCCGACGACGTACTGCGGCACGAACACGATGACCAGCTCGCGGGGGCTGTCCCGGCGGATGCCCTTGACGTAGTCGACGACCGGCCGGGTGATCTCCCGGTAGGGCGACTCCAGCACGGTCAGCGGGACCGGGACGTCGTAGCGCTCCCAGTCCGCCTGCAGCGCGCGCGTGTCGCCCGGGTCCACGTTGACCGTCAGCGCGGTCAGCACGTCGGGCCGGGTGGCGCGGGCGAAGGCCAGCGCCCGCAGCGTCGGCTTGTGCACCTTGGACACCAGCACGATCGCGTGCACCTTGCTCGGCAGCATGCGGGCGTCGGTGTCGGGCACCAGCTGCGAGGCCACGTGCGAGTAGTGCCGGTTGATCGCCTTCATCAGCAGGAACAGCACCGGCATCACGAGGATGACCAGGTAGGCGCCGCGGGTGAACTTCGTGACCACGATGATCACCAGGACGACGGTGGTCAGGCTGCCGCCGATGGTGTTGATGACCTGCGAGCGGCGCATCCGCCGCTTCTCGGCCGCGTCGCCCGACAGCCGGATCTCCCGGTTCCAGTGCCGCACCATGCCCCACTGGCCGATCGTGAAGCTGGTGAAGACCCCGACGATGTACATCTGGATCAGCCGGTTCGGGTCGGCCTCGAAGGCGAGGATCAGCAGCGCCGCGAAGCCGGCCAGCAGCAGGATGCCGTTGCTGTAGACGAGCTTGTCGCCGCGGGTGTGCAGCTGGCGGGGCAGGAACCGGTCCTGCGCGAGCACCGAGCCCAGCAGCGGGAAGCCGTTGAAGGCGGTGTTGGCGGCGAGGATCAGCACCAGAGCGGTGGCCGCCTGGATGTAGAAGAAGCCGACCGAGGTGTCCCCGCCGAAGGTGGCCGCGGCGAGCTGGGCGATGACCGTGCGCTGGGGGTCGGTCTCGCAGTCGCCCGGGAAGCCGACGAGGTCGCAGGTGTTCTCCGCGTACCGGACGTCGCCGAACAGGGCGAGCGCGGTGACGCCGGCGAACATCGTCGCGGCGATCCCGCCCATGAGCGCCAGCGTCGTCGCGGCGTTCTTGGACTTCGGCGGGCGGAACGCGGGGACGCCGTTGGCGATGGCCTCGACGCCGGTCAGCGCGGTGCACCCGGAGGCGAAGGCCCGCAGCGCGAAGAACACCAGCGCGACGCCACCGAGGTCGTCGTAGCCCGCCTCTGGCAGGACCGACCAGCCGGCGCTCTCGGCGATGACCGGGGAGTCGGTGAAGAGGTCGCGGACCAGCCCCGTGACGATCATGACCATGATCCCGGCGACGAACAGGTACGTCGGGACGGCGAACGTCTTGCCCGACTCCCGCACGCCGCGCAGGTTGGTCGCCGCCAGCAGCGCGACCAGCCCGACGGCGATGAGCACGCGGTGCTCGTTGAGCGTGGGGAAGGCCGAGATGATGTTGTCGGTGCCCGCCGACACGGACACGGCCACGGTGAGCACGTAGTCGACCAGCAGCGCGCTGGCGACGGTGAGCCCGGCGAACTGGCCGTGGTTCTTCATCGCGACCTCGTAGTCGCCGCCGCCCGAGGGGTAGGCGTGCACCACCTGGCGGTAGGACAGCACGACGGTCGCCAGCAGCAGCACGACGACGACGGCCAGCCACGGCGCGAGGAACAGGAACGCGGTGCCGGCCAGCGTCAGGACGATCAGGATCTCCTGGGTGGCGTAGGCCACGGAGGAGAGCGGGTCGCTGGCGAAGATCGGCAGGGCCAGGGACTTCGGGAGCAGGGACTCCCCCGCGCGGTCGCTGCGGACCGGCCGGCCGACGACGAGCCGTTTGGGGAGTTGTCCGAGGTCGGACAGCTTGGGCACGGCGGCGATGGTACGGACGCGGGGGCACCCGGTGCCGCTCCGCGCCGGGCGCCCCGCCCGGAGGGGCACGCGGTCCGGGCGCACCCCCCGGACCGCCCGGGGACGGGTGTAGCTTCGCGCCCTGGACCGCGGGCGGACGGCGCCCGTGCGAGGCATCCGGGAGCGACACGTGCACGTGGTCGTCATGGGCTGCGGCCGTGTCGGCTCGGCCATCGCGCGACGGCTGGAGCAGATCGGCCACAGCGTCGCGGTGATCGACCAGGACCCGGAGGCCTTCCGCCGGCTCGGGCCCGAGTTCACCGGCCGGCAGGTGACCGGCCTGGGCTTCGACCGGCAGGTGCTGCTCGACGCCGGCATCGACTCCGCCGGCGCCTTCGCCGCCGTCAGCAGCGGCGACAACTCGAACATCATCAGCGCGCGCGTGGCGCGGGAGACCTTCGGCGTCCAGCACGTCGTCGCCCGGATCTACGACTCCAAGCGCGCCGAGGTGTTCGAGCGGATGGGCATCCCGAGCGTCGCGACCGTGCCGTGGACGGTGAACCGGCTGCTGCGCGAGCTGCTGTCGGTCAAGGTCAGCGAGATCTGGCGGGAGCCCACCGGCCGGGTGCTGCTGATGCGGGTGACCGTCACCGACGGCTGGGTGGGCCGCAGGCTCTCCGAGCTCGAGGCCGCCTCCGGCGCCCGGGCCGCCTGGCTGGTCCGCTTCGGGGAGGCGCAGCTGCCCACCGCGTCCACCGTGCTGCAGGACGGCGACCAGCTCGTCGTCGCGGCCACCGACGAGATCTCCGACCGCGTGCACCGGACGATCGAGCACCCCGAGGAGGGCAGGGCCTGATGCGCGTGGCCATCGTGGGCGCCGGGGCGGTCGGCCGCTCCATCGCCGGGGAGCTGCTCAACAACGGGCACACCGTGATGCTCATCGAGAAGGACGGCCGCAAGGTCCGCACCCGTGCGGTGCCGGGCGCGGAGTGGGTCCAGGCCGACGCCTGCGAGGTCTCCTCGCTCGAGGAGGCCCAGCTGGCCACCTGCGACGTCGTCGTCGCGGCCACCGGCGACGACAAGGCCAACCTCGTCGTCTCGCTGCTGGCCAAGACCGAGTTCGCGGTCAACCGCGTCGTCGCCCGCGTCAAGGACCCGCGCAACGAGTGGCTCTACACCGAGGCGTGGGGCGTCGACGTCGCCGTCTCCACCCCGCGGGTGCTCGCCGCGCTGGTCGAGGAGGCGGTGACCGTCGGCGACGTCGTCCGGCTGATGAGCTTCCGCAAGGGCGCGGCCAACCTGGTCGAGATCACCCTCGCCGAAAACACCCCGTGGGCCGGCCGGCCGCTGCGCGAGGTGCCGCTGCCGCGCGAGACGGTGCTGACGGCGATGCTGCGCGGCGACCGGGTCATCACGCCCACCCCGGACGAGCCGCTCGAGGTAGGCGACGAGCTGCTGTTCGTCACGCACGCCGACGTCGAGGAGCAGCTGCAGCAGGTCCTGTCGCCGACCGCTCTCTAGGCGCCGCCGGCGTCGGTCTCCACGCGGTGCCGGTGCAGGCGGGCGACGACCCAGAGCGTGAGCGCGAGGGCGGCCGCGGTCACCGGCAGGCCGAGGACGAGCGAGGCGACGCCGAGCAGGTCCTCCTCGTCGGCGAGGTAAAGCGGCGTCTGCACGGTGACGCGCAGCAGGAACGTCACCGCCCAGACGACGGTCAGCCAGCCGTAGGCGCGCACCATCCGGGGGTCGTCGCGCCAGTGCCGCTCGGGCTCGGGGTCGGCCGGGCGCCCGGTCTGCGCCGGCCCGGGCTCCGGCGGGCGCGGGCGCGGCTGGTGGTGCAGCCGGGCGCGGGCGCTGTCGACGCGGCGCCGCAGCCCGGGCAGCGTGTGCGCGGCCATCGACCCCAGGTGGCTCGGCGCGAGCCACTCGGCGACCACGCCGACCAGCGGCCAGCGCAGCGGCACGGAGCCGAGCAGCACCACGCCGATCACGGCGTTGCGGATGATCCCCGGGACGAAGTAGTTGCGCGCCTGCCCCGAGGCGGCGGCGATGGCGACCGCCACCGCGACGCCGAACAGGCCGCTGAACGCCTGCTGCACGCTCTCCCGGCGCACCAGCCGGACCAGCAGGACCAGCACGGCGGCGCCGACGGCGGCCCAGATCCCGGTGCGCAGGTCGCCGATCGAGTTGGCGACGATGAAGGCCAGCGTGGGCAGCGTGGCGTCGACCATGCCGCGCCAGCCGCCGAGCTGCTCCAGCACCATGTGCCGGTCGAAGGTGACGCCCCGGCCCGTGTCCTCGGTCGTGGTGCCGTCCGCGTGCGTGGGCTCCTGGTGCGGTGCTGCTCCCCCCGGATCGCGCCGGCCGTCGTCGTCGGCCGCCGGGATCACCCCGCGCTCAGCTCGTACCAGGGGTTGTAGATGACCTTGCGGCCGTCGAAGTTGGCGAACCGGCCGCGGGCGGTCAGCGTCCGGCCGGGCTCGATGCCCGGGATGCGCCGGCGGCCCAGCCAGACCAGGGTGACCGAGCCGGAGCCGTCGAACAGCTCCGCCTCCAGGGTGGGGACCGTCTCGCGCGGGGTGTAGACGACCGACTTGAGCCGGCCGGTCACGGTCACCACCGCCCCCTTGCGGCAGGCGCTCACCGGCTCGCAGCCGGCGCGGTCGGACTCCTCGCGCAGCTCCTGCGCGTCGATGGCGGAGTCGTCGGCGGTCAGCCGCTGCAGCGTGCGTGCGAGCCAGCCGCCGGGACGGGTCTGTGTCACGGTTCCAGGGTAGTGCCGCCCACCCGGCCGGCGGTGCGTTCCCCCAGCCACGCGCGGACCACCGCCCAGGCCTCCCCCGCCGGGTCGATGGGCACCCGGTGACCGCCCGGGACGGTGCGCACGGTCACCCGGTCGCCGGCCGCCGCGGCCGCCGCCGCGTACCGCTGCGACTGCTCGGGCGGCACGACGTCGTCCTCGGTGCCGTGCACGCACAGCACGTCGGCGCCGGTGGGCAGCAGCCCGACCGGGTCGGCGGCCGCGTAGCGGCCGGGCACCTCACCCGGCTCGCCGCCGAGGAACTCCTGGACCGCGCCGCGGCCCAGCCGCTGCTCCGCCGCCCGGCCCAGGTCCACGACGCCGGCCTGCAGGACCGCCGCGGTCACCCGCACCCGCGGGGCGGCGCCGGGCGCGCCGGCCGGCAGCCGCGTCCGCCCGGCGGCCCACGCGGCCAGGTGCCCGCCGGCGGAGTGCCCGGCGACGGTGACCGAGCCGAGGTCCAGCCGGCCGGCGTCCGGGAGGTCCGGCAGCGCGTCGAGCGCAGCGGCGACGTCCTCCAGGGTGGCCGGCCACCCGCCGCCGCTGCCGACCCGCCGGTACTCGACGGCGATGGCGGCGTACCCGGCGGCGGCGAGGTCGGCGGCCAGCGGGCGGGCCAGCTCGACGCCGTACGCCGCCCGCCAGAACCCGCCGTGCAGCACGACGACCACGGGCGCCGGGTCCTGCCCGTCGGGCAGGGTCAGCTCGAGGAACTGGTCGGGGTGGGAGCCGTAGGCGACGACCGCGGGGGTCACGCGGTCGGCCGCGGCGGGGCCGCCGGTCGCCCCGGCTGCTGCCCCGCCTGCTGCTGGCGGGCCAGCTGCGCGGCGGCCTGCGGCGGGAGGGTGAGCGGCAGCTGCTCGCGCACCGGCATCGGCGAGGTGCCCCGGACCACGACCACCCGGCGGAAGACGTCCTCGAGCACCGCCGCCGCCTCGGGCGACTCGGCGGCGGGGCCGCTGATCATCCCCCGGAGGAACCAGCGGGGCCCGTCGACCCCGAGGAAGCGCGCCGCCCGGCGCACCGGCTTCGGCGGGGGCCCGCCGGGCTGGGGCGGCGGTATGACCACGACGGTGCCGGCCAGCTCGGGACCGAAGGGGCCCTCGGTCTCCTGCAGCCGCCCGCCCTGGCCGGAGGCGCTGCGCGCCAGCTCGGCGCGGACGTCGTCCCAGATGCCGGCGGCGCGGGGTGCGGCGAAGGCGGACAGCTGCAGCAGCGAGTCGCCGTAGCGCAGGGTCGCGCCGATCACCTTCTGCTGCTGGTTGAGGTCCACCCGCAGCTCGGTGCCGGGGACGGCGGGCAGCCGCAGCGAGCCCAGGTCGACGCGGGGCGTGCCGTCGTCGGGGGCGTCGGCCTCGTCGTAGGGGCCGGTGGTCTCCTCGACGTCGCGCTCGCGGTGCTGCGGCTCGGGCGGGACGCCGCGCTCGCGCAGGCTGCGGTCGATCCGGTTGCGCCGTCGTCCGAAGGGCATCTCAGGCCTCCTGTCCCGCGCCGGTGGACCCGTGTCCGCCCTCGCCGCGGACGCTCTCCGGCAGCGCCTCGACCGGTACGAAGCGGGCGGTGACGACCGGCTGCACGACCAGCTGCGCGACCCGGTCGCCGGCGCGCAGCGTCAGCGGGGTGGCCGGGTCGAGGTTCACGAGGTTCACCTTGATCTCGCCGCGGTAGCCGGCGTCGATGGTGCCGGGGGCGTTGACCAGGCTCAGGCCGTGCCGGGCGGCGAGGCCCGAGCGCGGGTGCACGAACCCGGCGTAGCCCTCGGGGATGGCCACGGCCACGCCGGTGCCCACGAGCGCGCGCTCGAACGGCGCCAGGTGCACGTCCTCGGTGATGGTGAGGTCGGCGCCCGCGTCGCCGGGCAGCGCGTAGCGCGGGGGTGTCGCCCCCGCCGCGGTCAGCCGGACGGGGACCTCCAGGGGGTCGGCCACGACGGCGACCCTAACCGCGCCGGGGCGGGGTCGGCGGACCGGCCGGGACCTCAGGCCGGGCCGCGGCGCAGGTCGGCGCGGACCCGGCG
The DNA here is from genome assembly GCF_054050315.1 of Geodermatophilus sp. SYSU D00867. Classification (NCBI taxonomy): domain Bacteria; kingdom Bacillati; phylum Actinomycetota; class Actinomycetes; order Geodermatophilales; family Geodermatophilaceae; genus Geodermatophilus; species Geodermatophilus sp. SYSU D00867. The sequence continues at coordinate 238,010 of NZ_JBJGZC010000002.1, read as the reverse complement.
GGCGAGGGTCTCGGTGGCCTTGAGGTTGCCCCGGCCGCCGAGCGCCGCGCCGACGAACAGCGGCGCGGCCGAGCCGAGGCCGCGGGCCATCCGGCGGGACAGCCGGCGGCGCAGGGCGCGGAACCCGGCGGTGCCGAGGACGACGCCCAGCCCCTCCCGCGCGCCGGTCTCGACGGCGCGCTGCTGGGTCCAGCTGGAGAGGTAGGCGGCGGCGCGCTCGGCCGGTGTGCCGCCGGCCGGCCGGCCCGCGAGCTCGTGCAGCTCGCCGAGGAGGACGACCTCGATGCCGGCGGTGAGCAGCGTCTCGGCGCCGAGCTCGAGCGGCAGCGCCACCAGCGACCCGGGCACGAACCAGTGGGCCGCGGAGAGCCCGCCGGTGGCCGCGCCGACCGCGGCGGTGAGCCGCGCCGAGCGGGTGACGAGGGCGTCGGCGATCTCCTCGTCCGACTTCCCGGGGTAGGCGGCACGCAGCCGGGCGGCGTCGCGGACGGGCAGCCGGGGTGCGGCGGCGGTGAGCAGCTCGCCGAGCACGCCGACCGGGCCGCGGGCCGACTCCTCGTCGTCGGGTCCGCTCCCCTCCGGCGGCTCGGGACGGCGGGCGGCGCCGGCCGCGGCGGCGCCCAGGGCGGTGATGACGTCGCGGAGGACACCGGCGGCCGACCGCCGGGTGTCCGGCTGCCCAGGGGCGGGCGCCTCGTCGGCGCCCCCGCCGAGCAGCCGGGTCACGGCGTCGGCGACCGTGCGGGCCGCCCGCCCCAGGCCGGTGTCCTCGGACAGCCAGGCCGGACCGTCCCCCGACCGGTCCGGCCCCGGCCGGGGCGCGTCCTGCACGGGCCGGGGCGGCGGGACGTCGCGGGGCGCGCCGATGCGCTCCCTCGGGTCGGTCATCGGCTGCTCCCCCCGTGTCCGGTCAAGCGGTGGTGCGGCTCATGCGGCGCAGTCGCGGCAGTACATCTGGTCGCCGCGGGTGGCGGCGAGCCGGCTGCGGTGCTGCACGAGGAAGCAGCGCGAGCAGGTGAACTCGTCCTCCTGCTTCGGCAGCACGCGGACGGTCAGCTCCTCGTTGGACAGGTCCGCGCCGGGCAGCTCGAGGCTCTCGTTGAAGTCGGTCTCGTCGACGTCGACCGAGGCCGACTGGGCCTCCGCCCGACGGGCCTTGAGCTCCTCGAGGGAGTCCTCGCCGAGCTCGTCGGCCTCGTTGCGGCGCGGGGCGTCGTAGTCGGTGGCCATGGGGTGTGCCCCTCCTCCGGGGTAGTTCGCGGACGCGGGGCGTCCGCCTCGTCCGACGGCGGCGGGGTCCGCCGTCGGCCTGGCCGGCCGCCCGGGGGCGGCCGCTGGTCACGGACCGGACCTGCTCCCGGCCGACCACGGGGTCGGCTCGGTACGGGACCGGCAGCCCCCCAACGCCGTGCGGCCCCGGTTTGTGCCCGCCTGTCCGCGCGGGACACACGAGGACGGACGACGGCCCGTCCGGGGCGCCGGGACCGGCCCGGGCGGGCGGTCGGGAGGCGGAGTGCCGGAGGTTACCCTGCCGCCCGTGTCGAGTCCCGTGGGAGCTGACCCCGCCGTCGTCGGTCCGTATCTCGCCTCCGTGCTCAACGACGAGCGCTGGCGGGAGGTGAGCGTCGAGCTGATCGCGGCGGGCATGTCCAACCTCACCTACGTCGTCACCCCGGCCGGGGGCACGGCCGACGACGCGGTGATCCTGCGGCGACCCCCGACGGGCGCGGTCCTCGCCACCGCCCACGACATGGTCCGCGAGCACAAGGTCGTCTCCGCGCTCGGGCCGACGTCGGTCCCGGTGCCGCGGACGCTGCACCTGTGCACCGACACCGGGGTGCTGGGCGCGCCGTTCTACGTCATGGAGCGGGTCGTCGGCCTGCACGTGGTGAACGAGATCCCGGCCGGCTACGCCGACACCCCGGAGCTGCGGCGGCGGATCGGCGACGGGCTGATCGACGTCCTGGCCGACCTGCACGCCGTCGACGCCGAGGCCGTGGGCCTGGGCGACTTCGGCCGGCCCGAGGGCTTCCTCGCCCGGCAGGTGCGCCGGTGGACCAAGCAGTGGGACGCCACGCGCGACCGCGACCGCCCCCACATGGACGCCCTCGCCGAGCGGCTGGCCGAGACCGTGCCGGCCACCCAGCGGACCGGGATCGTGCACGGCGACTACCGGCTGGACAACTGCCTGCTCGACCCCGAGCGCCCCGGCGCCGTCCGCGCCGTCCTCGACTGGGAGATGTCGACCCTCGGCGACCCGCTCACCGACATCGGGATGCTGTTCGTCTACTGGCCCGAGGCCGGGGAGACCCGCCCGGTGCTCAGCCCGGTGACGACGCTGCCCGGCTTCCCCACCCGCCGGGAGATCGCCGAGCGGTACGCGGAGCGCAGCGGCGTGGACCTCTCCGACCTCGACTGGTACGTCGGGTTCGCCTTCTTCAAGTTCGCCGCGATCGTCGCCGGCATCGTGGCCCGCTCGGCCGCCGGCGCGATGGCCGGCAAGGACACCTCCGGCTACGCCGACCGCATCGACCCGTGCGTCGAGCTGGGACGCGCCGCGCTGGAGGACGGTGCCCTCTGAGCGCCGGTGGCGTGCCTAGACTCCGCGCGACCCGACCTGGACTCCGCGCGACCCGACCTGGCGCGGCCCGCCGGACCCCTCCGGGTCGCCGCCGAGGAGGACGACCGTGAGCACCAGCACCGCCACCCCGCCGGTGCGTCCCCGCAAGGACCGTCGCTACCTGCCGCCGCTGGTCTTCCTGCTCGTGCTGGCCCTGGGCGCGCTCGCCGTGTGGTGGAAGGTCTTCTCCGACGAGGGCGCCCGGGACGCGGCGCAGGCCGCGGCGTGCGAGACCGCCGAGGCGGCGCCGCCGTCGCTGGACCCCAGCACGGTCACGGTGCGCGTCTACAACGCCTCGGACCTCGCGGGCAAGGCGCAGGAGGTCGCCGGTGAGCTGACCGCGCGCGGCTTCGTCGTCGAGGAGGTCGCCAACGACCCGACCGACCGCGAGGTGACCGGCCCGGGCGAGATCCGGCACGGCGCGCGCGGCACCGACGCCGCCCGGTACCTGTCGCTGTTCCTCCCGGACGCCGGCGCCTACCAGGACACCCGCGCCGACGCCCGCGTCGACCTGGTGATCGGCCCGGAGTTCACCGGGCTGGCCCCGGCCGACCAGGTCGCGGCCACCCTCACCCCGATCGCCAGCGCCGAGGCCGCCTGCTGACGACCCGTCAGCGCACCTCCGGGTGGAGCCGGTCGAGCAGCGCGAGCAGCGGCCCGGCCACCGTCTCGGGGACGGCGACCGCCATCGGCTCGGCGAACGGCCGGCCGGGCAGGCCGGTGACCACCAGCCCGGCCTCGGCGGCGACCAGCGCGCCGGCGGCGTGGTCCCAGGGCTTGAGGTCCAGCTCGTAGTAGGCGTCCACCCGGCCGGCGGCCACCGAGCACAGGTCCAGCGACGCGCAGCCCTGCCGGCGGATGTCGCGGACCTCGGGGAGCAGCTGGGCGACGACGGCGCCCTGGGCCCGCCGCTGCTCCACGCGGTACCCGAACCCGGTGGCCACCAGCGTCTGCCCGAGGGACGCCGGCCGGTTGCCCTCCAGCCGCACCGGCTCGGGCCGCGCCGGGGTGGAGAGGAACGCCCCGCCACCGGCGGTGGCGGTGAACAGCTCTCCGGTGGGGACGTCGAGCACCGCGCCGGCCACCGTGACGCCGTCGACCTGGGCGGCGATGGACACGGCGTACCCGCGCAGCCCGTAGAGGAAGTTGACGGTGCCGTCGATCGGGTCGACGACCCACCGCACGCCGCTGGTGCCCGCGCGGGAGGCGCCCTCCTCGCCGAGCAGGCCGTCGTCGGGCCGGGCGGCGAGCAGCCGGCCGGTGATCAGCCGCTCGGAGGCGGTGTCGACGGCGGTGACGACGTCGGTGGGGCTGCTCTTGACGTCGACGGCGGCCGCGGCCGACCCGCGCTCGCGGGCGACGAGGTCGGCCGCCTCGCGGGCGGTCGCGACGGCGAGGCCGAGCAGCTCGGCGGGGGGTGGCGAGGCACTCACCCGGGCGATCCTGCCCGAGCCGCCGCCCGGGGTGCGGTCCCGGTCACTAGGGTGACCGGCGTGCAGGGGTTCGGCGTGGACATCGGCGGCAGCGGCATCAAGGGGTGCCTGGTCGACCTCGAGGCCGGTGCGCTCGTGGGCGAGCGGGTGCGGGTGGAGACGCCCCAGCCGTCCACGCCGGAGGCGGTCTACGAGGTCGTCGCCGGCATCGTGTCGTCCTTCGGCTGGACCGGCCGCATCGGCGTCACCTACCCCGGGGTGATGAAGCGCGGGGTCGCGCACACCGCCGCCAACATGGACAAGGCCTGGATCGGCACCGACGTCGACGCCGGGCTCAGCGCGCTGGTGCCCGGGACCGTCGAGACCCTCAACGACGCCGACGCCGCCGGGCTGGCCGAGATGCGCTACGGCGCCGGCCGGGACCAGGACGGCGTCGTCCTCATGCTCACCTTCGGCACCGGCATCGGCAGCGCGCTGTTCGTCGACGGGCGGCTGGTGCCCAACACCGAGTTCGGGCACATCCAGGTCGACGGCGAGGACGGCGAGAAGCGCGCGTCGGCGGCCGCCCGGGAGCGCGAGGACCTCAGCTATCCGCACTGGGCCAAGCGCGTCGACCGCTACCTCGACGTCCTCGAGGCGGGGCTGTGGCCCGACCTGATCATCGTCGGCGGCGGGGTGAGCAAGAAGGCCCACAAGTGGGTGCCGCTGCTGAGCACGCGGACGCCGGTGGTGCCCGCCCAGCTCCAGAACGACGCCGGCATCGTCGGGGCCGCGCTGGCCGCCGCGGAGCGGCTGGAGCCCTGACCGGGGCACGGTCCCGCCCTTCCGGGCGATCCCGCGCCGTTCGAGGCGGTGGTCACACCGACTCCCGTCGCTACAATGGAAGAGCCCCAGCCCGTCACCACCCAGCCGGGAGTCATCCCCCGTCCGAGCAGCGGCGAAACACCGTTCCGGACTCTGGGGCCCTCCCCGCTCCGCGGCCGACGGCCGGGGCCGCTGCCCGGGAGTCACACCGCCCCCGGGGAACGCACCCAGCACGGGAAGGATCCTGAGTGCCCGCCGACAAGCCTGCACCGGACGACACCGCCGCGAGCAGCACCCGCTCGAAGACGGTCGCCGCGAGCACCCGGTCTCCCCGGACCAGCGCCACCGTCGGCGTCGCCGACGACGCGCCGGCCAAGCCCGCCGCACGCAAGCGGGCCGCCACGGGCAAGGCCAAGACGGCCGCCCCCAAGGGAGCCGCGAAGCCGAGCATCAGCCCCTCCCCCGGTACCGGTGAGGGCACCGTGCTGACCGCCGTCGCGTCCGAGGACTCCGCCGTCGCGGTGGTCGACGCCGGGGCCGAGGGCCTCACCATCGACGAGACCGTCGTCGCCGGTCCCGACGGCGCCGAGGCCGAGGCGCCCGCCGCCGAGGAGACCGCCGAGGGCGGCGGCGACTTCGAGTGGGACGACGAGGAGGAGTCCGAGGCGCTGCGGCAGGCCCGCAAGGACGCCGAGCTCACCGCCTCGGCCGACTCGGTCCGCGCCTACCTCAAGCAGATCGGCAAGGTCGCCCTCCTCAACGCCGAGGAGGAGGTCGACCTCGCCAAGCGCATCGAGGCCGGCCTGTACGCCGCCGAGCGCATGCGCCAGGTCGAGGAGGAGGGCCAGAAGCTCTCCCCGCAGATGCGCCGCGACCTCAACTGGATCATCCGCGACGGCGAGCGCGCCAAGAACCACCTGCTGGAGGCCAACCTCCGCCTGGTGGTCTCCCTCGCCAAGCGCTACACCGGCCGCGGCATGGCGTTCCTGGACCTGATCCAGGAGGGCAACCTCGGCCTGATCCGCGCGGTCGAGAAGTTCGACTACACCAAGGGCTACAAGTTCTCCACGTACGCCACCTGGTGGATCCGGCAGGCGATCACCCGTGCCATGGCCGACCAGGCCCGCACCATCCGCATCCCGGTGCACATGGTCGAGGTCATCAACAAGCTCGGCCGCATCCAGCGCGAGCTGCTCCAGGACCTCGGGCGCGAGCCCACCCCGGAGGAGCTGGCCAAGGAGATGGACATCACCCCGGACAAGGTGCTGGAGATCCAGCAGTACGCCCGGGAGCCGATCAGCCTCGACCAGACCATCGGCGACGAGGGCGACAGCCAGCTCGGTGACTTCATCGAGGACTCCGAGGCGGTCGTCGCCGTTGACGCGGTCAGCTTCACCCTCATGCAGGACCAGCTGACCAGCGTGCTGCAGACGCTGTCCGAGCGGGAGGCCGGCGTGGTCCGGCTGCGGTTCGGCCTCACCGACGGCCAGCCGCGCACGCTCGACGAGATCGGCCAGGTCTACGGGGTCACCCGCGAGCGGATCCGGCAGATCGAGTCCAAGACGATGTCGAAGCTGCGCCACCCCAGCCGCTCGCAGGTGCTGCGCGACTACCTCGACTGAGGAAGGACCCTCCTGCCCCCCACCGCTCGCAGGCTCGCGGCGGGCCCCTGCAGGAGGGCCGTTCCAGGACGTCACCTGACGGCCGGCACCCAGCACGGGTGCCGGCCGTCGGCGTGTGCCGGCCGCGTTGCGGGATGGTCACGATCTCACCCTGCCGGGCGGACGGCGCGGTGTACGGCGGCACCGGCCGGGTAGACGGCGTAGCGTGGGCGACGTCGAGACAGCAGCGGACCCACAGCCGGAAACCAGCCCGGCGCCCGGAACGACCCAGCACCACCAACAGACCGGCACCACCCAGAGGTCCCTGCTGACCACCGTCCCCACCGGTCCCAGCGGTCACCGGCTCACCGGAACCCGGCGAGTCGCCCGCAGTGACACGAGGCACGGGAACAGGAGGATCCATCCTGGCGCTGTGCAGGAGGCCGATCCGCAGCAGCGGGTCCGTGCGGTAGAGAGCGAGTGATGACCCAGATGACCCAGACGCTGACGACGACCCCCGCCGCCGACGACCTGGTCGTGCCCTTCCACTGCGACCGGTGCGGCGCACTGGCCAAGGTGCGTGTCGTGCTCGCCAGCGGCAGCGACCTCGTGTTCTGCGGGCACCACGCCCGCGAGTACGAGTCCAAGCTCCGCGACATCGCCGTCGACATCATCGAGACCGACGGCGAGCAGCGCCTCGCACACTGAGAGAGGCGCTATCGTCGCTCACCGCGATGATGCCCTCACCCGACGCCGCCGCCGGCGTCCCCGATCCGCCTGACGCGGACGGGGACCCGGCGGCTCCGTCGTTCCCGGGGTCCCCCGGTCGACGGCGACCCGAGGAACCCCCGATGCCGCAGCCCCCTGCCTCCTCCCCGTCGACCGGCACCGCCCCCGAGGCGGACGCCGACGCGCACGCGGGCCTGTCCGACGACACCCGCCCGGTCCCCCGCGACCGCGGTCCCGTCGGGCCCGACGCACCCCCTCCGCCGGCCGCCGCCCCCGCCGACACACCGGAGCAGCCCGCCCCGGACGCCGGCGACACGCCCGGGCCGGACCCGGTCCACGACACCGTCGCGCTGACCGGCGGCCCGGCCGCACCGGAGACCGGGCAGCGGACCACCCAGCCGGTCGAGCCGGCCGCTGCCGAGGCTCCCGCCGGGGACGCCTCGGACACCGTCGTCCTCGGCGGTGCCGCCGCCGTCCCGGCCGACCCGCCGGCTCCCCGGCCGCCCGCCGCTCCCCCCGTCCCCCCGCCCGGCTCCGGCGACGGCCCGGGCGACGGCGGCGGTCCCGGCGAGCCGCCCGCGGGCGCCCGCCGTCCCCGCTGGCGCCGGCCCGCCGTCCTGGCCCCCGCCGGCCTGCTCGCCGTCCTCGGGCTGGCCTGGGGCGTCGACGTGCTGGTGGCCGGGGACGACGTCCCCCGCAACACGGTGGTGGCCGGCATCGACGTCGGCGGCCTGTCCCCCGCGGCCGCCGCCGACCGGCTCGAGCAGGACCTCGCCCCCCGGGTCGCCGCCGACCACGTCGTCGTCGCCGACGACGTCGAGGCCACCCTGTCCCCCGCCACCGCCGGCATCACCCTCGACGTGGACGCGACCGTCGACGCCGCCGACGACCAGCCGCTGAACCCCTGGACCCGCCTGGTGTCGCTGTTCAGCGAGCGCGAGGTCGACCCGGTCATCACCGGCGAGGACACCGCGCTGGTCGCCCAGGTCGACACCATCGCCACCCAGGTGGACCGGGTGCCGGTCGACGCGACCATCGCGATCGAGGGCACCACGCCGACCCTGGTCGAGCCGGTGGACGGCCGGACGCTGGACCGCGAGGGCGCCGCCGAGGCGATCACCGCGGCGCTGGCCTCCGGCGGCGACCCGGAGACGCCGATCGAGCTGCCGGTCGACGTCGAGCCGGTGCGGGTGGGCACGGAGGAGGCGCAGCGCGTCCTCGACGAGACCGTCACCCCCGCGCTCGCCGCGCCGGTCACGGTGACCAGCCAGGACGGCGGCACCTCGGTCGAGGTCCCGGTCGAGGCGATCGCGGCGTCCCTGACGTTCACCCCGCAGGACGGCGGCGAGCTCGCCGTCGCCGTCGACCCGGCGGCGCTGCAGTCGGCCATGGCCGAGGACTTCACCGCCTTCGGCGAGCCGGCGCAGGACGCCCGCTTCGAGGTCGTGGGCGACGGCGTGCGGGTCGTGCCGTCGGTCGACGGCACCGGCGTGGACCCGCAGGCCCTGTCCGGCCAGCTGCTCGAGGTGCTGGACGACCCGGCGCCGCGCACGGTCACCGCGCAGCTGGGCCCGGTGCCGGCCGAGCTGACCACCGAGGAGGCGCAGGCGCTCGGCATCGTCGAGGAGGTCAGCTCCTTCACGACCACGACGACGAACAACGCCAGCGCCACCAACATCCGGACGGTGGCCGAGGAGGTCGACGGCGCGCTGGTGCTCCCCGGCGAGACGTTCAGCCTCAACACCCACACCGGCCCGCGCGGCACCGCGCAGGGCTACGTGCCGGCCAACGTGATCAGCGGCGGCGAGCTGTCGACGGCGGTCGGCGGCGGCATCAGCCAGTTCGCCACCACGATGTTCAACGCGGTCTTCTTCGCCGGGCTCGAGGACGTCTACCACAAGCCGCACAGCTTCTACATCAGCCGCTACCCCGCCGGCCGCGAGGCCACCGTGTACGAGGGCCAGATCGACCTGCAGTGGCGCAACGACTCCGACACCGGCATCTTCGTCGACACCCGGTGGACCCCCGGGGCCTCCGGCGGGTCGATCACCGTGACCTTCTACGGGACGCGGCGCTACGAGATCGAGGCGATCGAGGGCCCGCGGACGAACTACCGGCAGCCGGCGGTGCAGGAGAAGGTCGACGACGGCGACTGCATCCCGCAGTCCGGCGTGCAGGGCTTCGACGTCACCGTGACCCGGGTGTTCCGCGACCTGCAGAGCGGCTCGGAGATCAGGCGGGAGACGTTCGAGACCAGCTACGCCGCCGAGGCGGTCATCCGCTGCGTCGCCCCGGCGCCGGCTGCCGACCCGGCCGCACCTCCGCCCGACGGCGGCACGCCGCCGGCGGGGCCCACGGCCTGACCCCGCTCCCCGACCGGGTCCACCGGCGCCCGGCCCCGCCCCGTCGGCGGCAGGGGCGGGCGCCGGGCGTGCACACTGGCCTGGTGAGCACCGTGCGGGCCGGCGGGCGGTCCCGCACCGACGGGGCCGCGGAGGACACGCACGCCCCCGCGGCCGCCCCGCCCCCCGCCGGCGCCAGCCGCGCCGACCTCCCGGCCCCCGGCCGCCTCGACCACTGGCCGCCGGTGGTCCGGGTGCCGCTGCAGGTGCTCGGGCGCACGGTGGCCAAGGCCTGGCAGGACCGCATACTCGGGCTGTCCGGCGAGGCGGCGTTCTGGCAGATCCTCTCGGTGCCGCCGCTGCTGATCGCGCTGCTCGGGTCGCTGGGCTTCCTCGGCGACTGGATCGGCGCGCAGTCGGTGCAGACGATCGAGGACACGCTGGTCGACGCCTCCAGCGAGGTGCTCACCGCCGAGGTCGTCGACTCGCTGGTGCGGCCCACGCTCAGCGACATCCTGACCTCGGGCCGGCTCGACGTCGTGAGCGTGGGCTTCCTGCTCACCCTGTGGGCCGGGTCCTCGGCGACGGCGACGTTCATGAACACGATCGTCATCGCCTACGACCAGCGCGACGTCCGCGGCCCGATCGCCACCCGGCTCATGGCGCTGTGGCTGTTCGTCGTCGGCCTCGTGCTCGCCGTGGTCATGCTGCCGCTGCTGGTGCTCGGTCGCGGGGTGCTGGTCGGGCTGCTCCCGCCGGAGTGGCACGAGACGGCGACGGTGCTGATCAACGCCGTCTACTGGCCGGTGGTGGTCGTGGGCCTGCTGCTCGCGCTGACGAGCTTCTACCACGTGGTCCTGCCGCGGCGGCTGCCGTGGCGGCGGCACCTGCCGGGCACGCTGCTGGCCGTCGGCTTCTTCATGGTGGCGGCGACGGTGCTGCGGCTGTACGTGTCCGACATCCTGGTCGCCGCGCTGCCCTACGGCGCGCTGGCGACCCCGATCGCGGCGCTGCTGTTCCTGTTCTTCTTCGGGATGGCGGTGCTGCTCGGCGCCGAGCTCAACGCGACCGTCCAGGAGCGGTGGCCGGCGCCGCTGCGCCGGCACACCCGCCGGGCGCAGCGCCGCCGCGCCGCCGAACTCGAGGCCGAGGCCAAGCGCCTCGGACTCCGCTAGTCCTTGCGGAGCTGCTCGTAGATCTCCTTGCAGGCCGGGCAGACGGGGCTGCCGGGCTTGGGCGACTTGGTCACCGGGAACACCTCGCCGCACAGCGCCTCGACCAGCGTGCCCATGACGGCGCTCTCGGCGATCTTGTTCTTGCGGACGTAGTGGAAGACCTCGTTGGCGTTGCCGGTGTCCGAGTCGCGGACGTCGGGCTTCTCGAGGAGGTCGGTGCTGCTCACGGTCTCTCCCTGGCTCGGGGACGTCTCCTGCGCGGGCACCCCGGCGTCCTCCGGCGGAGGTGGTGGCCGGGCGCGACCGCCCCGCCCACCATGATGGCAGGGTGCCCCCCGAAGCTCCCCGCACCGAGCCCCGCCGTGCTGCCACCGCACCCGTGACCCTCTCCCCGGAGGTGGCCGGGGCGCTCGACGCCGGCGCCCCCGTCGTCGCCCTGGAGAGCACGCTGCTCGCCCACGGCCTGCCGCGGCCGGACAACCGCGCCGCCGCCGACGACGTCGAGGCGGCCGTGCGGGCCGGCGGCGCGGTGCCGGCCACGATCGCGGTGCTCGACGGCGTGCCGCACGTGGGGCTGACGGCCGAGCAGGTCGACCGGGTGTGCGCCGACCCCGACCTGGCGAAGCTCGGCGTCCGGGACCTGCCGGTGGCCGCCGCGCTCGGCCTGTCCGGCGCCACCACCGTCTCGAGCACCGCGCTGCTGGCGGAGGCCGCGGGGATCGGCGTGTTCGCCACCGGCGGCCTGGGCGGGGTGCACCGGCAGTCGGCCGAGACCTTCGACGAGTCCGCCGACCTCACCGCGCTCTCGCGCACCTCGCTGGCCGTCGTCTGCGCCGGCGTGAAGTCCATCCTCGACGTCCCCGCCACGCTGGAGCGGCTGGAGAGCCTCTCGGTGACCGTCGTCGGCTACGGCACCCGCACCTTCCCCGGCTTCTACGTCGCCGACTCCGGCGCCCAGGTGGACTGGGCGGTCGAGTCCCCCGAGCAGGCGGCCGCGGTGCTCGCCGCGCGGCGCGCGGTGGCGCCGGGCGCGGTCGTCGTCGCCAACCCGCTGCCGGCCGACGAGCAGCTGGACCCGGAGCTGCACGCCCGGGTCATCGCCGACGCGCTGGCCGCCGCCGAGGCCGCCGGGGTGCGCGGCAAGGCGGTGACGCCGTTCGTCCTCGACCACCTGCACCGGGCCAGCGAGGGCGCGACGCTCGCGGTGAACGTGCGGCTCGTGCTGCGCAACGCGGAGCTCGCCGGGCGGATCGCGGCCGCGCTGGCCGCCGCGGCCCGCTGAGCACCCGCCCGGTCGTCGTCGTCGGCGACCTGGCCACCGACGTCGTCGCCGTCCTGTCCGGCGAGCCGGCGCCGGGCTCGGACCGGCCGGCCGCCATCCGCACCCGCGGGGGCGGGGCCGGGGCCAACGTCGCCGCGCACCTGGCCGCGCTCGGGGTGCCGGTCACCCTCGCCGGGTGCGTGGGCGACGACCCGGCCGGCGCGGCGCTGCTCGCCGAGCTCGCCGCCGCCGGGGTGGGCCTGGCGGTGCGGACCGTGCCCGGCGCGGCCAGCGGGACGATCGTCAGCCTGGTCGAGCCGGACGGGCAGCGGAGCATGCTCGCCGACCGCGGCGCCAACCTGGACCTGCGGCCCGACGACCTCCCGCCGCCGCTGCCCGGCGCCCACCTGCACCTGTCGGGCTACACGCTGCTCGACGAGCGCCCCCGCCCGGCCGGGCTCGCGGCGCTGGCCGCGGCCCGGGCGGCCGGGTGCACGGTGTCGCTGGACCCGGCGTCGACGGGCCCGCTGGCCGGCTACGGCGTGGACCGGTGGCTGGCCGACACCGCCGGCGTCGACCTGCTGCTGCCCAACGCCGACGAGGCGCGGCTGCTGTCGGGCTGCGCGGACGTGACCGACGCCGCGCGGGCGCTGGCCGCCCGGCACGGCGCGGTCGCGGTCACCCTCGGGCGCGACGGGGCGCTGTGGGCCGCCGGGACCGCGGTGCTGCACCGCCCGGCGCGCCCCGCCCGGGTCGTGGACACCACCGGCGCCGGGGACGCGTTCACCGCCGGGCTGCTCGCGGTGTGGCTGGGCGGGCCGGACGCCGACCCGGCCGCCGCGCTGGACGCGGGGCTGGCCCGGGCCGCCGAGGTGGTCGGCCGGCCGGGCGCGCGCTGAGGAGGCTCGGAGGCCGGGGCTCAGCCCTCGATGACGGTGCCGCCCTCGATGGCGCGCCGGCGGCGGGCCGGGTCGTCGAGGATGCGGTCGGGCTGCGGCGCCCGGTACCGGTGGGCGTCGAGCTTCTTCTTCGGCGGCCGGTCGTTGGCCATGACCACGGCGATCCACGGCAGCACCGTGCCGAGGACGGCGAACACGATCGCCAGCCACAGGATCTGGTAGGTCGCCGCGGCCAGCACCAGGGCGACGGCGCGGACGGCCATGGTGAGGACGTACCGCTTCTTCCGGGCCGCGTGCTGCTCGGCCAGGCTGGGTTCTGCCTGCGTGATGAGCACCGGCTCCGACCGTCGGGGTCGTGCGGACTGCTGGCTCGAGGCCACGGACACCCATCCCCTCCGCCGGCCCGGGGCCCGACGCTGTCGCCTCGCGGCCGGGTCCGGTCCCTGCTGGCCGGCCCCGGGGATCCCCGGTCCGGCCCCCATGGTGCCACCGGGACAGGGGCTGTGCAGGTGCCTCCGCGGACGATCGCGGGCCAGATCCAGCGTGTCGCGACGGACTCCCCGCCGCCTATCCGGCGGCCTGCTCCGCCGCCTCCTCGGCCGCCTTCTCGGCGGCCTGCTTGGCGGCCTGCTTCGCGGCCTGCTTCGCGGCCCTGACCTCGGCCAGCGACTCCGGGCCGGTGATGTCGGCGACCGACCGGCGCGAGCCCTCCTCGCCGTAGGACCCGGCCGCCTCGCGCCACCCCGGCGGGGTCACGCCGTACTGCTTGCCGAGCAGCGCCACGAGGATCTTCGCCTTCTGCGCGCCGAAGCCGGGCAGCTCGCCGATCCGGCGCAGCAGCGCGGCGCCGTCCGGGACGCCGTCCCACAGGCCCTCCGCCCGGCCGTCGTAGCGGTCGACGAGCAGCCGGCACAGCGCCTGGGCGCGCTGGGCCATCGAGCCCGGGTAGCGGTGCACGGCCGGCGGCCCCTGGAACCAGGCGAGCAGGACGTCGGGGTCGGCGTCGGCGATCGCGGCCGCCGAGAGCGTGTCCACCCCCATGCGGTCGGCGAGCAGCCGCGGGCCCGCGAAGGCGCGCTCCATCGGGAACTGCTGGTCGAACAGCATGCCGAGGACGAGGGCGAGCGGGTCGCGGCCGAGCAGGTCGTCGGCGGCGTCGTCCTGGGTGATGCGGAGGCTCGGCACGCCCCCGATCCTGCCGCACCGTGCGACGAGGGCATCCGGAGCGACCACCGACCTCGACGCAGGCCGGCCCGGAGGAGGTCGAGGGGACCCGCCCGTCGGCCCCTCAGAGCCCCCAGAAGGGGCCGGAGAGACCGACGCTGCGCATGTAGTCGGCGGCCTGAGCGGGCTCGCGGCGGGTGTACCCGCGGTCGAAGCGGCCGGTGTACCAGTCCGAGGCGAGGCGCCAGAGCGTGGTCAGGTCCATGACGTAGCCGCGGTCGTTCCCGGTCCGGTCGAGCCACGCGTCGACGCACGTCTCGCCGCAGAAGATCCGCTGATGGCCGCAGGTGCGGACGACGTCGTCCCAGATCCGCGCCGCGGGGACGAGGAAGTGGGCGACCTGGTCCCCCTCCGGCGGTGCGGTGCGCGTGACGTTCCACGCGTGCGGGGCCGCGCAGGCGGGGCAGGTCGTCGCGACGAGCAGTGCCGGTTCCCGGTGGAGCAGGTGGGGCATCGCGAAGGAGTCCCAGGCGCAGCCACCCCACCACAGCGTCGAGCTGCCCATCACGGAGAAGCCGAGGGGGATGGCCGAGAAGGGGTGGGCCATGACGATGCTGCCGCCCTGGTCGAGGACCAGGTGCCGCGCGGCCGCGAGCTGCTCCAGGGCGTCGCGGATGCGCTGCGGTGACACGTCGAACCGGTGGGCGAGCTCGTCAGGAGCCGGTGGGCGGCCCTCCAGGGCGAATCCGGTGTAGACGGCCAGGCGGACGTCCTCGAGGTCCATGCGACCCTCCTTCGCTCGGCAGGCGTCATCCCCCGTCCCGGTGCTGCGTGACGGTCGCGGACGCGGCGGTCCGACGGTCCGGGAGCCGGGTCGGTCCGGCCCACGGACCGGGGAGAGCCAGGCGCCCGCTGCTCCGCGGCCGTCTTCGACGCCTTGCCCGACGACCCGGACACGCCCTCGCGCACGGGGTCGGGTCCAGGACCGGGGGGCGCCGGACCCGCGCGGAACGAGTCCACGTCGGCGACCCGACGCCGCAGTTCCCCAGGGACCGTCACGCTCGACCTCCGCGTCTCCCTGCAGCCTACGGTCGTCCGCTCCTCCCGCACCGCTGCTCGGGCACCGGGAGCAGACCGGGCCCCCGGTGCTGCTGGTGCCGCGCCCGTGCTCGGGAGCAGACTCGTGCCGAGCCCCTGGAGGGCTCCCCTTCCTGCGGCGGCCCCGCTCGAGAGGAGGACCCGATGACCACGACCACCACCGGCCACGTGACCGTCGGCGAGGTGATGCGGCCCCCGGTGACGACGGTCGAGCGCGACGCCCACGTGGCCGCGGCCGCGTGGCTGATGAAGAAACACCACGACAACGCGCTGGTCGTCGTCACCGACGGCGCGACGCAGGAGCCGGTCACCCTGGTCTGCGACGGCGACGTCGCCCAGGCGGTCGCGGACGGGCGGGACCTCGAGCAGGTGCGGCTCACCGACCTGCCCCTCCTGCCGATGGTGCTGGTTGCGCCGGACACGCCGGTCGCCGACGCCGCGGAGCAGATGCTCGCGGCCGGCGTCGTCTACGCGCCCGTGGTGCAGGACCGGCGGCTGGTCGGGCTGGTCGACCTCCCCGCCGTCTGCCGCGGCCTCCTCGCCGAGCGCGCGAGCGGCGGGGCATAGGGCCCGACGTCAGGCGGAGACGGAGAACAGCGGCCGGCTCCCGGGCACGTTGCGCAGGACGGGGACGCCGCGGTCGTCGGAGGCGAGCCCCGAGCCGACGACGAGGTCCCGGACCGTGCCAGAGACGAGCACCTCCCGTCCCCGGCGACGCCGACCCGTGCCCGCCCCAGCGGGACGGCTCCGCGCGCGCCAGGGCGAGGAACCGGTCGCGGATGGAGGCCCGGGCGGCGTCGCCGACCCGCGCGACGAGCTGGGTGGAGCCCGCCACGGCGACGAACAGCACCGTCGACGGCACGGTCGTGGTGGGGTGCGCCGCCGGGCGGGTGCCGGTGGGGAACCGCTCGATCTCGGCCAGCGGGGCCTCGGTGTCCCCGAGGAAGAAGCGGTGGTCGTCGCCCTGGAGCTCGACCAGCCGTGCGCCGGGGATGTGGTCGGCGAGGTACCGGCCGATGCCGATCGGGATCACCAGGTCACCGCGGCGGTGCAGCACCAGGGCCGGGACCCGGATGGTGGGAGCACGTCGCGCAGGCCGATGCGCGGGTAGAGCTCGAACGTGCGGCGGGCCGTCCCGGAGCTGGCGCCGAGGCGCTGCAGCGTGCCCCACCAGGCGCGCAGCGCCGTGTCGCCGCGGCGTCCCGGGGCTCACGGCACGGTCCCGGGCTCACGGCACGGCGAGGAGGAAGCGGCGCACGGCGGCGTCGAACGCCGCGGGGGCCTCGAGGTTGACGACGTGGCCGACGCCGGGGAGGAGCACCAACTGGGATCCGGGGATCGCGGCGTGCAGCGCCTCGGCCACCGGCCGCGGCGCCCGCACGTCCTCGGTGCCGTGGAGCAGCAGGGTCGGGACGGCGACGGTCGGCAGCACGTCCCGCAGGTCGGCGTCGGCGAACGCGGTGAGCATCGACCGCGTCCCGGCCGGACGGACGTCGAGCACCACCGCACGGACGAGGTCGAGGGTCTCCTGCGGCACGGGGCCGGCGAAGAAGCCGGGCAGGTAGCCGTCGACCCACTCGGCCGGGGGGCGGTCGAGCTCCGCGCGCACCCGCCGCAGCCGGGCCTCGACCTCCTCCGGGGGCAGCGACCCCCTCCACCCGGCGTAGGCGGAGGCGAGGACCAGGGAGCGGACCACCTCCGGGTGGCGCTGCCACACCGCGAGCGCGAGCCCGCCGCCGAACGACAGGCCGCACAGGTGCACCCGGCCCAGGCCGAGCCCGCCGACGAACGCGGCCACCGCGTCGGTGTACCCGGCCAGCGTCAGGTCGGCCGGCGGGTCGGGGGACGCACCGCAGCCGGGCGCGTCCCAGGCGACCACGTCGAACCCGTCCGACAGCCCCTCCAGCTGCGGCCGCCACTCCCGGCCGTCGCTCCACGCGCCGTGCAGGAGGAGCAGAGGCGCTCCTGCACCCGCGCGGTGGTAGGCGATGGTCCACCCGCCGGCCTCGACGACGTCCACGGCGACCCCTCGACGATGCTGCTGGCCGTGGTGCGGGGCGGCTGCCGCCCCGCGGGCCGAGCGTCCCATCCGGGCCACCGGGCGTCGAGACGCCGGTCGAGGTGACCGGAGGACCCTGGTGCGACCGCCCCTGGACACGGGATGCCGCCTGGCCGACCCAGGGACCGGGTCGGACCGGCCGGCGGGGCAGGCACCGGGCCCGACCGGTGCGGGACGAGGAGGCGGCCGTGCCGCAGACGCTGACGGTGTCCCAGCCGGGGACGGTCCTGGGGTCTGGGCCCATCCGGACGACGAGGCCTACCTGTCGGCCGCGCTGATGGCCGAGGCCGGGGACGCGGGGGCGGACCGTCGTCGTGGTCACCGCCACCGACGGCGAGTTCGCCGGGAGGGGGACGGTCCGGTCGCCGACCTGCGGCGGCTGGAGGTGGTGGCGAGCCTGGCCGCGGTCGGCGTCACCGACCACCGGTGGCTCGGCTCCCGGGACGGGCGGTGCGCCGCCGTCCCTCCGGACGACGGCGGCCGGGCGGTGCGCGCCCTGCCCGAGGACGTGCGGCCGGACACCGTGGTCACCTTCGGCCGCGACGGGCCGTCGGGGAGGACACCTGCCTCCGCTGGTGGTCGGAGGAGAGCTCCGGCCGGGTCCCCGCACCGCCGGTGGTTCCCGTCCCCACGCCCCGGGCCCCGGGTGATGCGGTTCCGCGGGGGGTGTCCGGTGGGGCGGCCCGCTGACCCGTTCCGCCCAGGGGGTCCTGCCGCCGCGCACCGCTCGCGCAGGATGGGTCGGTGCGCGCGGTGGTGAGCAGGGTGTCCTCGGCCTCGGTGACCGTCGACGGGGCCGTCGTCGGGGAGATCGGGACGGGCCTGCTCGCGCTGGTCGGCGTCGGCCGGGACGACGACGCCGACCGGGCCCGCACCCTGGCCCGGAAGGTCCACGAGCTGCGGGTCTTCCCCACCGGGGACGGCGCCCGCTCGGCCGGCGACCTCGGCCTGCCGGTGCTCGTGGTGAGCCAGTTCACCCTCTACGCGGACACGCGGAAGGGCCGCCGCCCGTCCTGGGACGCCGCCGCGCCCGGGGACGTCGCCGAGCCGCTGGTGGACGAGGTGGTGGCGGAGCTGCGGCGGCGCGGGACCGGCGTGGCGACCGGCGTGTTCGGCGCGCGGATGGCGGTGGCGTCGGTCAACGAGGGGCCGATGACCTTGCTGCTGGAGGTCTGACCCGGCGACCGGACGGGTACGGGTGGTGACCGAACACACGGCCTGTGCGTTCACTGTGAACCCGGGCCGCGTGGAACACCCGGCCCCGTCGGGACCGTTGTACGGGGCGAAACACAACGGACCACAACGGACGAACGAACCGTGGGGGCCCCGCCGGACAACGGAGCCCCACCCCCGACGCGGGTGCGCCACCGCCACCGGACAGCCGGCGGCGCATCCGAACTCCGAGCAAGGACGAAGACATCCCGTGACGCTCCTCCAGTCTTCCCCCAGTGACGCCCTCGAGGTCCGCTCGCCCCGCCGCGAGCCGGACACCAGTGGCCTGGTGTCGACCGACCTGGTGCGCGTGTACCTCAACACCATCGGCAAGACCGCCCTGCTGACCGCCGAGCAGGAGGTGGAGCTGGCTAAGCGCATCGAGGCCGGTCTCTACGCCGAGCGGCTGCTCGCCGAGCGGCAGCTCACCCCTGCCCTGCAGCGCGACTACAAGGCCCTCGCGGTCGACGGCAAGGCCGCCAAGCGGCACCTGCTCGAGGCCAACCTGCGCCTGGTCGTCTCGGTGGCCAAGCGCTACACCGGCCACGGCATGACGTTCCTGGACCTCATCCAGGAGGGCAATGTCGGCCTCATCCGCGCCGTCGAGAAGTTCGACTACACCAAGGGCTTCAAGTTCTCGACCTACGCGACGTGGTGGATCCGCCAGGCGATCACCCGCGCGATGGCCGACTCCGGCCGCACCATCCGGCTGCCCGTGCACCTGGCCGAGCAGGTCAACAAGGTCGTGCGGACCCGCCGGCGGGTGCACCAGGAGCTCGAGCGGGAGCCCACCGCCGAGGAGCTCGGCCTCGAGCTCGACATGACGCCCGAGCGGGTCACCGAGCTGCTCGAGTACAGCCGGGACCTGGTCAGCCTCGACCAGACGGTCGGCGCCGACGAGGAGTCCCGCCTCGGTGACTTCATCGAGGACGCCGACGCCGCGGTGGCCGAGGACGCGGTGGCCTTCCAGATGATGAAGGGCGACGTGCGCAACGTCCTCTCCACGCTGGAGGAGCGCGAGCGCGACGTGGTCGTGCTGCGCTTCGGCCTCGACGGCGGCCAGCCCCGCACGCTCGAGCAGATCGGCAAGCAGTTCGGCCTGTCCCGTGAGCGGGTCCGCCAGATCGAGCGCGAGACGATGGCCAAGCTGCGCGACCCGCAGCGCGCCGACGCCCTGCGCGACTACCTGGCGTAGACGGAGGACCCCTCTGCCCCCCACCGCTCGCACGCTCGCGGCGGGACCCTGCAGAGGGCCGCACCGAGAGCCGGTTCCCCCTCGCGGGGAGCCGGCTCTCGGCGTTGACAGGGGTCGCGCCCCGGGCCAGGCTCGTGCTCAACCGAACGGTTGAGGAGGCGGCCATGGCGGGCACGGCGGAGCGGTGGGCGAGGCTCGCGGACGACTTCGGCCGCAGGGTCGACGGCGTCCCGCCCGGACGCTGGGACGACCCGGCGCCGTGCGAGGGCTGGGTGGCCCGCGACGTCGTCCGGCACCTGGTGGAGTGGATGCCCGCGCTCTACTTCCCCGCGGTGGACCTCCCGCTGCCCGCGCACCCCCCGGTCGACGACGACCCCGCGGGCGCCTGGCGGGCCACCGACGCCGCGATCCGGGCCCTGCTCGCCGACCCGGACCTCGCCCGCCGGCCGACCAGCACCCGGGCCGGGGACATGCCGATCGAGGACCTCGTCGCCATGACCGGCCTCATGGACCTCCTGGTGCACGCCTGGGACCTCGCCCGCGCCACCGGCCAGGACGAGACGATCGACGCGGACGAGGCCTCGGCGTTCCTCGCCGGCATCGAGCCGTGGGACGCCGCGCTGCGCGGCAGCGGCCACTACGGCCCGCGGGTGACCGTGCCCGAGGACGCCGACGACCGGGCGAGGCTGCTCGCCTTCACCGGCCGCCGTCCCTGAGGCAGGCGCGCCGATGAGTTTCGGCGCCGCCGGCGGTCAGCCCCTCGTTGACACCGAGGGAGGGACCGTGGGCCAGCTGTTGAGGGTGCAGAACTTCACCGTCTCGAGCGACGGGTACGGCGCCGGCGAGGGCCAGAGCCTGGAGCGGCCGTTCGGGCACGCCGACCCCATGACGTTGATGGCCTGGGCGGTCGCCACGGCCAGCTTCCCCAACCGCACCCGGCCGGGCGGCAGCCGCGGCCTGGACGACTACTTCACCCGCGACTTCACGCACGGCATCGGCGCCGAGATCATGGGCCGGAACAAGTTCTCGCCCCACCGCGGCCCCTGGGAGGACCTCGAGTGGCAGGGCTGGTGGGGCGAGGACCCGCCGTTCCACACGCCGGTCTTCGTGATGACCCACCACGTGCGGCCGTCGTTCACGCTGTCGGACACGACGTTCCACTTCGTCGACGCCGACCCGGCCACGGTGCTGGAGAAGGCGCGCGCGGCGGCCGGCGGTGCCGACGTCCGGCTCGGGGGCGGCGCCACGGTGATCCGCCAGTTCCTCGACGCCGACCTCGTCGACACGCTGCACGTCGCCGTCGCACCGGTCGAGCTGGGCGCCGGCTCCCGGCTGTGGACCTCGCCCGACGAGCTGCTCGACCGCTTCCACCACGAGGTCGTGCCCAGCCCGAGCGGCGTCACCCACCACCTGTTCTGGCGGAGGTGACCCGCCCTGCGCTGTCGTGCCCGAGCGGGGCCGGAGGGCTCCGCGGGTGGTGCCGGCCGGAGGCCGACGGTGTGATCAGTCGCGCATGCGGCGGGGACCCGGATCGACCCGGGCGGTCGGCGGCCCGACGCGCACGGTGCCGCCGGCGACCACGAGCGACCGGCCGCCGTGCCAGGGGTTCGCCGGGCCGACGATCACCGGCGACAGGGCGAGGCCGAGCACCTCGGGCAGGTCCTCGGCGAGCCGGGCCACCCGCAGCAGCAGGTCCTCCAGCGCCGCGACGTCGACCCGCTCGGCCCCCCGCCAGCCGTCGAGCAGCGGCCACGCCCGGGGCGCGCGGACCAGCTCGGCGGCGTCGAGGTCGGTGAGCGGCAGCGTGCGGTAGGCGCGGTCGCCGAGCAGCTCGGTGGCCACTCCCCCGAGGCCGAAGCTGACCAGGGCGCCGAACGACGGGTCGTCGACGACCTCGATGACGGTGGCCACGCCCGGCGCGGCCATCTCCTGCACGATCACCGGGTCGCCGGCCGGGATGGCCTCGAACGCGGCACGGACGGCGCCGGCGTCGGGCAGGTCCAGCCGCACACCGCCGAGGTCGGTGCGGTGCCGCAGCCACGGCGCCGTCGACTTGAGCACCACCGGGTAGCCGATCGCGCCGGCCGCGGCGACCGCCTCGTCCGCGGTGGTCGCCGTCCGCGTGCCGAGCAGCGGCACCCCGTAGGCGCCCAGCAGGGCGATGACCTCGTCGTCGCGGAGCTGCCGCCCCCCGGGGGACCCCGCCATCGCGCCGAGCACCACCGACCGCGCCCGGTCGGCGTCGACGCCGGGCAGCTCGGGCACGGTGCCGGCCGGCCGGCGGCGCCAGCGGGCGTACTCGGCGACCCGCGCCAGCGCGATGACCGCCCGCTCCGGCGTCGCGTAGGACGGGACCGAGCCACGGGCGGGCATGCCCTCGTCGTCGGGCACGGTGAGCTCCGGCGGGATGCCCTCCGCCGACAGGAACGTCGCGAGCACCGGCTTGGCCGAGCCCTGCGACACCTCGCGCAGCGCCCGGCCGTACGCGTCGGGCGAGGTCCGCACCAGCGGCGGGAGGAACACCGCGACGACGGCGTCCACCCCGTCGTCGTCGACCGCCTCCTGCAGCGCCGCGCGGAAGGCCTCCGGGGTGCCGGCGGTGCCGATGTCGACCGGCGCCTCGTGCGCCAGGGTCAGGCCCTGGTCGAGGACGGCGTCAGCGACCAGCACGCCCAGCGCCGTGGAGTTGCCGACGACGGCGACCCGGTCGCCCGCCGGCAGCGGCTGGTGGGCCAGCAGCATGCCGACCTCGAACAGCTGGGCGACGGTCTCCACCCGGATGACGCCGGCCGAGGCGAACAGCGCCGCCACCGACTGCTCGGGCACCGCGACCGACGTGCCGGCCAGGCCCGGGGTGAGCCCGCCGTGCCGGCCGCTCTTCACCGCCACCACCGGCTTGGTGCGGGCGACGCTGCGCGCGAGCCGGGCGAACTTGCGGGGGTTGCCGAAGCTCTCCAGGTGCAGCAGCACGACCTCGGTGCCGGGGTCGGTGGCCCAGTACTGCAGCAGGTCGTTGCCGCTGACGTCGGCGCGGTTGCCGGCCGAGACGAAGCTCGACAGGCCGATGTTGCGGCTGGCCGCCCGCTCCAGCAGGGCCACGCCGAGCGCGCCGGACTGGGCGAAGAAGCCCACCCGCCCGCGGCCGGGGACCCGCGGGGCGAGGCTGGCGTCCAGCCGGATCGCCGGATCGGTGTTGACGATGCCGAGGCAGTTGGGGCCGACCACCCGCATGCCCGAGGCCCGCGCCGCGGCGACCAGCCGCCGCTCGGCCTCCCGGCCCTCGGGCCCGGTCTCGCCGAACCCGCCGGAGATGACCACCAGGCCGCGGACCCGCTTGCGCCGGCAGGCCTCCACCACGTCCGCGACCTCGTCGGCGGGGACCGCGACGACGGCGAGGTCGACGTCGCCGGGGACGTCCTCGATGGAGGCGTAGGCGGGGACGCCGCGCACGTGTCGGGTGCCGGGGTTGACCGGGTAGACCGGCCCGTCGAAGCGGTAGTCGAGCAGGTTGCGCAGGACGAGGTTGCCGATCTTGCCCTCGTCGTTGCTGGCGCCGACCACCGCGACCGACGACGGGGTGAGCAGCCGCGCGATCGACCGGGACTCGCTGCGCTGCTCGCGCTCGTAGGCGACCGCCAGCGAGGTCTCGGTGGGGGCGATCGGGAAGGTCAGGTGGACCACGCCCTCCTCGTAGGAGCGGCGGGCCTGGTAGCCGGCGTCGAGGAAGACCCGGACCATCCGGCCGTTCTGCGACAACACCTCGGCGACGAAGGTGGTGATGCCGCGCTCGCGGGCGGCGGCGGCCAGGTGCTCCAGCAGCACCGAGCCGAGCCCGCGGCCCTGGTGGGCGTCCTCGATGAGGAAGGCGACCTCGGCCTCGGTGGTGCCCGGGAGGCGGTCGTAGCGGCCGACGCCGATCAGCTGGTCGCCGAGCAGCAGGACGAACGCGACGCGGGTGTCGTGGTCGACGTGGGTGAACCGGTGCAGGTCCCTGTCCGACAGCCGCTTCATCGGCCCGAAGAACCGGTAGTAGCGGGTCTGGTCGGAGCTGCGGTCCATGAGCCCGGTCAGCCCCTCGGCGTCCTCCGGGCAGATCGGGCGCAGGTGCACCGTGCCGCCGTCCGCGGCGACGATGTCGGCCTCCCAGTGCGCGGGCGGCTGCGGCGCCACCTCGGCTGGGGCCTGGTCGACGGTCTGCTGCTCAGTCACGGGGGTCGTCCGGGTCGAGGCCGAACCAGGGGAAGGACGCCTTGCGGGTGCGGGAGATCGCCCGGTCGACGCGGGACTCGGTGAACGGGTCCCACGCGGAGAAGCCGGTGTAGCCGCCCTCGGTCATGTGCGTGGGCGGCCGGGCCCGCAGCCCGCGGGCGACGACGTCGTCGCGCCAGGACTGCGGGATCGCGGTCACCGGGTCCAGCCGCTCCCCCGACGCCTCGGCGAGCAGGTGCGTCCAGGCCCGCGGCACGCAGCGCACCAGCCCGTACCCGCCGCCGCCGAGGGCGACCCAGCGGCCGTCGCAGACCTCGTGCGCGAGCTCGTGCACCGCCCGGTAGCTGGCCCGCTGGCCGTCGACGGTGAGCGCGAGGTCGGCCAGCGGGTCCTCGTGGTGGGCGTCGCAGCCGCACTGGGTGACCAGTACCTGCGGGGCGAACGCGCGCACCACGCTGGGGACGACGGCGGTGAAGGCGCGCAGCCAGCCGGAGTCGTCGGTGCCGTTGGGCAGGGCGAGGTTGACCGCGGTGCCCAGCGCCTTCTCGGGGTCGCCGGTCTCCTCGGGGAAGCCGGTGCCGGGGAACAGCGTCAGCGGGGTCTGGTGGACGCTCACCGTGAGCACCCGCGGGTCGTCGTAGAACGCGGCCTGCACGCCGTCGCCGTGGTGCACGTCGAGGTCGACGTAGGCGATCCGCTCGTAGCCCTGGCCGAGCAGCCAGGCGATGGCGATCGCGGCGTCGTTGAACACGCAGAAGCCCGAGGCGCGGTCGCGCATGGCGTGGTGCAGGCCGCCGGAGATGTTGACCGCGTGCTGCGCCTGGCCGGAGTGCACCAGCTCGGCGGCCTGGACGCTGCCGCCGGTGATGAGCGCGGCCGCCTCGTACATGCCCTCGAAGACCGGGTTGTCGGCGGTGCCCAGGCCGAACGCCTCGTCGGGGTGGGTGGGCGCGCGCCGCACCGCCTCCAGGTAGGCGGGGTCGTGCACCAGGGTGAGCAGGTCCTCGCCGGCCGGCGTGGGACGGACCACCTCCACCCGGCCCGGTGCCAGCACGCCCAGCCCGTCGGCCAGCCGCATGGTGAGGTCCAGCCGCACCGGGTGCAGCGGGTGGTCACCGCCCATCGTGTAGCCGAGCAGGGCGTCGTCCCAGACGACGGCCACCGAGTCGCTCACGAGCCCTCCCTGTCGCCGTCCCCGCCGGGCGCGCCGCCCGGGCCGGTGCCCGCGCGGGTGGTGCCCGGTCCGGACGCTACCGCCGCGCCCTCCGGCCGTCCCCTCCACGGCACCGCGGCCGTGGCCTCGGTCGCCCGCCCGGGAACCCCGTCCGCGATCCCCGGAACGGGGCGCAGCGCACCGTACGATCGGGTCCGACACGGAGGAGTGCCAGTGAACGACCTCATCGACACCACCGAGATGTACCTCCGCACGATCTTCGAGCTGGAGGAGGAGGGCATCGTCCCGCTGCGGGCGCGCATCGCCGAGCGGCTGCACCAGAGCGGCCCGACGGTGTCCCAGACCGTGGCCCGCATGGAGCGCGACGGCCTGCTGACCGTCGAGGGCGACCGCCACCTGCAGCTGTCGGAGACCGGACGCGCCCTCGCCACCGCGGTCATGCGCAAGCACCGGCTGGCCGAGTGCCTGCTCGTCGACGTCATCGGCCTGGACTACGCCGAGGTCCACGAGGAGGCCTGCCGCTGGGAGCACGTCATGAGCGAGGCGGTGGAGCGCCGGCTGCTGTCCCTGCTGGGCAACCCGACGGTCTCGCCCTTCGGCAACCCGATCCCGGGCCTGGACGCGCTCGGCGGGGAGACCTCGGCCGTCCTCGACGCCCTGACGCTGCTGTCGAACACCGCGACCGCCGAGGGCCGGCAGGTGACCATCCGGCGGATCAGCGAGCAGCTCCAGGAGGACGCCGCGCTGCTCCGGCAGCTCGCCGACCAGGGCATCCGACCCGGCGCCACGATGGTGGCGCAGTCGGTGAACGGCACGATCAGCCTCGACGGGCACCCGCTGCCGCAGGGCGTGGCCCAGCACCTGTTCGTCTCGGCCATGGACGAGGACCTGACCCCGGTCGAGGCCGCCGCCCAGCTCTGAGAGGACCCCGCCGCCCCCACGCCTCGCGGGCTCGGCGCGGGGCCCGCAGCGGGGCCGTTCCAGCACGTCACCGAGCCCGGCGCCCGGTCCCCCGCTCCGGTGGGGGGCCGGGCGCTGCTGGTTACGGTGGGCGGCACCGTCCCGTCGTCCCCGCGAGGAGCCCCGGTGAGCCCGTCCGACGCCGTGCCCGAGACCGCTCCCGATCCCGATCCGGCGCACCCGTTCGCCCGGCTGGCCGACTTCGTCGCGATCCCGCGGGTGACCGGCCTGGCGCTGGCCCACGACGGCCGGCTGGCGGTCTCGGTGCAGACCCTCGACGCCGACCGGAAGAAGTGGGTCTCGGCGCTGTGGGACGTCGACCCCGACGGGCACCGCCCGCCGCGCCGGCTGACCCGCAGCGCGCCCGGGGAGGCGGCGCCGGCGTTCGCCCCGGACGGCACGCTGCTGTTCCTCTCGGCCCGCCCCGACCCCGCCGCCGGCAAGGACGGCGGCGACCCGAAGCCGGCGCTGTGGGCGCTGCCGCCCGGCGGCGGGGAGGCCCGGCCGGTGGTGACCCGGCCCGGCGGCGTAGGCGGGTTCGCCGTGTCGGCCGACAGCGGTGAGGTCGTCGTCGTGGCCTCGACCATGCCCGGCGCTGCCGACGCGGACGAGGACGGACAGCGCCGCAAGGCCCGCACCGACGCCGGGGTGTCGGCGGTGCTGCACGAGGCCTATCCCGTCCGGTACTGGGACAGCGACCTCGGGCCGGCGGCCCCGCACCTGTTCTGGGCCGGCGCGCTGCCCGCGGAGGACCCCGCCGGCGAGCCGGCCGGGCCGGTGCCGCTGCGCGACCTCACGCCCGACGCCCTCCCGCCGCTCGGCGCCGGGGAGGCGGTGGCCCTCTCGCCCGACGGCCGGCTGCTGGTGCGCGTGGACTCCGTCGCCGACGGCCCGGCCGGCCGGCGCGACCGGCTGGTCCTCGTCGAGACCGCGACCGGTGACGGCCGGGTCCTGGTCGACGACCCGCTGGCCGACGTGTACGCCGCCGCGTTCTCCCCCGACGGCGCCTGGGTGGTCTGCGTGCGCGAGTCGATGACCACCTACGCCGAGCCGCCGGACTACACGCTGCTGCTGGTCGACGTCGCCTCCGGGGACGCCCGCGACCTGACCCCGGACTTCGACCGGTGGCCCAGCGCCCCGCAGTTCAGTGCCGAGGGCGACGCCGTCTACTTCCTCGCCGACGACGACGGCCGGCACGCGCTGTTCCGGGTGGAGCTCACCGGCGGCGCCCCGGTCCGGCTGACCGCCGACGGCGCCTACAGCGACCTGCGGGTGGCCCGCGACGGCAGCGCCCTGTTCGCGCTGCGCTCGGCCTACGACGAGCCGCCGGCGCCGGTGCGCCTGGACCCGCGCGCCACCGGCCAGCACCCCGAGCCGCTGCCCGCCCCCGGCGCGCTCGGGCCGCTGCCCGGCACCCTGCACGAGGTGCGCGCCACTGCCGCCGACGGCGCCGAGGTGCAGTCGTGGCTGGTGCTGCCCGAGGGTGCGAGCGCCGAGGACCCGGCGCCGCTGCTGCTGTGGATCCACGGCGGGCCGCTGATGAGCTGGAACTCTTGGTCGTGGCGCTGGTGCCCGTGGGTGATGGCCGCCCGCGGCTACGCCGTCCTGCTGCCCAACCCGGCGCTGTCGCAGGGGTTCGGCCAGGACTTCGTCCGCCGCGGCTGGGGCGAGTGGGGCGGTGCGCCCTACACCGACCTGATGACCGCCGTGGACGCCGCCCTCGAGCGGCCCGAGGTGGACGCGGAGCGAACCGCGGCGATGGGCGGCTCTTTCGGCGGCTACATGGCCAACTGGGTGGCCACCCAGACCGACCGTTTCCGGGCGATCGTCACCCACGCGAGCCTGTGGGACCTCGACTCGTTCATCGGCACCACGGACGCCGCCTACTACTGGGAGC
Organism: Geodermatophilus sp. SYSU D00867; assembly: GCF_054050315.1. Lineage (NCBI taxonomy): Bacteria > Bacillati > Actinomycetota > Actinomycetes > Geodermatophilales > Geodermatophilaceae > Geodermatophilus > Geodermatophilus sp. SYSU D00867. The sequence continues at coordinate 210,178 of NZ_JBJGZC010000002.1, read as the reverse complement.
GGGAGTGGGGCGCGCCGCTGGTCGAGCCCAAGCGCTACGAGCAGAACTCCCCGCACCGGTTCGCCGACGCCATCCGCACGCCGGTGCTGGTGATCCACGGCGACAAGGACTACCGCGTGCCGATCGGCGAGGGCCTGCGGCTCTGGTACGACCTGCAGAAGCGCGGCGTCCCGTCGAGGTTCCTGTACTTCCCGGACGAGAACCACTGGGTGCTCACGCCCGGGAACGCGACGGTCTGGTACGAGACGGTGATCGCCTTCCTCGCCGAGCACGTCCTCGGGCAGGGGTGGCAGCGCCCCGAGCTCGTCTGAGCCCGCTCACCCGGCCTCCTCGAGGGTGCTGCTGATCAGCACGCGCAGCTGGGCGGGCGGCAGGCACTGCGCCAGGCCGTCGGCGAGCAGCCGGGGCAGCCGGGCGTCCGGGTCCGCGGCCAGCGCGCGGTCCAGGGCCACGTTGGCCGTGGCGCCGTCGCCGCGCAGCCAGGCGCTGACCGCGAGCAGCGTGGCCGGCGGCCCGTCGAGCGGTACCGGCGCGCGGCGGGTGCACTCGGTCCACAGCACCTCGGCGGCCGCGGCGTCCTCGCCCAGCGCGAGACCGAGCGCGCGGTCGCGGACGTCGGGGACGGTGAGCCCCCACAGCACCCGGGCCACCCGGGCGTCGGCGAGCCGGGTGGCCGCGGTGGCCGGTCCGGGCCGGCAGTCGGCCAGGGCCGCGGCGATCGCCGCGCCGGCCTCCGCGGCGACCACGTCCCGGCCGAGCGCCTGGAGCCGGGCGGCGTGCTCGCGGCCCTCCGCCAGGCAGGCCGCCGCCATCGCGGGCGCCGCCGGGTCGCCGTCGGGCGGGGTGATCCGCGCGGCGAGCGCGGCGCGGTCGGCGGCCAGGACCGCGCCGCCGGCCACCGCCGCGGCGGCCAGCGGGCTGGCGCCGGCGGGCAGCGGCGTCCCGGAGCCGGGCTCGCAGCACGGGTACGGGCAGTCGTAGTCCCACCAGCGGCCCGACCGGACCAGCAGCGCCTCGCGCACCGGCACGTCCCGGGCGTCGAGGGCGAGCACGAGCTCGTGCACCAGGTCGCGGTGCGGGAGCTCCGGGGCCGGCTCCCCCGGCCCGGACGGGAGGACGGGGACCGACCGGTCGTCGGGGGCCATGACGTCGGGGACCATGACGTCGGGGGCCATGACGTCGGGGGCCACGACGTCGGGGGCCACGACGTCGGGGACCTCGGACACCACCGCCAGCAGCACCGCGACGGGGTCGTCGGTGAGCACCTTCCCGGCCAGCGTGACCGCCAGCGCGCGGGCCGCGGCGGGCGGCGGGAGGTCGGCGCGCACGGTGAGGCCGACGCGGCTGCCGTTCGGGCCGCGCAGGCCGACCAGCACGATCGACTCGGCGGGGTGGAAGCCGAGCAGGTGGGGCAGGGCGGCGGCGACCTCGCCGGTGTCGCCGAGCCGGATGACGGGGATGGGGGGTTGGTCCACCCGGCCGACCCTGGGGCCGGACGGGCCCTCGCTGGGCTCGCGCAGGGTGCCTGTGGAGGGGGTCGCTCCTGTGGACGGCCGGGACCGGGGGTGTCGGTCCCGGCTAGTCGAGGGCCTCGGCCTGCGTCTCGTACGCCTGCTCGAGCAGGCCGGTGAACGCCGTGGGGTCGGGCCGCCCGCCGGAGGTGTCGGTGGTCAGCAGCACGACCACCCGGTCCCCGTCCTGCACCACGCCGACCAGCGCCGGCACGGTCAGCTGCTGCCCGTCGGGCCCGGTCACCGTGGTCGTGTAGGTGACCCCGGCGGAGCCGTCACCGAGGTCGGGGACGTCGAGCCCGGCGAAGGCGATGGTGACCGTGCCGACCTGCGGCGCGCTGACCTGCACCTCCCGGCACCGGTCGAGCTGCTGCCCGAAGCCGGCCAGCGCGTCCTCGGCCGGGCCGCCGGAGGCCAGCGCCTGCACGGTGGTGACCGTCCCGGTGACGGCGACCTGCGCGGCGACGTCGTCGTACTCGTCGAAGGACGGCTGGGTGCCCTGCACCGCGGGCCCGCACTCCGGCGGGGTCACCTGCAGGTCCTCGGCCGTGCCGCCGGCCACCGCCGCGCCCTGCGCGAGCTGGGCCTCGGTCAGCGGGGTGACCTGCGCGCCCGCGCCGAACGCCTCGGCCGGCAGCAGGCTGGGCGCGAGGTCGGTCCCAGCGGACGACGACGAGGACGGCGACGCCGAGGACGAACCCGAGGCCGAGGACGACGAGGAGGTGGAGGCGGGCGAGGCCGCGCCCCGGACGTCCTCCCCGCCGCAGGCCGCGAGCAGCGGGACGGCGAGCAGGCCGGCGGTGGCGAGGACGGGGCGGCGTCCGGTCATGCGCCGGACGCTATCCAGCACCGGGCAGAACCGCAGGTCAGCCGCCCGATCGGGTCACAGCTCGTACTGGACGGCGCTGCGGGCGGCCAGGTACGGGCGCACGTGCTCGGCGATGACCGCGAGGTGCACCCGGTCGGTGGCGTAGCGCCGGAAGGCATCGGCGTCGGGGAAGTCGGCGACCAGGACCGCGTGCGCGTTGCCCTCGACCAGGCCGGCGTCGGGGGCGACGGTGAACGCCAGCGACCCGGGCACCTGCTCCGGCAGCCGGCGCAGCGCGGCCACCGTCTCGGCCCGCCGGGCGTCGTCGGCGGCGTCGGACCAGGTGAAGTGCACGACGTGTCGGATCACGCCGGTCACCCTGTCAGGCGGGCCCGGAAAGGGGACCGGACGGGGTCGGTAGGGTCCGGCGCATGGGACGACGGCTGCGGATCGCACTGCTGTCGTACCGCAGCAAGCCGCACGGCGGCGGCCAGGGCGTCTACGTCCGGGCCCTCTCGCGCGAGCTCACCGCCCTCGGCCACGACGTCGAGGTGCTCTCCGGCCAGCCCTATCCCGAGCTCGACGACGGCGTCCCGCTCACCCCGGTGCCGAGCCTGGACCTCTACCGCGAGCCCGACCCGTTCCGGACGCCGCGGCCCTCGGAGTTCCGCGACCGGATCGACGTCCTGGAGTGGGCGGCGATGTGCACCGCGGCGTTCCCCGAGCCGCTGACCTTCACGCTGCGCGCCGCCCGGCTGCTGCTCCCCCGCGCGCACGAGTTCGACGTCGTGCACGACAACCAGAGCCTGGGCTACGGGCTGCTGCGGCTGGTCCGCGCGGGCGTCCCGACCGTGGCCACGGTGCACCACCCGGTCGCCATCGACCGGCAGCTCGAGCTCGCCGCCGCGCCCACGCTGCGACGCCGGCTGACCCTGCGCCGCTGGTACGCCTTCACCGCCATGCAGGCCCGCGTGGCCCCCCGGCTGGACGCGGTCACCACCGTCTCGGAGAGCTCGCGGCGCGACATCGAGACCCACCTGCACGTCCCCGCCGCGGCCGTCGAGGTCATCCCCGTCGGCATCGACCCCGACGTCTTCACCCCGCCGCCGGCCGACCGGCCGCGCGAGGCCGACTCGATCGTCGTCACCACCAGCGCGGACGTCCCGCTCAAGGGGCTGGTCCACCTGCTCGAGGCGGTGGCCAAGCTGCGCACCGAGCGGCCGGTGCGGCTGACCGTCGTCGGCACCGCCCGGCCCGGCGGTCCGGCCGAGTCGGCGCTGGACCGCCTCGGCCTGCGCGACGCCGTCCGCTTCACCGGGCCGCTGCCCGAGGCCGACCTGGTGCGGCTGCTGCAGACGGCCACCGTCGCCGCCATCCCCTCCCTCTACGAGGGCTTCTCGCTGCCCGCGGTCGAGGCCATGGCCTGCGGGACGCCGCTGGTCACCACCGACGCCGGCGCGCTGCCGGAGGTGGTCGGCTCCCAGGCCGGCCTGCGGGTGCGCGCCGGGGACGTCGACGAGCTGACGGCGGCGCTGAAGCTGGTGCTCGAGAAGCCGTCGCTGCAGGAGCAGCTCGGTCGCGCCGGGCGCCGCCGGGTGCTGGCCGCCTACACGTGGCGCTCGACCGCGGAGCGGACCGCGGACTGGTACGCCGGGGTGCTGGACCGGAAGGGGCGCCGCGGATGACGCCGGGCCCGACGCGCGACCGGGAGGGCCGTCCGTGCTGACCGTCACCTACGACCTGCTCGACCTGCGCCCCGGCATGACCGTGCTGGACCTCGGCTGCGGCGAGGGCCGGCACGCCTTCGAGGCCTACCGCCGCGGCGCGTCCGTGGTCGCCGTCGACTGGGGCGTGCCCGAGGTGGAGACGACCAAGCGGTGGCTGGGCGCGATCGCCGAGGCCGGCGAGGCACCGGCCGGGGCGCACCACGAGGTGGTCCGCGGCGACCTGCGGCACCTCCCGTTCCCCGACGGCAGCGTCGACCGGGTGATCGCCTCGGAGGTGCTCGAGCACATCCCCGACGACGGCACCGCGATGACCGAGATCGCCCGGGTGCTCAAGCCGGGCGGGCGGGTCGCCGTCACCGTGCCGCGGTACGGCCCCGAGCGGGTGTGCTGGGCGCTGTCGGACGCCTACCACGCCAACGAGGGCGGGCACGTCCGCATCTACCGCGGCGACGTGCTGCGCGCCCGGCTGTCGGTGGCGGGCCTGGTGCCCGGGCGCAGCCACCACGCGCACGCGCTGCACGCGCCCTACTGGTGGCTCAAGTGCGCCGTCGGGGTGGACCGGGACGCCGCCGTCGTCCGGGCCTACCACCGGCTGCTGGTGTGGGACCTGACGAGGCGGCCGTGGGTGACCCGGCTCGCCGAGAGGGTGCTCGACCCGCTGATCGGCAAGAGCCTCGTGGTCTACGCGGACAAGCCCCGGGTGCCGGCGGCGGGCGCCCGCCCGGAGCGGGAGAAGACCGCTGCGGTCCGCTGAGCTGCCCGAGCTGCCCGGCGTCCTCGACGGGGCCGCCGTGCGGCGCACCGTGTCCGCCATCGCCGCCGAGCAGGGCCGCGACGGGTCGCTGCCGTGGTTCCGCGGGGGGCAGCTGGACCCGTGGGACTCGGTCGAGGCGGCGATGGCCCTCGACGTCGGCGGGGAGCACGCGCGGGCGGCGGCGGCCTACCGCTGGCTGGCCGCCCGGCAGCGCCCGGACGGCTCCTGGGCCGCCGAGTACCGCGACGGCGCCGAGACCCAGCCCGCCGTCGAGAGCAACCACGCCGGCTACCTCGCCGTCGGGGCGTGGCACACGTGGCTGGCCAGCGGCGACGAGCGACTGGTCCGCGAGCTGTGGCCGGCCGTCCGCCGCGGCCTGGACCTCGTCGTGGACATGCAGCTGGCCTCCGGCGCCATCGGGTGGGCGCTGCGGCCCGACGGCACGCCGGACGACGTCGCGCTGCTCACCGGCAACGCCAGCCTGTTCCAGGCGCTGCGCTGCGGCATCGCGCTGGCGGAGCTGGCCGGGCAGTCGCAGCCGGACTGGGAGCTGGCGGTCACCGGCCTCGGCACGGCGCTGCGCACCGAGCCCGCCGCCTTCGCCGACCGCTCCCGCTGGTCGATGGACTGGTACTACCCGGTGCTGGCCGGCGCGGTCACCGGCGGGCCCGCCCGCGCCCGGCTGGCGGCGGACTGGGACCGCTTCGTCGTCCCGGGCCTGGGCGCCCGCTGCGTGGCCGACCGCCCGTGGGTGACCGGCGCGGAGACCTGCGAGCTGGCGCTGGCGCTCGTCGTCGCCGGGCAGCCGGAGGCCGCCCTGGAGCAGGTGGCGGCCATGCAGCACCTGCGCCACGACGACGGCTCCTACTGGACCGGCTTCGTCTACCCCGACGACGCGCGCTGGCCGGTCGAGCGGACGACGTGGACCGCGGCGGCGGTGGTGCTCGCCGCGGACGCGCTGGCCGGCGCCACACCCGCCTGCGGGTTGTTCGCCGACCCGGCGGCGCTGCCCGCGCCGGGCACCGAGGACGCCGGTTCGGCAGCGACGCTGCCGGGCAGTGCCTCCGCGTGACGCGCACGTCGGTACGGCCCCGCACCCCCCGCACCCCCACCCCCGACGGCGTCAGCGTCGTCGTGATGAGCCGCGACCGGCGCGCGGACCTGCTGGCCACGCTCCCGCGCCACGAGGCGCCGGTCGTGCTGGTGGACAACGGCTCCACCGACGGGACCGTCGACGCCGTCCGCGCCGCGCTGCCGCAGGTGACCGTGCTGCCGCTGGTCGAGAACGCCGGGGCCCACGCCCGCACGATCGGCGCCGGGCACGCGGGCAGCGAGTTCGTGGCCTTCGCCGACGACGACTCGTGGTGGGCGCCCGGCGACCTCGCCCGCGCCGCGGCGGTCATGCGCGCGCACCCGCGGCTGGCGGTGCTCAACGCGCGGGTCCTCGTCGGCCCGGAGGAGCGGCTGGACCCGCTGTGCCCGGAGCTGGCCGCGAGCCCCCTCGGCACCCCGGCGCACCTGCCCGGACCGCGGCTGCTCGGCTTCATCGCGTGCGCGGCGATGGTGCGCACCGAGGCGTTCCTGTCCGTCGGCGGCTTCGACCCGGTGGTGCGCTTCCCCGGCGAGGAGGAGCGGCTGTCGCTGGACCTGGCCGCCGCCGGCTGGGACATCGCCTACGTGGACTCGGTGACCGTGCACCACCACCCCTCGGTCCGGCGGTCCGACCCCGCCGCGCGGCAGGCCGCGATCTGGCGCTCGAAGCTGCTCACCGCGGTGATGCGGCTGCCGCTGCGCGACGTCGCCCGCACCGTGGGCGCCGCGCTGCGGGCCGGGGCGCCCGGGCGGCAGGGGATGCGGCGGGCGCTGCCGGACCTGCCCGCCGCGCTGCGCCGCCGTCGCCGGCTGCCCGCCCAGGTCCTGGCCGACCTGCGCCTGCTGGCCGGGGACGCCGCGTGACGGCCACCGCCGCACGGCCGCAGGAGATCGGGAGCGACCCGCGGGTCGCCGTCGTCGTGATCACCCACCAGCGCCGCGACGAGGTGCTCGGGGCGCTGTCCCGGCTGCGGGCGCTGCCCGAGCGGCCGCACGTGGTGGTCGTCGACAACGGCTCCACCGACGGGACCGCGGAGGCGATCGCCCGGCGCTTCCCCGCCGTGGAGCTCGTCGCCAGCCCGGAGAACCTGGGCGCGATCGGCCGCAACGTCGGCGTCGGCCGGCTGGACACGCCGTACGTGGCCTTCTGCGACGACGACACCTGGTGGGACCCGGGGTCGCTGCGGACGGCGGCCGACGTCCTCGACGCGCACCCGCGGCTGGCCGTGGTGACCGCGCGGATCCTGGTCGAGCCCGGCGGCCGGGAGGACCCGATCGTGCCGGAGCTGCGCGACTCCCCCGTCCCCGGCGCCGGCTGGCTGCCCGGCCCGGCGCTCGGGTCCTTCCTCGCCGGCGCGAGCGTCGTCCGGCGGGAGGCGTTCCTCGAGGTCGGCGGCTTCAGCGAGCGGCTGTGGCTGGGCGGGGAGGAGGAGCTCATGGCCGGCGACCTCGCCGCCGCCGGCTGGGAGCTGTGCTACCTGCCCGAGCTGACCGTGCACCACCAGGCGTCGAAGGCCCGCGACGGGCACCGCCGCCGGCGCGACGGCATCCGCAACACCCTCTGGACGACGTGGCTGCGGCGCCCGCTGCGCCCGGCGCTGCGGCGCACCGTGCACCTGCTGGCCACGCTGCCGCGGGACCGGGTGACCGCGCAGGGGCTGTGGGCCGCCGTCCGCGGGATCCCCTGGCTGGTGCGCGAGCGGCGGGTCCTGCCGCCGCACGCGGAGGCCCGGTTCGCCGCGCTCGACGCCGCCCAGCGCCGCTCCACCGCCCGCCGCTACGTCAGCTGAGGGGACCCCGTGACGCCGCCGGACCACCGCACCGACCCGCCGCTGGTGGCGGAGGAGACGGCCACCGTCCTGGGTTTCCTCGAGTACCAGCGGCAGACGCTGGAGTGGAAGTGCGCGGAGCTGACGCCGCGGCAGCTGGCGACCCGGGCGGTGCCGACGTCGGAGCTGACCCTGCTGGGGATGGTCCGGCACCTGGCCGCGGTGGAGGCCGGCTGGCTGGTCGGGTTCGGCGGGCTGCCGTTCGACCTCTGGCCCGACGTGGTGCGGGACCGCGACGAGCAGTTCCGGGTGGACCCCGCGACCGTCACGGCGGCCGACGTCGAGGCGGCGTGGGCGACGTGGCGGGCGGTCGCGGAGGCGGTGCGGTCGGTCGTCGGCCGGCTGCCGCTGGACACCGCGGACCGGCCGTGGGGCCGTGACGACGAGTTCTCCCTGCGCTGGATCCTGGTGCACCTGGTCGAGGAGTACGCCCGGCACAACGGCCACGCCGACCTGATCCGCGAGGCCCTGGACGGCGTCACCGGCGAGTGAGCGCCGGCGCTCCGGCGCCCGGTGTCGACCTGCTGCTGTCTCGGCCCCGCTGAGGCGGCACCAGGTCGACGACGGGCGCCCCGGGACCAGGCCAATCCGGGCGATTGGCCCGTAGGAGCCGGGCCGGGCGCGCAGCAGAGTGGCGGTCGTGTTGCAGCACCGTCCGGTTCCCGTGTCGGCCCGTCTCCCGCGCCGCCTCGTCCAGCTCTACGCCGGCCTCGCGCTGTACGGGGCGTCGATGGCCCTGCTGGTGCGGTCCTCGCTCGGGGTCACGCCGTGGGACGTGCTGCACCAGGGCCTCGCGCAGCGGCTGGGCTGGTCGCTCGGGCTGGTCACCGTGGTCGTGGGTGCGCTGGTCCTGCTCGCGTGGATCCCGCTGCGGGAGCGGCCGGGGATCGGCACGGTGAGCAACGTCGTCGTCATCGGCGTCGCCGTCGACGGCACGCTCGCCGTCCTGCCCGCGCCGTCGCACCTGGCGGCGCAGGCGGCGTTCGCGGTGTCGGGCATCGTCCTCAACGCCGTCGCCACGGCCGCCTACGTCGGGGTGCACCTGGGGCCGGGCCCGCGGGACGGGCTGATGACGGGGCTCGTGCGGCGCACCGGCGGGTCGGTGCGGCTCGTGCGCACCACGATCGAGGTCGCCGTCGTCGCGACCGGGTGGGTGCTCGGCGGCACCCTCGGCGTCGCCACCGTCGCCTACGCCCTCGCCATCGGCCCGCTCACCCAGCTGCTGCTGCCCCGCCTGTCGGTGCGAGCGGAGGTCAGCGCGCGCAGCTGATGCAGGTGCGGGCGGTGGGCCGGGCGGCCAGGCGCTCGGGCGCGATCGGCCCGCTGCAGGTCTCGCAGCGGCCGTAGGTGCCGGCCTCGACGGCGGTGACGGCGGCGTCGACGTCGGCCAGCCGGCGGCGCGCCTGCTCCAGCAGCGCCGCCACCTGCTGCCGCTCGAAGGCGATGGTGGCGCCCTCCGGGTCGTGCTCGTCGTCGGCGTTGGACGCCCGCGACGCGGCGACGATCTCGTCGAACTGGCGGGTGAGCGCCTCGATCTGCGCCTGGGCGGCCGCCCGCTCGGCGCCCAGCGCGTCAGCGGACACGGCGCAGCAGCCGCAGCGAGCCGGTGCCCGGCAGCTCCTCGAAGTCCCCGGACGCGAGCACCCGGCGGTACACGCCGAAGGGTGCCTGGCCGCCGTCGGCGGGGTCGGGGAAGACGTCGTGGATGGCCAGCGTGCCGCCGACGGCGAGCTTGTCCACCCAGGCGTCCTGGTCGCGGCGCGCGGACTCCTCGGTGTGGCTGCCGTCGAGGAACAGCAGTGCCAGCGGGGTCGTCCACAGCGGCGCGAGCACCTCCGACCGCGCGACGACGGCGACGACGACGTCCTCGGCTCCCGCGTCGGCGATCGTGCGGCGGAACCGCGGCAGGGTGTCGATGCGCCCGACGGCGGGGTCGACCAGCGACGGGTCGTGGTACTCCCAGCCGGGCTGGTGCTCCTCGGACCCGCGGTGGTGGTCGACGGTGACCACCTGCCGGCCGGTCTCCCGCGCCGCGGCGGCGAGGTACAGCGCCGACTTGCCCATCCACGAGCCGATCTCCAGCAGCGGGCCGGGCACCGCCACCGCGCGGGCGGCCTCGTAGAGGGCGCGGCCCTCGTCGGCCGGCATGAACCCGGGTGCGGCCTCGGCGGCCGCCAGTAGTCGAAGGACCCCGTCCTCCTCCCGCCTCGCGAGCTCGGCGCGAGCCTCTGGACGGGGCCGGTCGGTGCGCGTGTTCACCGGGCGAACCTCGCACGCAGGCCCGACAGGCGTCGCTCCGGGGCCGCGCCGGCCGCCGTCCCGGCCGCGGTCGCGAAGAACGCGCCGACCGCCGTCGTCACCGGGACCGCCAGCACCAGCGCGATCGCGCCGACCAGCGTGCGGATGACCTCCTCGGCCACCGCGGCGCTGGTGAGCGTGACGCCGGCGGGCTGCGTGTAGACCTCGAACAGCAGCAGCAGCGGCAGCGCGGCCCCCGCGTAGGCGAAGACGATCGTGTAGACGGTGGAGGCGATGTGGTCGCGGCCGACGGCCATGCCGCGGCGGTACAGCTGCCGCCACCCCATCGCCGGGTCGACCTCGTTGAGCTGCCAGATCGCCGAGGCCTGGGTGATCGTGACGTCGTTGAGCACGCCGAGGCCGGCGACGACGACCCCGGCGATCACCAGGCCGGAGAAGTCCAGCGTCGGGTCGAACGTCAGCAGCTGGATGGTCTCCTCGCTGGTGAGCCCGGTCAGCCGCGCGACGTCGACGGCCACCGACCCCAGCACGGTCACCAGCGCCAGGCCGAACAGGGTGCCCACCAGCGCCGTCGTCGTCCGGGCGGAGAAGCCGTGCGCGAGGTACAGGACGACGAACATGATCGCCGCCGAGCCGACCAGGCTGACCAGCGTCGGCGAGGACCCCTCCAGCAGCGCCGGCAGCACGAACCGCAGCAGCACGAAGAACGCGAAGGCGAGGCCGACCAGCGCGGCGAGCCCGCGCAGCCGCGCGACCGCCCCGACGACGAGGGCGAACGCCACCGCGAGGACGACGATCGGCGTGGTCCGCTCGAAGTCGGCGAACTGGTAGTCCGGGCCGCCCTCGGCGCCGGGGTCGCGGGTGAGCACGAGGGTGTCGCCCTCGCCCACCCCGTTGGCGACCACCTCGGCCGACAGGTCGACCTGCTGGTAGTCCCCCGCGCCGTCGCCCTCGAGCACCTCGACGACGGCGGTGGCGCACGTGGCCTGCCCGGTCCCGGCCTCACCGCAGGGCAGCGTCTGCAGCGAGACCACCCGCGCGTCGGCGTAGGTGGTCCCCGCCGGGAGGAAGGTGGCCGCGACCTGCTCGGCGCGGGTCGGCTCGCCGCCGGGCCAGAGCGCGACCAGGCCGACCACGGTGGCCAGCCCGACCGGCACGAGCAGCAGGAGCATCAGCGTGACCGCGCGGCGTCGCCGGGTCAGCGTCTCCGGGCTCGGCGGGGGCGCGTCGGGGTCGGGCCCGTGGCTGTGGGTGTGGGGCGGCACCCGGCCAGGCTAGGAGCAGCCCCCGGCCCGGGACCGCCCGACACCGCGGTCGCGCGGCGCCGGTCAGGCGCTGCGGCCGTCCGGCCCGTCCGGGCGCCGCGAGGGACCCCCCGACGGCGGCGCGCCGCCGGCGTCGGCCGGTCCGGCGCCCTCGCCCACCACCTCGAAGCGGCGCCACAGGCCGGTCAGCTGCAGCGGCCGCGCGACCGCGGCCGGCGGCTCGACCAGCGCGACGGTGACCGCCCGCGGCTGGGTCATCCGCTGCAGCTGCACGAGGACGGCCATCCCGGCGGAGTTCATGTAGGAGACGCCGCTCAGCTCCAGCTCCACCCGCGAGAGCGTGGGCACCGACAGCAGCTGGTCGGTGACCACGCGGACCAGCGGCCGGCGGGCGGCCTCGGTGAGCTCACCGGTCACGGTGATGCAGCTGACGTCGCCGTCGAGCCGGGCGTCGACCTGGGGCTCGCCCTCGTGGGGCGCGGCGCCGGGGTCCTCGGCCGCGGGTCCACCGGTCTCTCGGTGCTCGTCCATGCCCGGGGTCTGCCCCCGTTGCCCGCGGTCCATGCGCGGCCGGGAACAATAGCCGACGAGAGACGTTTACAAGGGTGTCCGGTCGAGGTAATCTCCAGTTGCCACTGGAGGTTCATCCCCGGGCAGCGAACTCCACACCGGATCTCCCAGGAGGTTCACCAGCCATGCTGACCGCGTACGACCCGTTCGCCGCCACGTCCGCCGCCTTCCGCGCGCTGGACCAGCTCACCGGCCGCCCCGGCACCGCCCGCGCCCTGTCGGGCATGCCGATGGACGCCTACCGCGTCGGTGACAAGTTCGTCGCCCACTTCGACCTGCCCGGCGTGGACCCGGGCTCGATCGACCTGTCGATCGAGGGCACGACGCTCACCGTCAGCGCCGAGCGCTCCGTCCCGCAGCTGGAGGGCGCGGAGTGGGCCGTCGCCGAGCGTCCCTACGGCGCCTACACCCGGCAGCTGGTCCTCGGCCGCAGCCTCGACACCGACCGGCTGGAGGCCAGCTACCACGACGGCGTGCTCACCGTGAGCATCCCCGTGGCGGAGAAGGCCCGCGCCCGCAAGATCACCGTGACCCGCGCCGACGTGCCGGCCGCGGTGGAGAGCCGGACCATCGAGGGCGAGCAGGAGCCCGCCCAGGGCGAGACCCGGGCCGTCGAGAGCTGATCGGCGTCCCGTCCGCGGGGGCCGGGCCGGTACGGCCCGGCCCCCGCGCCACATCCGGGGCCCGTCGGGCCCCGGCACCGCAGGGAGGAGGAGGTCCCGTGGCCGGCCCCGACGACCGCCGGCAGGGCGAGCCGCAGCAGGCCGACCCGGCGGCCGACGCCGTGCGCCGGCTCGACGACCCCGACTTCCCGGCGCTCACGATGAGCCAGGCCGCCGCGCTGCTCGGTGTCCAGGCCGCCTTCCTGCGCAGCCTCGACGGCTCCGGGGTCCTGCAGCCGCACCGCTCCCCCGGCGGCCACCGGCGCTACTCGCGCCACCAGCTCGTCCTCGCCGCGCGGCTGCGCGGCCTCCTCGACGACGGCCACACGCTCGCCTCCGCCGAGGTCATCCTCGGCCTGCAGGACGAGCTCGCCGACGCGCGCGCGGACACCGTGCGGCTGCGCGAGACCGTCGCCCGCCTGCGCGCCGGCCGCCCGGAGGAGCCGGAGCAGGACGGGAGTTGATACCCCCTGGGGGTAGGGGTACAGTCGTCCGCGTGACCGACTCGGAGAGCGCCCCCGGCCACGTCCACGGCTACATCCACCGCAAGGACGACCACCTGAAGCGGCTGCGCCGCATCGAGGGCCAGGCCCGCGGGCTGCAGCGCATGGTCGAGGACGAGAAGTACTGCATCGACATCCTCACCCAGGTCTCGGCGATGACCTCCGCGCTGCAGTCGGTGGCGCTGAGCCTGCTCGAGGAGCACCTGTCGCACTGCGTCGCCGAGGCCGTCGCCACCGGCGGCCCGGAGGCCGACGCGAAGGTCCGCGAGGCCTCCGCCGCGATCGCCCGGCTCGTCCGTTCCTGATCCCCACCCCCACCCGGAGGACCCCGCCATGAGCACCGCCAGCTACACCGTCACCGGCATGACCTGCCAGCACTGCGTCGCCTCGGTCACCGAGGAGGTCAGCGGGATCCCCGGCGTCACCGACGTCGAGGTCGACCTGGCCAGCGGCGGCCTGACCGTCACCAGCGACGCCCCCGTCGACGACGCCGCCGTGCGCGCCGCCGTCGCGGAGGCCGGCTACGAGGTCGCCGGCCGCTGACGCGGCCGGTCGGGAGGGAGCCGTCGTGCGCACCGCCACCCGGGTCGCCGCCACGCTCGGCGCCGCGGCCGCCGTCCTCGGCGCCGGCTGGGGCGTGGGCGCCCTCGCCGGCCCGGTGGGCGCACCGCCGGCCGCCACCGGGGACGCCACCGCGGAGCACGCGGACGAGGGCGGGCACGCGGCGGCGGCTCCCGCCGAGGAGCACGACCTGCCCGCCGGGCTCGCCGTCTCGGCCGAGGGCCACACCCTCGACCTCGCCGACGACGTCCTGCCCGCCGGGGCCGCCGTCCCGCTGTCGTTCCGGCTGCTCGGGCCCGACGGCGACCCGGTGACCGCCTACGAGACCGTGCACGAGCAGGACCTGCACCTGGTCGTCGTCCGCCGGGACCTCACCGGCTACCAGCACGTGCACCCCGAGCTGTCCCCCGACGGCACCTGGACGACGACGGTCGCGCTCGAGCCCGGCGCCTGGCGGGTGCTGGCCGACGCCACGCCCACCGACCTCGGGCGCGACGTCGTGCTCGGCGCGGACCTCGCCGTCGGCGGCGCGTGGGAGCCCGCGCCGCTGCCCGCCCCCGCGGCGACCGCGGAGGTGGACGGCTACACCGTCACCCTCGACGGCGGCCTGGTGGCCGGCCGGGAGTCCGGGGTCGTGCTCACCGTGAGCCGCGACGGCGTGCCGGTGACCGACCTGCAGCCCCACCTCGGCGCCCGCGGCCACCTGGTCGCGCTGCGCGCCGGGGACCTCGGCTACCTGCACGTCCACCCCACCGGGGACGCCGGCGGGCAGGTGCGCTTCGCCGTCGAGGTGCCCGCGGCCGGCGAGCACCGCCTGTTCCTCGACTTCCGCCACGGCGACGTCGTCCGGACCGCCGCCTTCTCCCTCACCGCCCGGAGCGCCCCGTGACCACCCCCACGCAGATCGAGCTGTCGATCGGCGGCATGACCTGCGCCTCCTGCGCGGCCCGCATCGAGAAGAAGCTCAACCGGCTCGACGGCGTGACCGCCACGGTCAACTACGCGACGGAGAAGGCCCGGGTCACCTTCGGCGACGGCGTCGCGCCCGAGGACCTCGTCGCGACCGTGCAGAAGGCCGGCTACACCGCCGCCCTCCCCGTTCGGCCCCGTCCCGAGGCTCGCCCCGAGCTCGCGAGGGGTGAGGAGGACGGGGCCCTCCCACCGGACGCCGGGCTGCGGCAGCGGCTGCTCGTCTCCGCGGCGCTCAGCCTGCCGGTCGTGCTGCTCGGGATGGTCCCGGCGCTGCAGTTCGAGTACTGGCAGTGGGCCTCGCTGACGCTGGCCGCCCCCGTGGTCGTGTGGGGCGGCCGGCCGTTCCACCGCGCCGCCTGGACCAACCTCCGCCACGGCGCGGCCACCATGGACACCCTCGTCTCGCTGGGCACCCTCGCCGCGTTCGGCTGGTCGCTGTACGCGCTGTTCCTCGGCACCGCCGGCGAGCCCGGGATGACGCACCCCTTCTCGCTGGCCGTCACCCGCGGCGACGGCAGCGGCGACGTCTACCTCGAGGCCGCCGCGGGCGTCACCACCTTCCTGCTGGCCGGCCGCTACGCCGAGGCGCGCGCCAAGCGGCGGGCCGGGTCGGCGCTGCGGGCGCTGCTGGAGATGGGCGCCCGCGAGGTGTCCGTCCTGCGCGGTGACCTCCGCAACGGTGGCGCCGAGGTGCGCGTGCCGGTGGAGCAGCTGCACGCCGGCGACCTGTTCGTCGTCCGGCCCGGCGAGCGGGTGGCCACCGACGGCGAGGTCGTGGAGGGCTCCTCCGCCGTCGACGCCTCGATGCTCACCGGCGAGCCGGTGCCGGTGGAGGTGGGCCCGGGCGACGCCGTCGTCGGGGCCACGGTCAACGCCGGCGGCCGGCTGGTCGTGCGGGCCACCCGGGTCGGCGCGGACACCCAGCTCGCGCAGATGGCGCGGCTGGTCGAGGAGGCGCAGAACGGCAAGGCGCAGGTGCAGCGGCTGGCCGACCGGGTGTCCGGGGTGTTCGTGCCGGTCGTGCTCGCGCTGGCGCTGGCCACCCTGGGCTTCTGGATCGGCACCGGCGCCGGCGTGGCCGGGGCGTTCCCCGCCGCCGTCGCCGTGCTGATCATCGCCTGCCCCTGCGCCCTCGGGCTGGCCACGCCGACCGCGCTGATGGTCGGCACCGGCCGCGGCGCGCAGCTCGGCATCCTGGTCCGCGGCCCGGAGGTGCTGGAGTCCACGCGGCGGGTCGACACCGTCGTGCTCGACAAGACCGGCACCGTCACCACCGGCCGGATGAGCCTGGCCGGCGTCGTCGCCGCCGACGGCGAGGACGCGGCCGAGGTGCTGCGCCGGGCCGGCGCGCTGGAGGACGCCTCCGAGCACCCGATCGCCGCGGCCGTGGCGTCCGCCGCCCGCGAGCGCACCGGCGCACTGCCGGCCGTCACCGGGTTCCGCAGCGAGGCCGGACTGGGCGTCCGGGGCACCGTCGAGGGCGTGCCGGTCGTCGTCGGCCGGCCCGCGCTGGTGGGCCCGCTGCCCCCGGAGCTGGCCGCGGCGGTCGCCGACGCGGACGCCGCCGGGCGCACCGCGGTCGCCGTCGGCTGGGAGGGCGCCGTGCGCGGCGTGCTCGTCGTCGCCGACACCGTCAAGCCGACGTCGGCGGCCGCCGTGCGGCAGTTCCGCGCGCTCGGGCTGCGGCCGGTGCTGCTCACCGGCGACTCGGCCGCCGCCGCCCGCGCGGTCGCCGCCGAGGTCGGCGTCGACGACGTGGTCGCCGAGGTGCTGCCGCAGGACAAGGTCGACGTCGTCCGGCGGCTGCAGGCCGAGGGCGCGACGGTGGCGATGGTCGGCGACGGCGTCAACGACGCGGCGGCGCTGGCGCAGGCCGACCTGGGGCTGGCGATGGGCACCGGCACCGACGTCGCCATCCAGGCCAGCGACCTCACCCTCGTCCGCGGCGACCTGCGCGCCGCCGCCGACGCCGTCCGGCTGGCCCGCCGCACGCTCGCGGTGATCAAGGGGAACCTGTTCTGGGCGTTCGCCTACAACGTCGCCGCGCTGCCGCTGGCGATGGCCGGGCTGCTCAACCCGATGATCGCCGGGGCCGCGATGGCGTTCAGCTCCGTCTTCGTCGTCACCAACAGCCTGCGGCTGCGCCGGTTCCGCCCGCTGCCGGGCAACGACATCTCCGCGGTGCCGCCCGGCACACCGGCGCCCGCCGCCGCGTTGGACCCGGCATGACGAGCAGCTGGACCCCCGCCGACATCCCCGACCAGACCGGGCGCACCGTCGTCGTCACCGGTGCCACGAGCGGGCTGGGCCTGGCCACCGCCCGGGCGCTCGCGGAGCGGGGCGCGCGCGTCGTGCTCGCCGTGCGCGACCCCGCCCGCGGCGAGTCGGCCGCCGCCGGCCTGCCGGGCGACGTCGAGGCGCGCTCCCTCGACCTCGCCGACCTCGCCTCGGTGCGTGCCTTCGCCGACGCCTGGGACGGTCCGCTCGACGTCCTCGTGAACAACGCCGGGATCATGATGGTGCCGCAGGGTCGCACCGCCGACGGCTTCGAGCTGCAGTTCGGCACCAACCACCTCGGCCACTTCGCGCTCACCAACCTGCTGCTGCCGCACCTCACCGACCGGGTGGTGACGGTCGCCTCGACGGCGCACCGGATGGGCGGCCTCGACCTCGCCGACCTCGACTGGCAGACCCGGCGCTACTCGGCCGAACGCGCCTACGGCGCCTCGAAGCTGGCCAACCTGCTGTTCACCCTGGAGCTGCAGCGCCGGCTCACCGCCGCCGGCTCGCCGGTGCGGGCGCTGGCCGCGCACCCGGGCTGGGCGGCCACCAACCTGCAGGGCCGCACCGGCAACCGGCTGAAGGACGCGTTCGCGCTGCTGGGCAACCGGGTGGTCGCCCAGTCCGCCGAGCAGGGCGCGCTGCCGACGCTGTTCGCCGCGACCGCCGACCTCCCCGGCGGCAGCTACGCCGGCCCGGGGCAGCTGATGGAGACCCGCGGCGCCCCGACGCTCGTGGGGCGCTCCAACGCGGCGAGCGACGTCGCGACGGCGGCCCGGCTGTGGACGGCGTCGGCCGAGCTCACCGGCGTCGACTTCCCCGCGACGCTGCCCACCCGGGCCTGAGCACCTCCGCGGAGGCGCCCCTCAGAGGGCGGGGAGCAGGAGCAGGACGGTCGGGACCAGCAGGAGCAGGCCGGCGCAGAGCAGGGCGACGGCCCGGGCGGCGGCCGGCAGCGGGGCGGGCGGGCTGACCAGCCGCAGCACGCGGGCGGCGACCGCGCCGCCGGTCACCGCCAGCGCGCCGCTCGGCACGCCCCCGCCCGCTCCCCCGGCCGTGACGACGATCGCCTGCGCCAGCGTGCGCCGCGGGTCGGGCCCGGCCAGCGAGGTCACCGCGCGGTCGTCGGCGCGCATCTCCACCAGCTCGCGGACCGCGGCGTGCGCGCGGGCGGCCGCGGGCAGCACCGGCAGCGCCGCCTCCCACGCGACGAACGGCAGCAGGTAGAGGTGGTGGTGCTCGGCCAGGTGCGCCCGCTCGTGCGCGACGACGGCGGCCAGCTGCCCGTCGTCGAGCTCGGCGACCATCCCCGAGGACAGCACCAGCAGCGGGCGGGCGCCGGGGATGCAGAACGCCACCGGCGCGGGGTGCTCGAGCAGCCGGGCGTCGGGGGCGGCCGGCGACGGCTGCACGACCAGCTCCAGCAGCGCCCGGTGCCGCCGCCGCGTGCGCGCGGTCCGCACCCACGACAGCGCGAGGACGCCGAGCAGCTCGGCGGCGAGGACGCCGGCCAGGGTGAGGGTGACCCAGTGGTCGCCCCGGACCGGGTCGCGGGCGGGGTGCCCGGTCAGCACCGCCCAGCCGGCCTCCGGCAGCGAGTGCCCCCACGGCGCCAGCCCGTGCACGAGCAGCGCGCCGATGATCGACAGTCCACCGGCCAGCCCGATCGCCTGCCAGCAGACCAGCGCCACCAGCGGATCGCGCCGGGGCCACCGGGCACGGCCGAGCAGCGCCGGCACCGGCCAGGCCAGCAGGGCGGCGAGGACCGCGAGCGCCGCGGCGGTCGCGGGCAGCACGTCAGCGCGCGTCCGGCGCCGTCTCGCTGAGCAGCTGCCGCAGGAGGCGGGCCTCCTCCGGGTCGACGCCGCCGACGAACCGGGCGAGCACCGCCTGCCGGTCGCCGGCCTGGCCGAGGACCTCGTGCATGAGCTCGGCGGCGTGGTCGGCGCGGCTCGCCCGCGGCCGGAAGCGGCGCGGCCGGGCGTCGTCGTGCTCGACGAAGCCCTTGGCCTCCAGCCGGGACAGCACGGTGTGCACGGTGGTGAGCGCCAGCTCGCGGTCGGCCAGCGCGTCGCGCAGCTCGGCCGCCGCGACCGGCCCGTCGGCCGCCCACAGCACGTCCATGACGGTGCGCTCCAGGTCTCCCAGTGACGCCACGACGACTCCTCCCCCGGCCCGGCTTCTCTACCCAGCGTAGAACGTGCTCCGCCGGCCGGCCGTGCCGCAGGTCCCCGCCCCCTCCGGAGGGAGGTCCCCGCCTGTCCGCGACCTCACACGCCGGTCGTCTACACGTTGTAGAAAATAAGTTCTACGAGGCGTAGAAAGAAGGTGTCGGCGCAAGGCACAGACGAGGAGCGGCGCGCGTGGACGTGCTCGACATCGCCCGGTGGCAGTTCGGCATCACGACCGTCTACCACTTCCTGATGGTCCCGCTGACCATCGGACTCGGGATCCTGGTGGCGGTCATGCACACCCTCTGGGTGCGCACCGGCAAGCCGGAGTGGCTGCGACTGACGCGGTTCTGGGGCCGCGTCTACCTGGTCAACTTCGTGCTCGGCGTGGCCACCGGCCTGGTGCAGGAGTTCCAGTTCGGCCTGGCGTGGAGCGAGTACTCGCGCTTCGTCGGCGACGTGTTCGGCTCGCTGCTGGCGATGGAGGCGCTGCTCGCCTTCTTCCTCGAGTCGACCTTCCTGGGCCTGTGGATCTTCGGCTGGGGCCGCATCCCGAAGAAGCTGCACCTGGCGGCGCTGTGGGCCGCGGTCATCGGCTCGATCGTCAGCGCGTACTTCATCATCGCGGCCAACTCGTGGATGCAGCACCCGGTCGGCGTCACCGTCGGCGACGACGGCCGCCCGCAGCAGGTCGACTTCCTCGCCGTCCTCACCAACAACACCGCCCTGGCCGCCTTCAGCCACGCGATCGTCGCCGCGCTCATGGTCGCCAGCGCCCTGCTCGTCGGCATCGGCCTGTACCAGCTGCGCAGGCGCAAGCTGGCCGGCGCCCCCGCCACCGACGTCGACCACTCGGTGTGGCGCCGCTCGGTGCGGCTCGGCGGGTACGTGTCGCTGGCCGCGTTCGTCCTGGTCGCCGTCACCGGCGACTGGCAGGGCAAGCTCATGTACGCGCAGCAGCCGCTCAAGATGAGCTCCGCCGAGGCGCTCTGCGAGACCGAGGCGCCCGCGCCGTTCTCGGTCTTCGCCTGGGGCAAGCTCGGCTCCAACGAGTGCGACGACGTGCACAGCTGGACCGTTCCCGGCCTGCTCTCCTTCCTCGCCCACAGCGACTTCGAGACCGCCGTCCCCGGCGTGAACGAGCTGCAGGAGGAGTACTCCGCGGTCTACGGCGCCACCTACCCCGACGACCCGTCCTTCGGCGACCGCGCCGGCCAGCCGATCGACTACACGCCGGTGCTGGCGGTCACGTACTGGAGCTTCCGGCTCATGATCGGCATGGGCGCGGTCTCGGCCGGCGTCGCGGCCTACGCACTGTGGGCGACCCGCCGCGGCCGGGTGCCGACGTCGCGGATCGGGGTCTACGGCTCGCTGCTCGCCGTCGGCGCGCCGTTCGTGGCCAACGCGACCGGGTGGGTGTTCACCGAGATGGGCCGCCAGCCCTTCGTCGTCTACCCGAACCCGGACGTCCCGGTCGGCGAGCAGGTGTACTTCTTCACCGCCCAGGCCGTCTCCCCCGGCGTCACCGCCGCCGAGGTCTGGACCTCGCTGATCAGCCTCGGCCTGCTCTACGGCGCGCTCGCGGTGGTCGAGCTGTTCCTGCTCGTCCGGCTGGTCCGCCGCGGCGTCACCACCGGCGACACGACGCCGACCCCGCCGGCGGTCGGGTCGTCCCGCAGGGACGACGACGACCCGCGTCCGGGCGACGACCGGGCCGACGACGACGTCCTCTCCTTCGCGTACTGACCGGAGTGCCTGACATGGACCTGCAGACCCTGTGGTTCGCCGCCGTCGCGGTGCTGTGGACCGGCTTCCTGCTGCTCGAGGGGTTCGACTTCGGCGTCGCGGCGCTGCTGCCGGTGCTCGGGCGCCGCACCGCGGACAAGCACCTCATGCTGCGGACCATCGGCCCGGTCTGGGACGGCAACGAGGTCTGGCTGATCACCGCCGCCGGCGCGGTGTTCGCCGCCTTCCCCGGCTGGTACGCCACCTGGCTGCCGGCGCTGTACCTGCCCTTCGTCCTGGTGCTGCTCGGCCTGATCGTGCGGGCGGTGGCCTTCGAGTGGCGGCACAGCTCGCACGACCCGCGCTGGGACGCCACCTGGACCCGCGTCATCACCGGCGGCTCGCTGGTGGCCGCGGCGGGCGTGGGCGCGGCGCTGGCCGCCACCACGCTCGGCCTTCCGATCGACGCGGCGGGCACCCGGGTCGGCGGCGCGTTCGCCGGGCTGGGCTGGTCCTCGCTGCTCGGCGCGGCCGCGGTGGTCGGCTACTCGCTGGTGCACGGCGCGCTGTTCCTCGCGCTCAAGACCGACGGCCCGGTGCGGCTGCGGGCGCGGGCGTTCGCGCTGCGCTGGTCGCCGCTGGCCGCGCTGCCGCTGCTGGTGTGGGCCGGGCTGGTGCAGCTGCGCTCGGGCACGGCGCTCACCGGCGCGCTGTGGCTGGTGGCCGCGCTCGCCGTCGTCGTCACCTGGACCCGGGTGCGGCTGGACCGCGAGGGGCAGGCCTTCGCCGGCTGGGCCACCGTGCTGCTCGCCTCGGCGGCCACGCTGTTCGGCTCGGCCCACCCGGTGGTGGTGCCCTCGACGGTCGACCCGGCCTTCGACGTCACCGTCGCCGAGGCCGCGGTCAGCGACTACACGCTCACCGTGATGACCTGGGTGGCCGCGGTCGGCCTGCCGGTGGTGCTCGCCTACCAGGCCTGGACGTACTGGGTGTTCCGCCGGCGCCTGACCGCCGAGCCGCAGTCCGAGCCGGTGGCCGCGTGAGGAGCCCGGTGCACGACAGGGGCCCCTCGCGGGGGCCGCTGGCCCCGCTGGCCGGCGTGCCGGGGCTGCCCGGCGCGCTGGCCCGGGCGGCGGCCGCCGCCCTCGGCTCGACGGCGGGGCTGGTGCTGCTCGCCGCCGGCCTCGCGCACGCCGTCGCCCGCGCCGCCGGGTACGCCGACGGCGCCCTGACCGGCCCGCTCGCGCTCGCCGCCGGCGGCGCCGTGCTGCGCGCGCTGGCCGCCACCCTCGGCGACCGCGCCGCCGCCCGCGACGCCCGCCGCGCGGAGGACGCGCTGCGCCGGGCGCTGCTCGACCGGCTGGCCGCCTCCCCCGCCGCGGTCGCCGCCGCGGGCGGCCCGGCCCCCGCCGCGGTGCTGGCCACCACCCGGCTGGCCGACCTCGCACCCGCCCTCGCCACCTACCTGCCGGCGCTCGCGCAGGCCGCCGTCGTCCCGCCGGTGCTGCTGGTCGTGCTCGCCGCCACCGACCTGCTCTCGGCCGGCCTGGTCGCGGCCACCCTGCCGCTGGTGCCGCTGTTCATGGCGCTGGTCGGGCTGGCCACCCGCGACGGCACCACCGGCGCCGCCCGCGCCCTGGACCGGCTGGCCGCGCACGTCGCCGAGCTGGTCCGCGGGCTGCCGGTGCTGGTCGGCCTCGGCCGCGCCGCCGACCAGGTCACCGCGCTCGCCGAGCTGGGTGAGGCCACCCGCCGCCGGACGCTCGCCACCCTGCGCCTGGCGTTCCTCTCCGCGCTGGTGCTCGAGCTGATCGCCACGCTGTCGGTGGCGCTGGTCGCGGTCACCGTGGGCCTGCGGCTGGTGCACGGCGACCTTGGGCTCGCCGTCGGGCTCACCGCGCTGCTGCTCGCCCCCGAGGCCTTCGCGCCGCTGCGCGCACTGGGCACCGCCCACCACGCCGGCGAGGCCGCCACGCTGGCCGCCGCGGAGGCGCGCGCCGTGCTGTCCGCACCGGCCGCCCCCGCTCCCCCGGCGGCGGACGACGACGACCCGCGCGGCGCCGACGTCGTCGTCTCCGGGCTGACCGTGCGCCACCCCGGCCGCGCGCTGCCCGCCCTCCCGCCGGTCGACCTCGCGCTGCGGCCGGGCGAGCTGGTCGTGCTCCGCGGCCCCAGCGGCTCGGGCAAGTCCACCCTGCTGGCCGCGCTCACCGGCGCGCTCGACCCGGCCGCGGACGTCGCCGGCACCGTCACCGGCGTCCCCGCCGGCGGGATCGCGCTGGTCCCGCAGCACCCGCGGACGACGGCGCGCACGGTGGCCGACGAGCTGCGCCGGCACGCCGCCGCCTCGCCGGGCGTGGACGCGGTGGTGGCCGAGGCGTTCGTCGTCGAGGCGCTGCAGCGGGTGGGCGCCGAGGCGCTGGCCGGGCGGGACTGCACCACCCTCTCCCCCGGTGAGCTGCAGCGGGTGGCGGTCGCGCGGGCGCTGGTGCGCGTGCGCCGCGGCGCCCGGCTGCTGCTGCTCGACGAGCCCACCGCGCACCTCGACGAGGCCTCGGCGGCCCGCGTCGCCGCCGTGCTGGCCGGCCTGCGCGGCACGGTCACGGTCCTGCTGGTCACCCACGACCCGGCGCTGGCGGCGCTCGCCGACCGCACCGTCACGCTGTCCGGTCCCGCTGTCGCCGCGTCCCCCGGCGCGACATCGGCGGTCTCGGGGCGATCGGCGGCTGATGGCCACGAGACCGCCGATCTCGCGGGCCCGGCGACGGCCGCCCCCGCGACCACCCCGACGGCGGCGCTCGGCTGGCCGCGGCGGGTGCTGCTGCGGGCGGTCGCCGCCGGCACCGCCTCGGCCGGCGCGGGCGTCGCGCTCACCGCGGTGAGCGGCTGGCTGATCGTCCGGGCCGCGGAGATGCCGCCGATCCTCACGCTGCTGGTCGCCATCGTCGGCGTGCGCGCCTTCGGCCTGGGCCGGGCGGCGCTGCGCTGGGTCGAGCGGCTCACCGCGCACGACGCCGCCCTGCGCACGGCCGCCGGCCTGCGGGTGCGGGTGTGGCGGGCGCTGGCCGCGCAGGGCGTGGCCGCCGACCGGACGCCGGGCAGCGCGCTGGCCCGCGTGGTCGGCGACGTCGGACTGGTGCAGGACCTGTCGGTGCGGGTGGTGCCGCCCGCCGTGGTCGCCGCCGCCGTCCCGGTGCTCACGCTGGCCGCGCTGGCGCTGCTCTCCCCGGCCGCCGCGGGCGCCGCGGCGGCCGTCCTCGCGCTCACCGCGGCCGGCGTGCTGCTGGCGCACCGGCGGGTCGACGCCGGCGCCGCCCGCACCGAGGGCGCGCTGCGGGTGGCCGCGCTGCGCGACGTCACCACCGCCCTCGACGGCGCGGCCGACCTGCGCGCGCACGGCCTCGCGGCCGCCACCGCCGCCGACCTGGCCGCGGTGGCCGGCCGCCGGTCCGCCGTCGCCGCGGCCGGCGCCCGGGCCGGCGCGCTCGGCACCGGCCTGGTCGTCCTCGGCACCGGGCTGGCCGCCGTCGCCGCCACCGCGGTCGGCGCGGCGTCGGGCCTGGGTGGCCCGGAGGTCGCGGTCCTCGGCCTGGCCCCGCTGGCGCTGGCCGAGCCGCTGGCCGGCCTGGTGTCCGCGCTGCAGCGGCGCGGCGCGCTGGGCGACGCCCGCGCCCGCCTCGGCGCCGTCCTCACCGCCCCGGCACCCGCGGACCCCGCCGATCCGCTGCCCGCGCCCGCGCCGGTGCGCGACCTCGACGTCGCCGACCTGGTCGCCGGCTGGCCCGGCGGCCCCGACGTGCTGCGCGGCCTCACCGCGCGGGCGGCCGCCGACGGCGGCTGGCTGGTGGTCCGCGGCCCGTCCGGCGCCGGCAAGTCGACGTTCCTCGCCGTGCTGCTCGCGGCGCTGCGCCCGCGCGCGGGGCGCTACGCGCTCGGCAGCACCGACACCGCCCGGCTGACCGGCGCGGCCGTCCGCGCGCGCACCGCCTGGCTCCCGCAGGACGCGCACGTCTTCGCCTCGACGATCCGCGCCAACCTGGCCCTGGCCGCCCCGCGCGGTGAGCTGGCCGGCCCCGGCGGCGAGGCGCGGATGACCGCCGCGCTCACCGCCGCCGGCCTCGGCCCGCTGCTAGCCGGGCTGCCCGACGGGCTGGACACCCCGGTCGGCGCCGGCGGCACCGCGCTGTCCGGCGGCGAGCGGCGGCGGCTGGCCGCCGCCCGCGCCCTGCTCGCCGACCGCGACGTCGTCCTGCTCGACGAGCCGACCGCGCACCTGGACCCGCCGACGGCGGCCGCCCTGGTGCGGGACCTGCGCGACGCGCTGGCCGGCCGGGTCGTCGTCTGCGTCACCCACGACGACGCCGTCGAGCAGCCGGGGGACACCGTGCTCGACCTGGGCGACCGGCTGGCGCTCACCGGCTGAGGACGGGATCCGACGGCGCACGTCCCGGCGCCGCCGGCCCCGCCCGGGGCCCGCCCGGGGCCCGCCCCGAGCCTGCGGGGGTCCTTCCTCAGGCGGCAGCGGCGCCGGACCAGTGGCGGACGCCGGGCCGGACCCGGCGCACCTCGAAGCCCGGGCTGGCGGGCAGCCGCGGGTCGACGACGAGCGGCACGCCGGCCGGCTCACCGAGCGAGCGCGGACCGGTGCCGTGCCGGCCGAGCTGCGCGCACAGGCGCTCGTACAGCTCCGGCCGGACGGCGATCTCGCGGGGCGGCGCGGTGCCGGGCGCCCAGGCGACGGCGAGCAGGTCCCCGGCGGCGTCGGACGGGCCGGGGTGCGTGCTCGCGGGGAGGGAGACGACGGTGAGGGTCGTGGTGGCCATGACGAGCCTCCAGAGGCGGTTCCCCCGTGCTCCCGTACAACGCCGGGGGGAACGAGGTCATGCCTACCGCCTGGGTCCGACAGTTCCCCGTCAGTACCCAGGAGACGGCCGCGGACACCGCTGACGCAGGACTCCCGCGCGGGGACGGACGGCGACCGCCACACCGGGTCGCGCACCGGCCCTCCTCCGGCACCCCCGGCGGGTCGACACTGGCGGAGCCGTCCACGGGGGACCCGTCCTCGGGAGGGAGAGCACCGTGTCCGAGCACCCCAACCTCGTCCGCAGCCGCGAGGGCTACGAGGCGTTCGCCAAGGGCGACCTGGCCTTCCTGACCGAGCAGTGGCGCGAGGACGTCCGCTGGCACGAGCAGGGCACCACCGAGCTGGCCGGCGACTACGAGGGACCGCAGGCCGTCTTCGGCATGTTCGCCCGGATCATGGAGCTGACCGAGAACAGCTTCCGCGCCGAGCCGCTGCAGATGTGCGCCGACGACGAGTACGGCATCGCCCTGGTCCGGTTCACCGCCCGGCGCGGGACCGCGCACCTGGACACGCTGACCGCCCAGGTGGCCCGCTTCGACGGGGACGGGAAGCTGGCCGAGTTCTGGAACTGCCCCACCGAGCCGGCCGTCCTCGACGCCTTCCTCGGCGAGCAGCGGGCATGACGGATCCGGAGCACCCCAACGTCGTCCGGATCCACGAGGCGTACGCGGCCTTCGGCAAGGGTGACCTCGACCGCCTCCGTGAGCTGTTCGCCGAGGACGTCCGCTGGCACGAGCCCGGGCAGAACCAGCTCAGCGGCGAGTTCACCGGCGCCGACGAGGTCTTCGGGATGTTCGGGCGCCTCGCGGCGATCACCGAGGGGACCTTCCGGGTGGAGGTGCGGGCCGCCTTCGCCGACGACACCGACGGCGTCGGCGTCCTGCGGCTCACGGCCTCCCGCGGTGACCGGGCCCTCGACGTCCTCACGGCCCACGTCTTCCGCTTCGAGGACGGGCGGATCGCCGAGTTCTGGGAGGCGAACACCGACCAGGCCGCGATGGACGCGTTCTACAGCTGAGCCCGCCGACGACGAGGAGGCGACCGTGGCCGGCTCCCCGCACCCCCACGCCACCGTGCTGCTGGAGGCCTACGAGGCCTTCGGCAAGGGCGACCTCGACCGCCTGCCGGAGCTCTGGACCGACGACGTCCGGTGGCACGAGCCCGGAGCGCACCCGCTCGCCGGCGACTACACCGGTCCGCAGGAGGTCGTCGGCCTCTTCGGTCTGGCGTTCGAGGTCACCGAGGGCAGCCTGCGGGTCGAGGTGAGATCCGCCTTCGCCGACGACACCGACGGCGTGGCGGTCGTCCGCATGACCGCCACCCGCGGCGACCGGCACCTCGACGTCCTCGCCGCCCAGGTGCACCGCTTCGAGGACGGGCGGATCGCCGAGGTCTGGGACGCGCACACCGACCAGGCGGCGGTGGACGCGTTCTTCAGCTGACCCCGCCCGCGGGGAGCACCGGCCCCTCGTCCTTGAGCGCGACGCCGGAGGCGCCCAGCTCACGGGCGGCCGACAGCAGGGCGGCCACGGTGTCGGCGGCCTGCGCGTAGGACAGCCCGTGCGGCGGGCGGACGTTGGAGACGCAGTTGCGCTCGGAGTCCACCCGCCCCGGCCGCGGGTCCCAGGTGAGGTAGACGCCGAGGGAGTCCGCCGACGACAGTCCCGGCCGCTCGCCGATGAGCACCACGACCGCGCGCACGCCGAGGGCCTCCCCCACCGCGTCGCCCAGCGCCACCCGCGCCTGCGTGGCGACCACCGGCGGCGCGACCGACCAGCCGGGCAGCCGCTCGAGCAGCGCGGCGGCCAGCGCCGGCCCGTGCGCCTGCACCGCCCGCGGGGACAGCCCGTCGGCCAGCACGACCGCGAGGTCGGCGCCGGTCCGCGGCAGCGCCGTCCCCTCCGCGAGCTGCCGGCCGAGGTCGGGGCGCTGCAGGTAGGTGGCGCGGTCGGGCGCGGCCGAGGCGACGGTCAGGACCTCCCCGCCGAGCGCCGCGCGGACCGCGTCGACGTCGAGCGGCGAGTGGACGGCGTCCCGGGCGGCGGCGTGCGCGGCGCGGAACTCCAGCTCGCGGTGCGTGGGCAGCGCGTCCCCGGCCCGCCCGAGCGCCACCCGCGCCCGGGTCGCCGCCCGCAGCACCGCCCACGGGTCATCACCGTCCACGCGCGGGAGGCGGTCGCCGGTCACGAGGACGCCGCCGCGAGGAGGGCCCGCGCCGCCGGGGCGTCGGGGGCGAGCTCGCGCACCCGGCCGGCGTCGTCGAGCAGGTCCATCCGGGCCAGCCACGCCTCGAACTCCGGGGCCGGGCGCAGGCCGAGCACCTGCCGGGTGGTGAGGACGTCGGAGAACGACAGCGACTGGTAGTGCAGCATCACGTCGTCCGAGCCCGGGACGGCGATGACGAACGAGCAGCCGGCCGCGCCGAGCAGCAGCACGAGGGAGTCGGTGTCGTCGCCGTCGACCTCGGCGTGGTTCGTGTAGCAGACGTCGACGCCCATCGGCAGGCCGAGCAGCTTGCCGCAGAAGTGGTCCTCCAACCCGGCGCGCAGCACCTGCTTGCCGTCGTAGAGGTACTCCGGGCCGATGAACCCGACGACGGTGTTCACCAGCAGCGGGCGGAAGTGCCGGGCGACGCCGTACGCGCGGGCCTCGAGCGTCTGCTGGTCCACCGGCCGCCCGCCGACGCCGAGGTGCGCGCCGGCCGACAGCGCCGACCCCTGCCCCGTCTCGAAGTAGGTCACGTTCTCCCCGACGGTGCCGCGGCCCAGCGCGAGCGCCCCCGCGCGGGCCTCGGCGAGCAGGTCGAGGGTGACGCCGAAGCCGCGGTTGGCCTCCTGGGTGCCGGCGACCGACTGGAACACCAGGTCCACCGGCGCGCCCTGCTCCAGCGCCCGCAGCGTCGTCGTCACGTGGGCGAGCACGCACGACTGCGTCGGGATGCCGTAGCGGCCGATCACCGCGTCGACCAGCTCCAGCAGCGCCACCGTGCGGGCCGGGGAGTCGGTGGCCGGGTTGATGCCGATGACCGCGTCGCCGGAGCCGTGCAGGAGCCCGTCGACGATCGAGGCGGTGACGCCGACCGGGTCGTCGGTGGGGTGGTTGGGCTGCAACCGGGAGGCGAGCGTGCCGGGCAGCCCGACGGTGCTGCGCAGCCCGGTCACCACCCGCGTCCGCCGGCCGACGGCGACCAGGTCGGCGTTGCGCATGAGCTTCGACGTCGCCGCCACCATCTCCGGGGTGAGGCCCGGCGCGAGCGCGTTGATCGACGCCTCGTCGCCGGCCGCCGCCCAGGCCAGCAGGCGGTCGCGGAACTCGCCCACCGTCAGCGAGGCGACCGGCGCGAACGCCGCGGCGTCGTGGGTGTCGAGCACCAGCCGGGTGACGTCGTCCTCGTCGTAGCCGACCACCTGCTCGTCGAGGAAGGTGGCCAGCGGCAGGTCGGCGAGCACGGTCTGGGCGGCCACCCGCTCGGCGGCCGACCCGGCCGCGCACCCGGCGAGCACGTCCCCGGAGCGCAGCGGGGTGGCCTTCGCCAGCAGCTCGACGACGGTGGGGAACTCGTAGGTGGAGCCGCCGAGGGTCGTGCGGCGGACGGTCACGGCGGCTCCCCGGGTCGGCGGCCCGGTCAGCGTGGCCCGGCGCCGCCCGGCGGGTCAACGGGGTCGGACGGAACCGGACGCGCCGCTCACGGGATGCCGCGCCAGCGCCCCTTCTCGGCGTTGCCGGCCGGCCGGGACTCGAAGACGTTGCCCTCCGTCGGCTCCGTCCGGTGGTCGTCGGCGAGGGCGAACACGCGCAGCAGCGGGCCGACGAGGGCGTCGTAGACCGCCGGGAACAGCCGGAAGCCGAGGATGACGGCGGGGTTGGCGAAGCCGGACTGGATCAGCCGGCGCGGCCGGTCCAGCCGGGCGACGACCGAGCGGGCGACCCGCTCCGGCGAGTAGACCGGGATCGGCGGGCGGCCCTTGAGGCCGATGTAGCTGCCGGCCTGCGAGTAGATCGGGGTGTTCACCCCGCCCGGCGCCACCGCCGACACGTGGATGCCCGCGACGTCGCGCGTCTCCTGCTGCAGGACGCGGATCAGCCCCAGCTGGCCCCACTTGGCGGTGATGTAGCTGCCCATGAGCGGCGTGGTCACCGAGGCGAGCAGCGAGCTCACCACCACCAGGTGCCCGGCGCCCTGGCGGCGGAACTGCGGGAGGACGACGCGGGCCAGGTTGGCCGTGCCGTGCAGGGCGGTGTCGACCACCCGCTCGTACACCGCCTTCGGCACGTCCTCGATCCGCCCGTAGGCGACCACCTGCGCGGCGTGGACGACGACGTCGAGGCGGCCGGAGCGGACCACGGTGCCCTCGACGACGTCGCGCAGCGCGTCCTCGTCGAGCACGTCGGCCGGGCAGACGACGACGTCGGCCGCGCCCTCCGCTCGGACCTCGGCCGCGGTCTCCTCCAGCGCCTCGCGGCCGCGCGCCAGCAGGACCAGCGACGCGCCCCGCCGGGCGAACAGGCGGGCGGTGGCGCGGCCGATGCCGCTCGAGGCACCGGTGATGAGCACGGTCTGGGGCATGCGGGGACGACTCCTCGGCTCGGCGGTCCTCCCCCGCTACCCCGGTCGGTTGCCCGCCATGCGATCGAGCACGCCGAGCAGCCAGCCCGGCCCGCGGACGTCGGTGCCCGCCGGCAGCCGGGCGCGCAGGCCGCGGTCGGCGGTCACCGCGAGCACCGTCCGGCCGGTGCCGGCCAGCGCGGCGGCCTCCGCGGCCAGGGCGTCGTCCCCGCTGCCGGCCGCGCGCACCAGGCGGACGCCGTCGGGGGCCGGGACCTCCCGCGCGGCGCCCTCGACGACGACCACCACCTCGTCGACGTCCACCTCGCCGTCGTCCACCCCGCCGACGTCCACCCCGCCGACGTCCACCCCGCCGTCGTCCACCCCGCCGTCGTCCACCCCGCCGTCCGGGAGCGCCGCCTCGGCCAGCCGCCGCAGCAGCCGGGTGGTCGCGCCGGCGCGGTTGCGCCACCAGCCGTCGGGGCGGGCGCCGACGACGTTGGCGGCGTCGACGAGCAGGACGGCCACGTGTCCTCCCTGCGGGTGACCTCGTTCGCGCAGGTCCGGAGGCGGGTACCGGCGCGCCAGTTCCCCCAGACGAGGAGGTCCGATGGCGAGCACCGACCGTACCCACCACGACCACGACGCGACGGCGACCACCGAGGGCGCGCACGCCACCCGCGGCGCCGCCCGCGACGCGATCGACGCGCAGCGGGACCGCTTCGGCGGGATCAAGTGGGGCGCGGCCTTCTTCGGCTGGCTCTCGGCGAACGGGCTGGCGGTCGTCCTCGTCGCGCTGCTGGCCGCCGCCGGTGTGGGGCTCAGCCTCGCCGAGGTCGACGGCGTCGAGGACGTCCCGGCCGACCCGACCACCGCCCTCGGCGTCGCCGGCGGGATCGCGCTGCTGGTCGTCCTATTCCTGGCCTACCTCGCCGGTGGGTACGTGGCCGGGCGGATGGCCCGCTTCGACGGCGCCCGGCAGGGGCTGGCGGTGTGGCTGATCGGGCTGCTCGCCGTCCTGCTGCTGGCCGCGGCCGGGACGGTGCTGGGGGCGCAGTACAACGTGCTCGAGCAGCTGAACCTGCCGCGCATCCCGATCGACGAGGGCACCGCGACCACCGCCGGGATCGTCACGCTGGCGGCGGTCCTGGTCGTCACGCTGGCCGGCGCCCTGCTCGGCGGCAAGCTCGGCACCCGCTACCACCGCAGGGTCGACCGCGCCGGCTTCGGTGTCTGACCGACCGCGGGGCCCCCGTCGACGACCGGGGCCCCGCGGTCGTACCCCGGCCATACGCTGCGCCGCATGTGCCGCAACATCCGCCCCCTGTCGAACTTCGAGCCGCCGGCCACCGAGGACGAGGTCCGGGCCGCGGCGCTGCAGTACGTCCGCAAGATCAGCGGGTCCACGCACCCGTCCCGGGCCAACGCGGAGGCCTTCGAGCGCGCCGTCGAGGAGGTGGCCGCCGCGTCCGCCCGGCTGCTGGAGTCCCTGGTGACGACGGCCCCGCCGAAGGACCGCGAGGTCGAGGCGGCCAGGGCGCGCGCCCGCGCCGCCGTCCGCTACGGGACCTGAGACGCCAGCGGGTCGTGCACGACCCACTTGCTCCCCCGGGCATGGCCTCCGGCGGAGCGGGTAGGGGGCGGTCTCCCGACCCCTTCCCCTCCAGGAGAGTCCCGATGGCCCGCAACACCCTGTCCCGCGCCCTGCACGACCTCGGTCTGTCCGCCTGGTTCGGCGGCACGCTGGCCAACGCCGTGGCCCTCAACGCCGCCGCAGCGGACGCCGGCGGGGACGCCGGCCGGGTCGCCAACACCGGCTGGAACCGGTGGACGCCGGTGAACGCGCTGGCCATCGGCGCGCACCTGGTCGGCAGCGTCGGCCAGCTCATCGGCAACCGCGGCCGGGTGGCCCAGCAGGAGGGCGTGGCCGGCATGTCCGCCGTCAAGACCCTGCTCACCGCCGCCGCGCTGGGCGTCACCGCCTACAGCCGCTCGCTGGGCCAGATCGTCAACAGCCAGGACAACCCGTCGGCGAAGTCCGGCACCAAGCCCACCAAGCGCACCAAGGCCGAGATCGCCCACGCGCAGCAGCAGCTGGACTCGCTGCAGTGGGTCATCCCGGCGCTGACCGGCGCGCTCGTCGCCGTCAGCTCCTACGCGGGTGAGCAGCAGCGGCCCGGCGAGGTCGCGAAGGGCGTCGCCCGCCGCTGACCGCGGCACCGCCCCGCCCGCACCGACCCGGAAGGGGACCCGTGTCCCGGACCGATGCCCGCACGACCACGTTCTCCGGCAACACCGTGGCGGGTCCGGGCCCGGGTGGCCGCGGCGCCACCGTCTGCGCGCACTGCAGTGACGGCCTCGGCCGGCCGCGGCCGGTGCCGCCGGGCTCGTGGCGCGACCGCGTCCGGCAGGACCCGCCGCTGCACCTGGCGTACCGGATCGCGGTGTTCGTGGCCGGGCTGCTGTTCGTTCTGCTCGGCGTCGCGCTCACCGTGCTGCCCGGGCCGCTCACGATCCCGCCGGTCCTGGCCGGGCTGTGGGTGTGGTCGACGGAGTTCGACTGGGCGCGGCGCTTCTTCGCCGCGTTCCGCCGCAAGGCGGTCGCGGCGTGGCAGCACGCGAGGCAGCACCCGGCCGGCTCGGCGGCGGCGACCGTCGGCGGGCTCGCGGCGGCGGCGCTGGCGTTCTGGGCGGTCGGGCACTTCTCCCTGATCGACCGGGCCACCACCGCGCTCGGCCTCGGCTGACCGCACGTCCCCGGCCGCCGTCCGCACCCGCGGACGGCGGCCGGCGCGTGTCCGGGCCCGCTCCGCGGGCACACCGGAGACCGTGGCCGGACCGCACGCCCTGCCCCGCCGGCTGCCCCGGCTGGTCCGGCGCGGGCGCACCCCCGGGCTGCGCACCGGGAAGACCGTGCTCGCCGCGGTGCTGGCGTTCCAGGTTGCGACCTGGCTGGACACCAGCAGCTCGCCGGTCCTCGCGCCGCTGACCGCGCTGCTGGTCGTGCAGCTGACGATGTACGAGACGGTGGCGACCGGCTGGGAGCGGATCGCCAGCGTCACCGCCGGCGTCCTGATCGCGGCGCTGTTCGCCTCCGTCGTCGGCCTGTCCTGGTGGAGCCTCGGGCTCGTCGTCGGGCTGTCGCTCGTCGTCGGCCGGCTGCTGCGGCTGGGACCGCACCTGGCCGAGGTGCCCATCAGCGCGATGCTCGTGCTGGCCGTCGGCGGGGCGGAGAGTGCGGCGCTGGCCCGCGTCACCGAGACGCTGGTCGGCGCGGCGGTCGGGGTGCTGGTCAACCTGGTGGTCGCGCCGCCGCTCTACGTCCAGCCGGCCGGCGAGGCGATCGCGGAGCTCGCCGAGCGCATGGCCGGGCTCTGCGAGGACCTCGCCGCGGCGCTGCGCGGCCCGTGGTCGCGCCGCCTCACCGACGAGCTGCTGGCCCGTGCCCGTGCGGTGAGCACGGAGGTGGCCCGCGCCGACCGCCGGCTCGCCCGCACCGAGGAGAGCGCCCGCCTCAACCCGCGCGGGCGGGCGGCGCGGGAGGCCCAGCCGCGGCTGCGGAACACGCTGACCGCCCTCGAGCGGGTGCACGTCACCCTGCGCAACATCGCCCGCGTGCTGCTGGACCGCACCTACTTCCTGCCCGAGGACGACGCCGACCGGGCGTGGTCGCGGCCGGCGCGGGAGGCGCTGGCCGACCTGCTGGTCGCCGTCGCGGCCACCCTCCGCGACGCCGCGGCCGTGGCGGCCGGCACCGGGCCGGCCGCCGGCATCGACCCCGCCTGCCTGGAGACGCTGCTCGCGCTGCGCGGGCGGCTGGCCGAGGCGCTGCTCGTCGACCCCCGGGCCGATCCCGCCGCCTGGTCCCAGCACGGCGCCCTGCTCGACGCCCTGGACCTGCTGCGCGTGGAGCTGGGCACCGCGCTGCAGCCGCCTGCGGCGTCGTGGGCGCCGCCCCCGCTGGCCGCGGCGCAGCGGCGCGCGGTCCGCCGGGCGATGACCTGGCGCCGGCGCCGCTGACCTCAGGGAGCGGTGAGCACCACGGGGCCGTCGTCGGTGACCGCGACGGTGTGCTCGACGTGTGCCGCGCGCCGGCCGTCGGCGGTGACCACCGCCCAGCCGTCCTTCTTGTGCCTGTACCGGTCGCCGCCGGCCAGGAGCATCGGCTCGATGGCCAGGGTGCTGCCGGCGTGCAGGCGCACCCGGTCCAGGCCGGCCGACGGCCGGTTGGGCACGAACGGCGGCTCGTGCATCGAGCGGCCGATGCCGTGCCCACCGTGGTCGGGCAGGTGCGCGTAGCCGTACCGCCGGGCGACGTCGTCGACGGCGCGGGCGACGTCCTGCAGCGTCGCGCCGGGCACCGCGGCGGCGATGCCGGCGGCGAGCGCCTCCTCGGTCGCGGTGACCAGCCGCGCGTCGTCGTCGGAGGCCTGCTCCCCCACCAGCAGCGAGATCGCGGCGTCGCCGTTCCAGCCGTCGACGACGGTGCCGCAGTCGACGCTGAGCAGGTCGCCGTCCTTCAGCCGCTGGCCGCTGGGGCGGCCGTGCACGACGACCTCGTTGGGCGACAGGCACAGCACGCCGTTGTAGGCCGTCGGCGCCCACGCCGGCTTGTAGCCGAGGAACGACGACGTCGCGCCCGCCTCGTACATCGTGGTCTTGGCGAGGTCGTCGAGCTCGCGCAGCCGCACGCCGGGGACCGCCGCCGCCCGCACCGCGGCCAGCGTCCGCGCCACCACGCGCCCGGCCTCGCGCATGGTGTCGAGCTCGTCGGCGGTCCGCGGGGGCAGCACGGTCAGGTCCACGCCCCCGACGGTACGAGACGCCCGGCGCACGGCTGGCCGCGCCGCCCGGCCGGTGCCACGGTGACCGCCATGGACTTCCGCAGGGTCAGGCCCGGGCAGTGGCACAGAGCCGCCCGCATCGAGATCACCGAGCCCGGCGGGCTCCCGACGGCGCGCGAGGTGCACGAGCGCTGCCACGTCCTGTTCACCGAGGGCTGGTGCTGGGTGGAGACCTCCGACGGCAGCATCGACGTCTACCCCGCCTACCGGGTGCGCGCCGCGCACGACCTGCGCGAGGCCGACCAGGCCGGCGAGGTCCCCGGGACGGCGCCCAGCCCGCTGCTCTAGCCGGCGTCCGTCCCCCGCCGGACGTCGCCGGGGTCGGGCGTGCGGAAGACCGTGTCCTGGCCCTCGGCGCCCGGGGGCGACCCGCCGCCCTCCTCGGGACGGTCGGGCTCCTCGCCGCCCACGCCGAACCCCTCGGCGGGCGGCGGTGCGCCGGCGCCCGGGTCGGCGGCGGCGACCTCGTCGTCCGGGCGGTACCGGTTCGGCGTCATCGGCTCCCACATCGACATGGCCCTCCCCTACCCCGCGCGGGCTCCTCCGGTCGACGCCCGGGTGACCAGCGGGTGACCAGCAGGTGATCACCGGGCGTACGGCGGGTACACGGCCCTCCGAACGGCCGGGATCACGGGGATCCGCGGGGCGGCCGGTCACGGAGGGAGCGCGCGACGATGGCGACGACGGGCTCTGGTCAGCGGGCACGACGGGACGCCCGGCCGGTCCCCGCCCAGCACGGGATGGACGGCGCGGACGACGGGCGGCGGGAGAGCCGCGCCGAGCGGATCGACCGCGAGCTGATGGAGCTGCTCAACGAGCTGCGCGTGGCGCTGCCCGGGGTCCAGTTCCTCTTCGCCTTCCTGCTCATCGTGCCGTTCCAGCAGGCGACGTCCCGCGCGACCGACTTCCAGCGCGACGTCTACTTCGTGACCCTGGTCGCCGCCGTGGCGGCCACCGCGCTCCTCATCGCCCCCGCCGCGCAGCACCGCGCGCTGTTCCGCCAGCACGACAAGGAGGACCTGCTGCGGCGCAGCAACCGCAACGCCTTCCTCGGCCTGTGCGTGCTCGCCGTCGCGATCGTCTCGGCGGTGGTGCTGGTGGTCGACTTCCTCTTCGCCCTCCCGCAGGCGCTGGTCACCGGCGGCGTCGTGGCGCTGCTGCTGGGCTGGCTGTGGATCGGCAGCCCGGTCGTGCAGCGCGCCCGCGGCGGCACCGGCCGCCACTGACACCGGGGCACGTGTCCGCCCCAGCCGACCGTCGGACCCGGATGGCCCACTCCCCGGCCCCGAGCGGGCCACCGGGGTTCACCCCTCCGACGGGGTGGGCCGGCCGAGGGCGGCGCAGACGGCGTCGGCGACGGTGTCCGGGTCCTCGTGCTCCCAGAACCGCAGCACCCGCCAGCCGAGCCCGGTGAGGACGGCGTCGGCGCGACGGTCGCGCGCGACGTTGCCAGCGAGCTTCGCCGCCCACCAGTCGCGGTTGGCCCTCGGCAGGTGCCCGCACTCCGGGCACCCGTGCCAGAAGCACCCGGTAAGGACCCCGTCCCCCTCACCCCTCGCAGGCTCGGGGCGAGCCTCTGGACGGGGCCGGGGCCGGACGTCGACGCGGTAGCGGACGCCGCGGGCGTGCAGCCGCCGCCGCACCGCCAGCTCGGGAGCGGTGTCGCGCCGGCCCTGCCGCCGGAAGCGGGCTGCCACCGCCTCGGACGACGGCGCGGGCGCGGGCCCGGGACCGGGCGTCGGGTCGGAGCCAGCCGGGGACACCCCCGCATCCTGCTCCGCGGCACCGACGGTCCGGCGGTGCCGCTCCCCTAGGCTGGTGTCCCGTGCAGACGGCGGTGACGACGGGTGCCCCGCCGCGACCGGCCGGCGGCCCCCTCCGCTGGTCCCCCGTCGAGCTGCTCCCACCGGCGGTCCTCGCTCTGCTGTGCGCCGTGCTGCTGGCCCCCGGGCACGGGCTCTGGTTCGACGAGGCGTTCACCGCCCAGGTCGCCCGCCGCCCGCTGGCCGACATCCTGCGCGCGATCGTCACCGGCGAGGGCGTGACCAGCTACCTCGCCGACGTCCCGCCCTCCTACAACGCGCCCTACTACCTCGTCGTGCACGCCTGGGTGTCGCTGCCCGGGGCGGGCGGCGACACGTCGCTGCGGGTGCTCTCCGTGCTGGCCACCGCCGGCGGGCTGGCGCTGGTGACCCGGGCGGTCACCCGGCTGGCCGGCCGGGCGGCCGGCGTGCTGGCCGGCCTGGTGCCCGCCACCGCGCCGCTGCTGCTCGAGCAGGCCGTGGAGGCGCGCAGCTACGGGCTGGCCGTCCTCGCCACCGGCGGGGCGCTGCTGGGCCTGACCCGCTGGCTGCAGACCGGGCGCGGGCTGCTGCTGGTCGGCCTCGCCGGCGCCGGCATGGGCCTCGCGCACTGGTACGCGGTCACGGTGCTGGCGGCGTTCGTCGTCGCGGCGCTGCTGCTCCGCGGGCGGGCGGCCGTCCGGGTCGCCGTCGTCGGGACCCTCGCCGCCCTGCCGGTCGCCGGCCTGGTCGGCGTCAACCTGCTCAACGGCACCGGCGCGCGCAACGCCGAGCACCTGCGCGACACCGGCGGCACCCTGGCGGACCTGGCCGTCGAGGCGTGGGCCGGCGGGCGCACGCCGCTTCTCTACCTCACCGTCGGGCTGGCCGTGGTCGGCGCGCTGCGCGGCGCGGGGCTGCGGGTGGTCGGCGTCTGCTGGGTGCTGGTGCCGCTGCTGCTCCTGCTGGCCGCCGAGACGGTCCGGCCGGTCTACCTGCCCCGCTACCTGCTGGCCGGGCTGGTCGGGCTCGGCGTGCTCGCCGCCGCCGGGGTCACCGCCCTCCCCCGGGGCGCGCGGACGCCGGTGGCCGCGGTCCTGGTCGGCCTGTCGCTGGTGGCGAGCACGCCGCTCGCCACGCGGGAGCCGCGGGAGCGGTCGGACGACGTCGTCGCGTTCCTGCTGCGCGAGCAGCGGGCCGGTGAGCCGGTGGTGGCCGCCGACCAGCGCGCGGCGCTCGGGCTCGACCACTTCGTGCGCACGACGGGCCCGCGGCTGCGCCCCGACGTCGTCCTGCCGCCCGACGACGCCCCCGCCGGCGCCGACCGCGTATGGCTGGTCCGGCGGCTGATCGACGGCGAACCGGTGCCCACCGACGACGACGCGGTCCTCAGCGACGCCGGGCTGTCGCTGACCCGGACCGAGGACTTCCCGGCGGCGAAGACCGACCTCGTCGTCCAGCTCTGGGAGCGCTGACCCCGCGCGAGGCGGCCCAGGCCAGCGACCGCAGCGACTGCCGCAGCCGCGCGCGTGCGGTCCACGCCGAGGTCCCCACCGGCCGACGGTCCCGGGCGACCGGCACGCTGGTCAGCGGGGCGCCGGCCAGGCCGGCGGCGAGCACGACGCTGGGCGCGTCCCCGGCCGGCACGGTCGCGACGACGGCGCCGCGCACCGCCGGTCCGAGCGCGAGGAACGCGCCGGCGTCGGGCGGCAGGCCGGTGAGCCGGGCGGCGACCCGCCGGTGCAGCTCGCCGGTCACCCGGCGCACCGGGGACTCGTACCGCCCGCGGCGGCCGGCGAACACCGCGCCGACGTCACCCCGGGCCAGCC
Source organism: Geodermatophilus sp. SYSU D00867 (assembly GCF_054050315.1). Classification (NCBI taxonomy): domain Bacteria; kingdom Bacillati; phylum Actinomycetota; class Actinomycetes; order Geodermatophilales; family Geodermatophilaceae; genus Geodermatophilus; species Geodermatophilus sp. SYSU D00867. Next base: position 171,625 of record NZ_JBJGZC010000002.1, on the reverse strand, counting down.
GGTCGAGCAGGACCGGCACCGCCTCCGGCGGGTCCTGCAGGTCGGCGTCGAGGCACACCCACACGTCGGCCTCCTCGTCGGCCAGCCCCGCGGCCAGCGCCCGGTGCTGGCCGACGTTGACCTCGAGCGCGGTGACCGCCACCCGCGGGTCGGCCGCCAGCTCGCGCGCGACCGCCAGACTGCCGTCGGGCGAGGCGTCGACCACCAGGCGCAGCCGCCAGTCCCGCCCGGCCAGCGCCGCGGCCAGCCGCTCCGCCAGCGGCCGCAGCGTCGCCTCGTTGCCGTACACCGGGACGACGACGGCGACGCGGGGACCGCTCACGGCGCCGCCCACGTGCGCGCCAGCCCGTCGGCGAGGTCGACCGTCGCGGTCCAGCCGAGGAGCGTGCGGGCGGCGCGCGGGTCGCACACCCAGTCGGCGGCGTCCCAGTGCCGGCCGGGGTGGGCGCCCGGGGCGGTGGCGATCTGCCGGCCGGTGACCCGCTCGGCGGTCGCGACCAGCTCCGCGACGTCGGTCTGCACGCCGGTGCCGACGTTGACCACGGTGCCCGGAGGGAGGTCGTCGGCCAGCGCGGCCCGCAGGCAGGCGTCGACGACGTCGCCCACCCACACCCAGTCGCGGCGGCTGACCCCGGCCGGCAGCGGCACGGTCGCGCCGGTGCGCGCGGCGGCGAGCACCACCGGCACCAGCCGGGTCGGGTGGTCGCCGGGCCCGTAGACCTGGAAGGCGCGCAGCACCGCCGCCCGCACGCCGCGCTCGGCGGCGGCCGCCTGCAGCAGCAGCGACCCGGCCGCCTTGGTGGCGCCGAAGAAGCCGCGCGGCCGCAGCGGGGCGTCCTCGGCCAGCGGCACCGGTGCGGCCGCGTACTCGGTCGACGAGCCGAGCCGCACGACGGCGCGGCAGTGGTCGGGCAGGGCGTCGACCAGCCACGGGCTCGTGTTCACCGCGACCGTGGCGGCGCGCTCGGCCGGGGTCGCCTTCGCCCGCCCGGCGGCCAGGGAGAAGACGACGTCGGGGGCGGCGGCACGGACCGCGGCAGCGGCGGCGGCGGGGTCGCCGAGGTCGACGTGGGCGCGGGTCAGCCCGGTGACGTCCCAGCCGTCGGCGCGCAGCCGCGCCACCAGGTGCCGGCCGACGAAGCCGCCGGCGCCGGTGACCAGCGCCCGGCCGTTCACGCGGGGACGGGCACGGGCGCGGCGGCAGCCTCCACGGCGGCCACGAAGGCGTTCCGCCGGTCGGCTGCGGTCGGCGCGTCGGCACGGGTGAGGTCGGCCAGGGAGGCGAGCAGGCGCGGCACCTCCACGAACGGGTCGCGCCCGGCCATGTCCGCGGTGAACGAGCGGCGCAGGAAGGTGAAGCCGGTGCCCAGCCGCACGAGTTCGGCGGCCAGCAGGTCCCCGGGGACCGGGAAGCCCCTGCCGGGCAGGGTCAGCCCGCCGACGCCGAAGGGCACCGGGACGGCGGCGCGCACGGCCTCGACGGTGCCGTCGACCAGCGGCCGGAACAGCTCCCGCGACCGCCGGTCGATGCGCAGGTCGTTCAGTCCGACGTAGACCCGCGACAGGGGCCGCCGGGCCAGCTCGGCGACCCGGTCGACGGCGTCCTGCGTCTCGACCAGGATGCCCAGCCCGCAGCGGCCGGCTACCACGTCCAGCGTGCGGTCGACCTCCTCGGGCGTGCGGACCATGGGCAGCAGGACCTCGTCGGCGCCTGCCGCCACCGCGTCGGCCACCTCGCGCGCCGTCCACGGACCCGCGGCGTTGATCCGGCACAGCACCCGCCCGTCGGTCGCCGCGCGCACGCGCTCGAGGTCCGCGAGGGTGTCGGCGTTGATCTGGGTGCCCTCGCCTGCCTGCCGGCGGTGCTTCCCGCGGCGCTCCCAGTCGACGACGAGCCCGGCCGCACCGGCCGCGACGACGTCGCGTCCCCAGGCGGCGTCCACGGTGAAGAGGAACAGGTCCACGCAGTGAGCTTAGGCACACCTAACCCACAGCCGGCGCCCAGGGTCAGGCAGCGGCCGGGGCCCGCGGGACCGGCGGCGGCGCGACCGGAGGCACCGGGAACGGCACCGCCGTCCCCTGCACGGTGACGGTGACCTCCGCGCCGCGCAGCGGCAGGTCCGCGCCCTCGGTGCGCGCGCTCACCCGCCGGCCCGACGGCAGCTCCAGCTCGACGCGCGCGTCGTGCCCGTAGAAGTCGACGTCGCGCACCCGGGCGCCGGGACCGGTCGTCAGCCGCAGCTGCTCGGGGCGGAGCAGCACCCGGACCGGGCCGTCCGGGCAGGGCCGGGCCAGCACCAGCTCGCCCAGCTCGGAGGCCACCCGGCCCCCCGCGGCGACGCCGTCGAGCACCACGGCCTCGCCGACGAAGGCGGCCACGTCCAGGTCGCGCGGGTCGCGGTAGAGCGTGCGCGGATCGGCCAGCTGGGCGAGCGTCCCGCCGCGCAGGACCGCCACCTGGTCGGCGGTCGACAGCGCCTCCGCCTGGTCGTGCGTGACCAGCACGGCGGTCGCGCCGGTGGCCCGCAGCGCCTCGACGACGGCCCGCCGGGTGTCCTCCCGCAGCGCGGCGTCGAGGGACGAGAACGGCTCGTCGAGCAGGACCAGCGACGGCTCGGGCGCCAGGGCCCGGGCCAGCGCCACCCGCTGCTGCTGGCCGCCGGAGAGCTGGTGCGGCGCGCGGCCGGCGAGCGCGGCGTCGAGGCCGACGAGGGCGAGCAGCCCGGCGATCCGCACCCGGTCGCGGCGCAGCCGGCGGGGCAGGCCGAAGGCGACGTTGCCCGCCACGCTCAGGTGCGGGAACAGCCCGCCCTCCTGGGGCACGAACCCGATGCCGCGCCGGCGGGCGGGCACCGTGCGGCCCGCCCCGGACACCACCCGGCCGCCCAGCTCGACGGTCCCGGCGTCGGGGTCGTCGAAGCCGGCGACGATGCGCAGCAGCGTCGTCTTCCCGCAGCCGGAGGGACCCAGCAGTGCGGTCGTCGTCCCGGTGGGGACGTGCAGGTCCACCCCGGTGAGCACGGGGGTGCGGCCGTAGGACTTCGCCAGGCCGGTGACGGTCAGCGCGCTCATGTGGTCAGACCTCGTCGGACGTCTCGGGAGAGCAGCACCGTGGCCGGTGCCGAGAGCAGGACCATGACGACGGCGTAGGGAGCGGCGGCGCCGTACTCCAGGGCGCTGCTGGCCGACCAGAACGCCGTCGCGAGGGTCCGGGTGCCGGTGGGGGCGAGCAGCAGGGTGGCGGTGAGCTCGGTGACCACCGCGAGGAACACCAGCGCCGCACCCGCGCCGATCCCCGGGGCCAGCAGCGGGAGGGTCACGCGCCAGAGCCGGGCCGGTGCGGAGGCGCCGAGGGAGGCCGCGACGTCGTCGTGCACCGGCGGCGACTGCTCCACCGCCGCGCGCACCGTGACGATCGCCCGGGGCAGGAAGAGGATCGCGTAGGCGGCCAGCAGCACCGGGACGGTCTGGTAGAGCGCCGGCACCACCCGGATGCTCACCGTGACCAGCGCCAGCGCGACGACGATCGCCGGCACGGCGCTGCCCAGGTAGGTGGTGCGCTCGAGCACGGTGGCGAGCGGCCCGCGGCGGCGCACGGCGAGCCAGCCGGTCGACAGGGCCAGTGCGGTGGTGACGGCCGCGGCCGCGGCGGCCAGCGCGAGCGTCGTCCCGGTGGTGGTGGCCAGGGCCGCCCAGTCGACCCGCGCCGAGGCGCCGGTGAGGAACCAGGACGCGAGCGCGGCGACCGGGACGACCAGCGAGAGGCCCACCAGCGCTGCGAGGGCCAGCAGCACCGGCCCGGTGAGCAGCCCGAGCCGGACCGGGCGCGGCCGGCGGGCGGCGCCGGCCCCGGTGCGGGCGTAGCCGCGGGCGCCGCGCAGCCGGATCTCGGCCACCAGCAGCACCAGGCACAGCAGCACGAGGACGCCCGCGAGCATGGTGGCGGCCGGCCCGTTGAAGGTGGCGCGGTACTGGTCGTAGACCGCCGTCGTGAAGGTCGGGTAGCGCAGCATCGCCAGGGCGCCGAACTCGGCCAGCACGTGCAGGGCGACCAGCAGCGCCCCGCCGAGCACCGCCACCCGCAGCTGGGGCAGCTGCACCCGCCGGAACACCGCCCAGCCCGACAGGCCCAGGCCCCGCGCGGTCTCCTCGAGCGCCGGGTCGGTGCCGCGGAGGGCGGCGACCGCGGGCAGGTACACGAACGGGAAGTAGGCCAGTGAGACGACCAGCAGCGCGCCGCCGTACGTGTCCAGCCCGGGTAGCAGGGAGATCCACGCCGAGCCGGTGACGAACGCGGGCAGGGCCAGCGGCGCGACCATCAGCACGTGCCACACCCGGCGGCCGGGCAGCGCGGTGCGCTCGACCAGCCAGGCCGCGCCCACGCCGAGCACGACGCACACCGCGACCGAGCCGGCGACCAGCCGGACGGTGTTGCCCAGCAGCTCGGCGACCCGCGGCCGGAGGACCAGCTCCGCCACGCCGCCCCACCCGACCTCGGCGACGGCGACCGCGATGTGCACGAGGGGCAGCAGCGCGAGCGCCGCCACGGCCACGGCCAGCGCCACCGTCACCGGCGCGCGCCGGGCCCGGGACGCGCGCCGGCCCCGCGACGCCGGCGGGGCGGGCGCCGCGGGGCGCGGACGGGCGGGGACCGGGGAGGCGCTCAGAGCAGGCCCACCTCCTGCATGAGCTCGGTGACCCGCTCCTGGTCCAGCGAGCCGGGGTCGACCGCCGGCGCGCCGAGGGTGTCCAGCGGCGGCAGCGCCTCGGCGGAGGCGACCCCGGTGCCGACCGCGTACTCCAGGGCGGTGCTCTCGGCCAGCCGCTCCTGCGCCTCCCGGCCGGTCAGCCAGGCGACCAGCCGCTGGGCGTCGTCGGGCTGGTCCGACGAGGCGAGGACGCCGGCCCCGGAGACGCTGAGGAAGGCGCCCGGGTCCTGGTTCCCGAAGAGGTGCAGCCGGGCGTCGTCACCCTTCAGACCGCCCTCGGCCTGGTCGCGGTACCAGTAGTAGTGGTACATGACGCCGGCGTCGATCTCGCCCTCGTCGGCGGCCACCATCACGGCGGTGTTGCTCTGGTAGACGCCGGCGTTGCGCTCGAGCCCCTCCAGCCACGCCCGGGTGGCGTCCTCGCCGCGCAGCGCCAGCACCGCGGCGACGATCGCCTGGAAGTCCGCACCCCCGGCCGCGATGCCGATGCGGCCCTCCCACGCCGGGTCGGCCAGGTCCAGGATCGACTCCGGCAGCTGGTCCTCCGGCAGCGCGGTGGGGTCGTACACCAGCACCGTCGAGCGGGCGGCGAAGCCGGTCCAGGTCCCCGACGACGGGCGGAACTGCGCACCGACCTGGTCCAGGGTCCCCTGCTCGAGCGGCGCGAGCAGGCCCTCGCGGTCGAGGACGGCGATCGACGGGCTGTTCTCGGTGAGGAAGACGTCGGCGGGCGAGGCGTCGCCCTCCTGCACGATCTGGTTGGCCAGCTCCGCGTCGTTGCCGTCGCGGAACTCCACCTCGATGCCCGTCTCCTCGGTGAAGCCCTCGAGCATCGTGCGCACCAGGCTCTCGTGCTGGGCGCTGTACACCGTGAGCGTCTCCGCGTCCGACGCCCCGGCGCTCCCGCAGGCGGCCAGCGCGCCGGACAGGCAGACGGCGGTCAGGACGGCGGCGGTGGCCCGCCCGGGCGTGGTCACGGGTCCTCCAGGAAGACGTGCACGGCTGGGGTCGACAGCCAGGGTAGGCACACCTAACCAGATGCGCTGACGGGCAGGGGGACCGATGAGTCCCTCCTCCCTCCCCGGTCGGAAGCGTCAGACCCGCGCGGGACCGTGCGGGCACCCGACTCGGGAGCAGGGGGTGGGGCACGTGACCGCGTACGTCGGTGATGCGGCGCCGGTCGGTGGGCGGGCGCCCGGGAGCGACGGTGTCCCGGCGATCGAGGCCGTGGGCCTGGTCAAGCGCTTCGGCACCACGACGGCGGTCGCCGGGGTCGACCTGCTGATCCCGCGGGGCGGCGTGCACGGCTTCCTCGGCCCCAACGGGGCCGGCAAGACGACGACGATCCGCATGCTGGCCACCCTGCTCCCGCCCGACGGCGGCACCGCCCGGGTGTTCGGCCACGACGTCGTCACCGACGCCGACGCCGTCCGCGGGCGGGTGAGCCTGACCGGCCAGTTCGCCTCCCTGGACGAGGTGCTCAGCGGCGCGGAGAACCTGCTGCTGCTCGCCCGGCTGCTCGGCTACTCGCGGGCCGCCGCCCGCCAGCGCACCGACCAGCTGCTGTCGGCGTTCGGCCTCACCGAGGCCGCGGGCAAGCAGGTGAAGAACTACTCCGGCGGCATGCGGCGGCGGATCGACATCGCCGCGAGCATCGTCGTCCGGCCGGACCTGATCTTCCTCGACGAGCCGACCACCGGCCTGGACCCGCGCAGCCGCAACCAGGTGTGGGACGTCGTGCGGGCACTGGTCCGCGGCGGGACGACGGTGCTGCTGACCACCCAGTACCTCGACGAGGCCGACCAGCTCGCCGACCGCATCTCCGTCATCGACGCCGGCCGCGTCATCGCCGAGGGCACGCCGGGTGAGCTGAAAGCGTCGGTGGGGTCGGGCACGCTGCACGTGCGGGTCGGCGACCCGGCCCGCCGGGGCGCGGCCCGCGAGCTGCTCGAGCGGGTGCTGGCCGTGCCGGTGACCGAGGACGGCGACCCGGCGGCCCTCACCGCCGCCGTGCCCGACGCCGGGCCGGCCGCCCGGGCGCTCACCGAGCTGGAGGCGGCCGGCATCCCGCTGGCCCAGTTCGCCCTCGGGCAGCCGAGCCTCGACGAGGTCTTCCTCGCCCTCACCGGCCGGCCCGCCGAGACCGCCGCTCCGTCCGCCCCCGACCCGGAGGACCCGCGATGACCACCCTCGACAGCCCGTCGGCCGCGACCGCCTCCGCCGAGGTCACGGCCCCGGACACCGACGCGGTCCTCGCCGCCCTCGGCTCCGCGGAGCGCCCGCGGCCGCAGGGCCCGCTGGCGGCGTCGGCGACCTTCGGCCGGCGCACCCTGCTGCGGATCAAGTACGTCCCGGAGCAGCTGTTCGACGTCACCGTCTTCCCGGTGATGCTCACGCTGATCTTCACGTACCTGTTCGGCGGCGCCCTGGCCGGCTCGGTCGACCGCTACCTGCAGTTCTTCCTGCCCGGGATCCTCGTGCAGAGCATCCTCATGATCACGATGTACACCGGGGTGGCGCTCAACACCGACATCGAGAAGGGCGTCTTCGACCGCATCCGCTCGCTGCCGGTCTGGCGGCCCAGCGCGCTGGTCGGCGCGCTGCTCGGCGACGTCGTCCGGTTCACCCTGGCCTCGGCGGTGGTCGTCGGCCTGGGCCTCGCGCTCGGGTTCCGGCCGCAGGGCGGGCCGGGCGGGGTGCTGGCGGCCGTGGCGCTGCTGCTGGTCTTCGCCTTCGCGCTCGGCTGGATCTGGACCTACCTGGCGCTGGTCGTGCGCACGCCGAACGCGGTCATGGGCTGGAGCATGCTGGTCATCACGCCGCTGACGTTCGGCAGCAACATCTTCGTCGACCCCGCCACGATGCCCGGCTGGCTGCAGGCCGTCGTCGAGGTCAACCCGGTCAGCCACCTGGTCAGCGCGGTGCGCGGGCTGGTGCACGGCGAGGTCGCCGGCTCCGACGTCGTCCTCGTGCTGGTGTGGGCGGCCGTGCTGGTGGCCGTCCTCGGCCCGCTGACGATGCGCCGCTACCGCACCCGCAACTGACGTCGGCTACAACGGGAGGGTGCCCGACTCGCAGCCGATCCTCCGCACCGCACCCTTCGCCGAGCTCACCCCGTTCGAGGTGTACGCCCTCTGCCGGTTGCGGGTCGACGTCTTCGTCGTCGAGCAGGAGTGCCCGTACCCCGAGCTCGACGGCCGGGACACCGAGCCGGCCACGCGCCACCTGTGGTTCGAGGAGGACGGCGAGGTGCTGGCCACGATCCGCGTCCTCGACGACGGCGCGAGCCGGGCGATCGGCCGGGTCGCCACCGCCGCCTCCGCGCGCGGGCGGGGACTGGCCGCGCGGCTGATCGAGGCCGGGATCGAGCTGTGCGCGGGCGCCCCGATCACGCTGGGCGCGCAGGCGCACCTGCAGGGCTGGTACGAGCGCTTCGGCTTCCGGCTCAGCGGGCCCGGCTACGTCGAGGACGGCATCCCGCACGTGCCGATGCGCCGCGAGCCGGCCTGACCCGCGCTCAGACCGCCGTCGCCGGTGCCAGGTCGGCGGCGCCGAACGCGGCGTCGAACCGGTCGCACCAGATGACGACGCTCGTCCAGCCGGTCGCGTCGACCCCCGCGGGCACGGCGTAGTTCTGGTCGCCGACGTTGCCCTTGAGCGGCCCGAGGTCGACGAACTCCGCGTCGAAGGCGGCCTCCTCGCCGGTGGCCGGGTTCTGCGACAGGTACACGTACAGCGCCGGGCCGTTGGAGGTCTCGAAGCCCTCCAGCCGGACGACGACCTGCCCGTCGGGGAGCCGCACCACCCGCGCGGTGCCGACGGTCTCGTGCTCGCGGGAGACGAACGTGCCGGTGGCGAGGTCGACCGGCCCGGGCGGCGCCACGGTGACGACCGCTGCCCCGCCGCCGGTCCCCGGGGTCTCCGCCGCGGCCGCCGACGGCAGGCTCTCGTCCACCCGGTCGTCGTAGAAGAGCTTCTGCGGCTGGAACCAGACGAGCGTGACGGCGGCCAGCGCCACCACCACGACCGCCGCCGCCAGCCAGATCCAGGTCCTCCGCCGCGCTGCCACGGCGGCGGACCCTAGCCGCGGCCCCGCCGACCGTGGGGCTCCGCGGGCGTGGCTGCCCGGTGAGCGGGTACCGCGCGCCCCATGGCAGACGACGGGACCCCCGGCGGGTTCGCCGGACGGCTCGGTGCGACGGTGGAGGACGCCGGCGACGGCGCCGCGACGCTGGCGTTCGAGGTCCGCGACGAGCACCTGAACCCGGCGGGCACGCTGCACGGCGGCGTCGTCGCGACGCTGGTGGACACGGTGATGGGCCAGGCGGTGCGCAGCACCACCGGCGACGGCGAGGTGCCCGCGACCAGTCAGCTCACCGTCACCTACCTGCGCCCGGGCAGGCCCGGCCCGCTCGAGGTCCGCGGCCGGGTGCGCACGCGCGGCGAGCACCTGACCATCTGCGAGGCCGACGTCGAGCAGGAGGGCAGGGCGCTGGCGCACGCCGTCGCGACGTTCGCGCTGCTCGAGCGCTGAGAACGCACGAGCGCCCCGCCGGCCGGGCCGGCGGGGCGCTCGCGTGGGGAGCTCGGATCAGGCGACGGGCTCGAGGCAGTAGACCGTGCCCTCGTCGCCGGTGTTGCCGTACCAGAGCGCCTCGGTGGCCGAGGCGAAGTCGATGCAGGTGTCGGGGTCGGCGAGGTACTCGCTCTCCGTCTGCTCCTCCTCCTCGACGCCGACCACCCGGAGCTCGGCCGCCGGGTCGTCGCAGTCGACGACGTCGACCTCCGACGAGCCGGTGGACTGGACGCAGTCGCCGACCTCGGGGGCGCCGAAGTCGACGAAGCGGAACGCGGCGATGCCGCCCGCGACGGCGACCGCGGCGACGACGCTGCCGATCCTCCTGCCCTTGCCCGGCTTCCCGGCCGGCGCCGGGCCGCCGGAGGGACCCGGCTGACCGGGCCGGCCGGGACCGAACTGCCCCGGGACGCCGGGCTGGCCGAACGCGGGCTGACCGGGCTGGGCCTGAGCGAACGGCGGCTGGCCGGGCTGGCCGTACGGCGGCTGGCCGGTCTGGGGCTGCCCCCACGCGCCGGGCTGCGGCGGACCGCCGGCGGGCGGCTGCCAACCCCCCGGCTGCGGGGCGCCCTGCGGCGGGACGGGCCGGCCGGGCTGCGGGCCCCCTGCCGGCGGCGGGGTGCCGGGCTGTCCCGGGTTCGTCATCACGTGCTCCTCGGTGCTCCGACCGGCGCCGGGGTGGCACGCGGTCCGACGGGCACCCTCACACACGGCGAACGCGCTGGTCAGGAGGACGCGCCGCGGCATCCCCCGCGCGGGTCAGGTCGCGACCGGGGCAGGGACGGGGTCCTCGAGCACGACGCTGACGCTCGCGGGGGCGCCGGACGGGTCGTCCTCGTACACCTCGTCGTCGTCCCCGGTGCCGCACTGGCTGACCAGCAGGATGAAGGCGAACACCAGCACGATCAGGCCGAGGAAGGTCCCGAAGAACATCGCCCGGCCGCGCTTGGGCCGCGGCTGCATGCCCCGCCGCGCGTCGTCGGGGTCGGGCGGACGGGCGGCCTGGGACATGGGCGGGCTCCTCGTGCAGGACGGACGGGGCGGCGTGTGCTGCGCCCTCTCTCCCCACACATGCCCAGCCGGCCCGCCGGTACGCCTGCGGGACGCGGCGGCGGGCGGCACGATCGCGGCATGACCACAGCCACGTGGAACGGGACCGTCGTCGCGGAGTCCGACGACGTCGTCGTCGTCGAGGGCAACGCCTACTTCCCGCGCGAGTCGGTGCGCGAGGACGTGCTGCGCCCGTCGGCGACGCACACCACCTGCCCGTGGAAGGGCCGGGCCTCCTACTTCTCCCTCGAGGTCGACGGGCGGACCAACCCCGACGCGGCCTGGTACTACCCCGAGCCGGAGGACGCGGCGAGGGAGATCACCGGCCGGGTGGCCTTCTGGCGGGGCGTCGAGGTCCGCTGACACGCCGAGGGCCCGGCCGCCGCGGCGGCCGGGCCCTCGCGGCGGTCGATCAGGCGCCGGGGCGTCCGCCGGCGAGCTCGCGGGCGGAGGCGGCCTCGTCGGGCGCGAGGTCGGCGCTGCGCTCCTGGCGCTCGATGGCCCGGTGGTAGGCCTCCCAGGCCTGGTCCGGGGTGACGCCCAGTGCCGCGGCGATCTGCTCCCAGCTCGCCCCGCCGCGCAGCGCGGCGCGGAAGCCGATCAGCTGGCTGTCGTGGGCCTTGCGGGCGATGACCTCGCCGAGCGCGAGGATCTCCAGGGACTCCGGCACGTCGAGAGAGGTCTGCTCGCTCAGCAGCGAGGCCCAGTCGTCGTCGTTCCGGTCACGGACGGTGTTGAGAGTCGTCGCCCCGGAGTCCCGCCGGCTGAGGAAGTCGAGGCGGGTGGCGGCCGTCTGGAGCGAGAACTCCTGCTCCAGGGCCTCGGGAGTGATCTGCATGCCCCCACCTTCCCCGAGGAACCGGACGGTCGCGACCGGCTGCGACGCGGATCTCCCCCGGTCAGCGGAGGGCCCGCACCCAGGGTGGGTGCGGGCCCTCCGGAGCGTGTCAGCCCGGCGTCACTCGTCCTCGACGCCCACGGCCTCCTTGGCCACCGCGGCCAGCGCCACCTGCGCGGCGCTGATCACGTCCGACCGGTTCTTGTGCGTCTCCTCGTACCGGATGAGCACGTTGATCTGGCGCGGGTCGCGCAGGGCCTTGGCGGCCTCGGCGGCGTCCGGGGTCGACAGCGAGTCGAAGCCCTTGACGGGCAGCTCGTCGGCGGAGACGTCGCCGAGCTCCTCGCGGGCGGCCCGGGCGGCGTCGGCGGCCTCGCGGTTGCCCTCGCGGTCGGCGACCCGCTCGGCCCGGCGCAGCGCGGCGCTCCGGCCGGCCCCCAGGGTCTCGCGGACGGCGCCCGCGAAGCCGCTGGCCTTGCTGGCGGCCTGCCCGATCTCCTCGCCGACCTTCTGCCGCCGCTGCTCGGCGGTGTCCAGGGCCTCGTTCACCCGGCTGGCGACGAAGCGGTACGGGGCGACGACGGCGCGGCTCGCGGCGCCGGCGACCTGCTGGAAGGGCGTGGGCCGCAGCGCGGCGGGCCCGCCCAGCGCCTCCTCGGCCAGCACGACGCGCAGCCAGTCGACGGTCGCCTCGTGGGCGGTGACCAGGCCCTCGGCGAGCCGCACGACCTTCTCGAGGCCGGCCTTCTGGCCGAGCACCTTGAGGTACAGGGCGCGGTCGAGCAGCTGGTGCTCGAGCACGAGGTCCTGCAGCAGCGCCTCCTCGATGGGCGCGGCCTGCTCGAAGGTGGCCTTGAGGACGGCGCCCAGCCGGCCGAGGCTCGGGGTCACGACGTCCGGCACGCCACCGAGCTCGCGCAGCTCGGCGGTGATCAGGCGGGTCCGCTCGGCGGCGTTGTCGGCGTTCTGGGTCAGCTCGCGGCGGACGGCGTCGGTCCGGGCCTGCAGCACCCGGGTGCGGGCGATCTGCTCCTCGGTCTGGCTGAGCAGGACGAGCGCGCGGAGCTGGTTGACGATCTTGGCGTTGTCGTTGTCGGTCACGGCGGGGACTCCAGTGATCGGGGACGGCCTGACGCCCTCTTCCTGCCCCGTCACCGGACACTGCTAACAACAGCAAGCGGATTGCTAGCAGTGAGGCACGTCACGTCCCCGGCGGCACCCAGTCGGCCGAGATGCCCAGCTGCTCCCCGATCGCCCGCATCTCCGCCTCGAACAGCGGCGCGGCGTCGACCAGGGCGAACCTCAGGTGCCCGAAGACCTCCATGCAGACCAGTCCGTACAGGCGCACCCAGCAGGAGAGGAAGACCGCCATCACGCCCAGCGGGAGCTCGACCGGGAACGTGGCACACCAGGTGCGCAGCTGGTCCCGGAAGTCGGGCTCGAGGTCGGCGTCGGCCGGGACCGGGAACGGCCGCTGGAGGTACACGGCCGCCAGGAGGGCGGCGAAGATCCCCCCGAAGCGGCGGCCGGCGACCGCGGCCGGCCCGTCGCCGGTCTCGTCGGGGACGACGCCGTCGGCCGCGGAGCCGAAGAGCAGCCCGAACTCGGGCGGGTGGCCGACCGCCCACGCACGGAAGGCGCGTGAGGTGACCAGCAGCTGCGCGCCGGGCCGGGGCGGGGCGACGGCGTCGCGCGCGGCCTCGAGGTGGTCGCACAGCTCGTCGTAGAGGTCGGCCACCACCTGCTCGACGAGCTCCTCGCGGCTGGCGTAGTAGCGGTACAGCGCGGGCGCGGTGAGCCCGACCTCGCGCGCGATCGCCCGCAGCGCCAGCCCGTCGGGCCCGTGCTCGACCAGCACGCGGCGGGCCGCGCTCCGGATGTCACGCAGCGTCTCGGCGCGCAGCCGCTCGCGCCTGCCTCCCGGCTCCGCCACGGCCGACCACCTCCCGGGGTTGACGTCAGTGAACGGTGTATGCAGAGTTATCGCCGTTCGCTAACAGTGTTCACCCAGCCTACCGGGAGAGGGAGGGGCTGCCGTGTTCGAGGCCCTCGGACGAGTGGTGTACCGACGGCGACGGTGGGTGCTGGCGCTCAGCGCCGTCGCCGTCGTCGTCGCGGGCGTGTGGGGCACGGGCGTCTTCGGCCGGCTGACCGGCGGCGGCTTCGAGGACCCGGGCAGCGAGAGCGCCCGGGCCGCCGCGCTGGCGGTCCGCGAGCTCGGCCGCGACGCCTCCGACGTCGTCGTCCTGTACCGCAGCGACGACCTGACCGTCGACGACCCCGCCTTCCGGGACGCGGTCGCCACGTCCCTGACCGGGCTCCCCGACGGCGTGGTCGAGCGGGCCACGACCTGGTTCGACACCGGCGCCGCGCCGCTGGTGAGCGAGGACCGCCGCTCCACCTACGCCGTGCTGCAACTGGCCGGGGACGCCGACGCGCGCACCGCGGCCGTCGACGTGGTCGAGGACCGGCTGTCCGCGCCCGGCCTGGAGACGTCGATCGGCGGCGCCACCACGGTGGAGCGCGACATCAACGAGCGGGTCAGCGCCGACATCGCCCGCGCCGAGGCGATCTCGCTGCCGGTGCTGGCGGTGCTGCTCGTCGTCGTGTTCGGCAGCCTGGCCGCCGCGAGCCTGCCGCTGGCCATCGGCGTCACCGCGATCCTCGGGGCGTTCACCGCGCTGCGGGTGGTCAGCCTGTTCACCGAGGTGTCGGTGTTCGCGGTCAACATCGTGACGATCCTCGGCCTGGGGCTGGCCATCGACTACGGCCTGTTCGTCGTCAGCCGGTTCCGCGAGGAGGTGCGCCGGCAGGCCACCGTCGAGGACGCGCTGGCGCGCACGATGGCGACGGCGGGCCGCACGGTCGCCGTCTCCGGGATCACCGTGGCGCTGTCGCTGGCCGGGCTGGTGGTGTTCCCGCAGGTGTTCCTCCGCTCGATGGGCTTCGGCGGGGTGAGCGCGGTGCTGGTCGCGATGCTCGCCGCGCTGACCCTGCTGCCCGCGCTGCTGGCGGTGCTCGGGACGCGGGTGGACGCGCTGTCGGCGCCGTGGCGCCGCCGGGCGCGGCACGAAGCGCCCGGCCGCGGGGCGTGGGAGCGCATCGCCCGCGGCGTCATGCGCCGGCCGGTGGTGGTGACCGTCGCCGTCGTCGGGCTGCTGCTGGTGCTGGCGCTGCCGTTCCTGCGGGTGCAGTTCGGCGCGATCGACGTCCGCGCGCTGCCCGCCGGCACGGAGAGCCGGGTGGTGGCCGAGACGATCGACCGCGACTTCCCACCGGCGCCGTCGGGCCCGGTGACCGCCGTGGTCGGCCTGCCCGACCCGGTCGACTCCCCCGCCGGCGCCGCCGCGCTCGAGGCCTACGTGGCCGACGTCGCCGCGCTGCCGGAGGTGGACGGCGCGACGGTGACCGGCGCGGCCGGGACGACCGCGCGGGTGGCGGTGGCCTACGACGGCGACCCGGTCGACGCCGGCGCCCGCGCGCTGGTCGCCGACGTCCGCGACGTGCCCGCCCCGCCGGGTGGCGAGGTGCTCGTCGGCGGCGAGAGCGCGGTGATGACCGACCTGCTGGACAGCCTCGGGTCGCTGCTGCCGTGGATGGCGCTGATCGTCGTCTCGACGACGTTCGTGCTGCTGTTCCTGGCCTTCGGGTCGGTGGTGCTGCCGGTCAAGGCGGTGCTGGTGAACGTGCTGTCGCTGGGCGCCTCGTTCGGCGCGCTGGTGTGGGTCTTCCAGGACAGCAACCTGTCCGGCGTCCTGGGCTTCACGCCGACCGGGTTCATCGAGGCGACCCAGCCGATCCTGGTGCTGGCCATCGTGTTCGGGCTGTCGATGGACTACGAGGTCTTCCTCATGTCCCGGATCCGCGAGCAGTACGACCTGACCGGCGACAACACCGCCGCCGTCGCCACCGGGCTGCAGCGCACCGGCGGGATCATCACCAGCGCGGCGCTGCTGCTGCTCGTGGTGATCGGGGCGTTCTCCACCTCGGGGATCACCTTCATCAAGATGATCGGCGTCGCGATGGCGATCGCGATCGTGCTGGACGCGACCGTCGTCCGGACCCTGCTGGTGCCGGCGACGATGCGGCTGCTGGGGCGGGCCAACTGGTGGGCGCCGGGGCCGCTGGGCCGGCTCTACGCCCGGTACGGGATCCGCGAGTCCGACGGCGGGGACCCGGGCGCCCCGGTGTCGCCGCCGCGGGTGCCGGAGCCGGCCGGCGTCGGGTGAGTGCGGGTCGCACCGGCTCCGCGGGACCGCCGCGGAGCCGGTGCGGCGTCTCAGCGCGCCGGCGCCGGGGGGACCGGGGGCCGGCGGCGGGTCTCCAGCCGCAGCACCGGCTGGGTCAGCTGCGCCAGCGCGGCACAGCGGGCGCAGACCGGGCCGGGGTGCGTCTCGGCGGCGCAGGTGTCACACAGCACGCGGGTCTCCTCGCTCGGGGGTCCGTCAGGACCCGGGAGCCAGAACATGCCACCCACCTGCGACGTCGTGCCCGCCCGTGGGACGGGTGTGACGTCTCGTCAGCGATCCGTCATCGAAGCCGGCGACGACGGCGCGGCGGGACCGCTCCCCCACCCCGGGCGGCGGCGCACGACGGCGGTCGCGACGGGGCGGGACGCGGGCGGGCAGGTGCAGACCTGCGCGGGACAGCGGTGCGAGGAGCTCAACGGGACCTCCCGGGACGGTGGGCGCCGAGGATGACGGCGCCCCGTCCGCGGCGGGAGCCCCGGGCGCGCCGGTGGGACGAGACGTCACCCGATCGACCCACCCCGTTCCCCCGTCCGGCACGCACCGGCCGCTGACGGGGCGCGCAGGCGCCGGGTGTCGACCTGCTGCTGCCTCAGCGGGCCGGAGACAGCAGCAGGTCGACGACGGGCGGGAGGACGGACGGTCGGGTCCTCTCCTGCCCCGTGCCTCTCCTCCGTCCCACCTGCCTCACCGTCTGACACCAGAAGGTCACGGCGCGTCCGGGATCAGCGACACCGTCCGGTTCCCGACCTACTCTCCCCGGGGCCGGCGCGGAGAGCGCCCGGCACTGCACAGGAGGACGCCGCGCATGACAACCACGCTGGTGCGGGGCGCCAACGCACCGCTGCGCTCGGCATCGCAGCAGCCGGCCGCCCAGGTGCGGGTCGAGCTCGGCTGGCGCGGTGCCGGCGTGCCCGCCGTCCTGACCGCGGTCGCCTGCGACGACCGCGGCCGGGCACTGAGCCCGGCGCACCAGGTCACCTGGCAGCACCCGACGTCGACCGGCGACCGCGAGCGCTTCGAGGTGCTCGTCGACCTGCGCGCCATCCCGGACGACGTCGCCGGCGTCGTCCTCGCGCTGGACGTGCCCGGTCCCGGCGCGCGGGCGCTGACCGGCCTGACCGCGACCGTGCGCACCGCGTCCGGCGAGCCGCTGGCCGCCTACCCGGTGGAGGACCTGCCGGACGCCCCCGGACTGCTGGTGACCGAGGTGTACCGCCGCTCGGGCCAGTGGAAGGTCCGCGCGATCGGCCAGGGCCTCACCCAGGGCCGGGCGGGACTCCTGCGCTCGGTGGGCCTCCCGGGCTGACCGGGACAGACCACGGCCGCGGACGACTTCAGGCGTCGCCGCCGGGGCCGATACCGATACTCGACCGACCCGCACCCCGGTGTGGGGCCCACCGACGGGGGGAACCGATGCTCGTCCCTCGCGTGCCCACAGGCCCGCGGCCGACCGGCGGGAGCGCCGCGTGACCGGCCCCGGTGGAGCCGGCCCCTGGGGAGCCTGGCCGTCCGGACCCACGGGCAACGCGCCCGCACCGGGCGGGTTCCCCTCGCCCGGCGGGTTCCCGTCGACGGGCGGGTTCCCGTCCCCCGGTGGGTTCCCGTCCCCCGGCGCACCCGCGCCGGGCCCGCTCGGGGGCACCGGCTCACCGTGGGGTCCGACACCCGCCGGGGCGCCGGCCGGGCGGGCGACGCCGCCGGTCGCCCTGCTGGCCGCGGCGCTGCTCGCCCCGCTGGTGACCGTGCCGCTGCTGTTCCTCGACGGGTGGGGCTGGCACGTCCTCGGCTGGGCGGTCGCCACCTTCGGCGCCGCCGCGCTGCTCATCGCCGCCACGCTCGCCGACACGCGGCGCCGGGCCTCCGCCTGGTACCTCGGCCGTGACGGCCTGGTGAGCGCGCTGCGGCTGGGCACCGTCGTCCTCGCCCTGCTCGCCGCCGGTGCGCACGCCTGGCTGTTCGCCGACTGGTTCTCCCGCCTCGAGGTGTTCGCGTGACCCTGCGAGCCATCAACACAGCACTCCCCCGCCGCGCGACCGCGCTCCTGCTGGTCTGCCTCGGCGCCGTCCTCGCGCTGACCGGCCTCGCCGTCCCGGCGGCCGCCGCGCCGTCCCCCGTGGGCACCGCCGCGCTGCAGGACCTCGGCGCCTGCCTCGCCGACCAGCAGCAGGCCGACGTCCTGCTGCTCGTGGACGAGAGCGGCAGCCTCGGCCGCACCGACCCCGACGACACCCGGGTCGCCGCCGCGCAGCTGCTGCTGGCCCGCCTCGCCGACACCGCCGCCCGCAGCGGCGCGACCGTCGACCTCGCCGTCAGCGGCTTCTCCGCCGGGGTCCGCGGGGCGCTGGACTGGTCGCCGCTGACCGAGGGCTCCCTGCCCGACGCCTCGGCCGCGGTCGCGGACTTCGCCGGCCGCGACGACGGCTTCGAGACCGACTACTGGACGGCGCTGACCACGGCCCGCCAGCAGCTGGTCGACCACCGCGACCCCGCGTCGACCCGCCCGTGCCAGGCGCTGGTGCTGTTCACCGACGGCCAGTACGAGCTGTCCGCCCGCGACACCGACGCCGAGCGCCGGCAGTACGGCGAGACCCTGCCGATCCCCGGCGCGGAGGGCGTCCCGATCACCTCGGACGACGCCGCCGCCCAGGTGGCCGAGGCCGGCCGGAGCGACCTCTGCCGGCCCGGCGGCGTGGCCGACCAGCTCCGCGAGGACCGCATCCTCCTCATCGCGCTGGGCCTGACCGGCGACGGCGTCGACCTGGGCCTGCTCGGGAGCATCGCCGAGTCCGCGCCGTCCCCGTGCGGCCAGGCCGCCCCCTACGGCCTGTTCCTCTCCGCCGACGACGTCCAGGACCTGGTGCTCGCCTTCGACGCCGTGGGCGACCCGGCCAACCCGCCGCAGCCGGTGGACGAGAAGGGCGTCTGCGTGGGCGCGGTCTGCCCGCAGCAGGCGCACACCTTCACCCTCGACGCCTCGATCACCTCCATCCACCTCGTGGGCACGTCCGACGCAGCGGGGATCGACGTCTTCGTCCAGCCGCCCGGCGTGCCGCAGCCGCAGCTGCTGCGCTACGACGCCGCCCGGCCCTCGGGCGTCCTCCCCGCCGGCGCGGTGGGCCTCGCCTACACCTGGTACGCCGACGGCGCCTTCTCGGTCGACGCGTCGATCCCGGCCGGCGGCGCCAACTGGTCGGGCCCCTGGCGGGTCGTCTTCGTCGACCCGACCGGGCAGAACCCGGACGCCGTCACCCGCACCCAGCTGACCATCCAGGCCGACCTGGCCGCGGTCGTCGGCCCAGGGGCTCCCGTCGAGTGGCGGGTCGGCGAGGACCTCGGGCCGGTGCCGTTCGCGCTCGTCCGCTCGGACGGCACGCCGGCCGCGCTCGGCGACCCGGCGCCCACCCTCGCCCTCGACGTCGCGCTGCGCGCGGACGACGGCACCGAGGCCGTGCTGGCCACCGCCGTCCCCGGTCCGCAACTGGGCGCCGTGCGGCTGACGGTGCCCGCGGACTTCCCGCCGGGCCCCGCCGAGCTGCGCACCTCGCTCGCGGTCACCACGGTCAGCGGCCAGGTGCTGCAGCCGCAGGTGCGCACCGCGCAGGTCGACGTCCTCCCGCCGCTGGGCTTCCCGGCCGTCTCCGCCGACCCGGTCGACTTCGGCCGGCTGGAGGGCACCGAGCCCAGCGACACCGTGACGATCCCGGTCACCGGCCCCGGCTGCGTGTGGGTGGGGTCCGCGACGCTCGACGTCCACCCCGCCGGGGTCGACGAGGTCACCGCGACCTCGCCGCACGGCAGCGCGGAGGAGTGCCTGGAGGTCGCCGAGGGCGACACCGGGCAGCTGACGGTGCAGCTGGAGAGCGGCGTCGTCGAGGCCGGTGACCTGCAGGGCGACCTGGTGCTGCGCGCCGCGCCCGAGGGCGTCGACGCCGGCGAGCGCGAGGCCCGCGCGGTCGACGTGCGGGTGGCCTACGCCGCCGAGCTCGTCCGCCCGGCCGACACCGGCGTGCTCATCGGTGTCTTCCTCGCCGCGCTCGTCGTCGGCATCGGCCTGCCGGTGCTGGTGTTCCTCCTCGGCCGCCGGATCGCCGCCAAGCTGCCCGACAAGCCGCTGCAGTCGACGCTGCTGGACGTGCGGGTGGGCCCGGGCGGGCTGTCCGGCGCCGCGCCGGACCGCACGTGGGACCCGGTCCCGCCGCCCGGCGGCGGCCGCAAGCAGGCCGTCCTCTCGGGCGTCCCGGTGCGGGCCCGCGCCGGCGTGAAGCTCACCGAGGCCGGCTACGCCGAGGTCGAGGACCCGGCGCGGGTCGGCGTGTCCGGCGCGCCGGGCGGACGGGCGCCGAAGTCGCTCGCCGCGCGGCTGCCGCTGGCCCTGGCCGGCAGCTGGACGCTGCTGCTGGACCGGGCGACGGCGGCCTCCGACGCCGCCGAGGTCCCCGCCCGGCTGCTGCTCGTCGTCGACGCGGTGGCCACCGCGGAGCAGCGGGAGGCACTGCTGTCCCGTGTCCGCGCGGAGGGCCCCGGCGCCGTCGACAGCCTGCGGGCCGCGGCCCGGGAGAGCGCCGACGCCTCGACGGCTCCCCCGCCCCCGCCGGACCCGTTCGGCGGCCCCTCCGGCGGGAGCACCCCGCCCGGCGGCGGCCCGGCGCCGGACCCGTTCGGCGGCAGCCCCGCGCCGGCGTGGCCGGGCGGGGGCGGCTCGTGGCCGCCGGCGACCCCGGCGACACCGGCGTCGCCGGCACCGCCGGCGCGCGACCCGTTCGCCGGGGGCGGCGGCTCCCCGTGGCCGTCCCCCTCCTCCGACCCGTTCCGGCGCTGACGGCGCCACGCACCCCGCACTGACCTGGAGACCCCGTGTACAAGATCTGCGTCGTCGGCCTGGGCGGCTCGGGCGGCAAGACCCTGCAGTTCCTCATGGACCAGCTGCGCTCGGAGCTGTCCGCAAAGGGCTGGACCGCCGACCACCTGCCCCGGTGCTGGGAGTTCGTGCACATCGACGTGCCCTCGGCACCCGACGGCGTCGGCCCCGGCCTGCCGCAGACCGTGCCGGCGCAGGGCGGCACGTACATCCCGGTGAGCAACCCCACCGACAGCTACGCCGTCCTCGACTCGGCGCTGCAGACCACTCTCTCCTCCCAGCCCACCGGCAGCCAGCTGCGCCAGCTGGCCCGCTGGCGCCCGGACCCGGGCAAGGTGACGACGCCGATCACCGAGGGCGCCGGTCAGTACCGGGCGGTGGGGCGGCTGCTGACCCTGGCCCGGGCCGGCCTGGTCTACGACCGGCTGGTCCCGGTGGCCGAGCGGCTCAACCAGGGCGCGGCCGACAGCGACCTGCGCACGCTGTCGAACCTGCTCAAGCTCGACGACAAGGGTTCCCAGGGCACGCTGGTCTTCGTCGTGTCGTCGCTGGCCGGCGGCACCGGCGCGTCCATGACCCTCGACGTCTGCAACCTGCTGCGCGCCGTCGGCGGGCAGGTGCCCAACTTCCCCGCCGAGCAGGCCCTGGCCTTCCTGTACACGCCGGACGTGTTCGAGCGGCTGCAGGCCAACCGCCGGGCCGGGGTGAACGCCAACGCCCTCGGCACGGTCGCCGAGCTCATGTCGTCGATGGCCGCCCGGCAGGCGCCGTGGACCCCCCAGGAGTGGTCGGTCTACGGCGGCGTCCCGCAGCCGGTGAAGCCCGGCCGCGGGCCGCTGCTGGCCTTCCCGGTCGGGGCCTACAACGGCATCACCGGTGCCCGGTTCGGCGACGGCGCCTCGGAGACCGTCTACCGCGGCTTCGCCCGGTCGCTGGCCTCGCTGTTCGTCTCCGAGGCCCAGCAGACCAGCCTCAAGGCCTACGCCATCGGCAACCTGGAGTCCGCGGCCACCTCCCTGCAGGACCGCACCCAGCTCAGCGTCCAGCCCGCCAGGCACGGCGCCGAGATCGAGACCACCGAGCCGCTGGTCTTCGGCTCGATCGGCTTCGCGTCCCTGGGCCTGGGGCGGGACCGGTACGCCGAGTACGCCGCCCAGCGGCTGGCCCGCCGCGGGCTCGAGCGGCTGCTCCGCGGCCACTGGGACGTCACGGTGCACAGCGGCGAGCGCAGCCCCCAGCAGGCGGTCGCCGCCACGGCGGCCGAGTACTACCCGCAGTTCCTGCAGTGGGCCGGCCTGCCGGACCTGCGCCTGCGGGACACCAGCTACCTGCGGCACCTGGTCGACGACGTCTGGACCGCCCAGGCACGCGAGACCCTCGCGGCGAACTCCACCTCCACCGCCGTCGCCCCGGCGATGGTGCCGGGCTACGCGGCGAAGGGCGCCCACTTCGCCCAGCAGCTGGCCGGGTTCATCACCTCGTCGTTCCAGAAGACCGTGGACGAGGCGGACGCCGAGCTGCGCGAGGCCGCCGCGAGGTGGGTGCAGGACATCCAGGTCCGGCTGGAGAAGGCGGTGCTCCTGGTCGCCGGCGAGCGCGGGCTGCCGGTGGCCGAGCGGGTGCTCGAGACGCTGGCCTCCGACCTCCAGGCGGCCGCCGACCAGCTGATCCGGAACTCCGCGACGACGCTGCACCCCCAGGAGATCGCCGCCGACGTCACCGCCGAGCTGCAGACGGTCACCTCGGCCATCGACGCCAACCACGGCGTCGTCGGCCGGGCCGTCACCCGCATCCGGCAGCACTTCGCCGACCTGTTCGTCCGCAAGGGCGCGGCCCTGGCCGGTGACCTGCTCGCCCAGCTCGGCACCGACCTGCTGCCGCCCCTGCGCACCGGCCTGCAGCACGCCCGCGAGGCGCTCGAGGCCGCCGAGCGGGCGACCGTCGGCGCCGCCCCGGTGTCGACCGTGGCGACGACGGAGGTGCAGCAGTGGCCGGTCGGTGACGACGTCCCCGGCCGCTTCGCCACCGCCGAGAACGAGGTCCTGCTCGAGGACATCGCCACCTACCCGCGGTCGTTCGCCGACCAGCTGGTGCAGACCTTCAACGGCTTCGCCCCCGGCGGCGGCACGGTGTCCGCCGAGCGCGCCGAGGAGCTCGCCGTCTTCGAGGCACTGACCTGGCTGCACGCCGACGTCCGCGGTGGCGTCCGCCCGGCCGAGCGGCTCACCGGCATCGACGTCAACGGCTCGCCGGTGCGGATCGGCCGCCGGTCGGAGTGGTGGCCGCAGGCGCTCGCCTCCCTCAACCCGTCCCGGCGGGCCACCTACCGCGTCGAGCTCGACGCGACGGCGCTGCTCGACGGCGCCCGCGTCTGGGTCAACCGGCCCGACCAGGTCATGGGCGGGTTCATCCAGCAGGGGCTCGACGCCTACCTCCGCCGCGAGGGGGCGGGGCTGCACGAGCGGGAGGCCCTCGCCCGCCACTTCGTCGACCGCTTCGAGGCGGCGCTGCAGCTGGCCGCCCCGCTCGTGGCCGTGGACACCGGGATGGTCCAGGCGGTCCACGACGTCCGGGTCGAGGTGACCTACCAGTTCGGCGAGGTGCCCCTGACGGCGCACCGGGACGTCGTCGAGCGGATGGCCGACGCGCTGCGCCGCGGCGCGAGCGACCACGACGCCGTCGAGCGGCTGCACCACGCGGTCACCGAGGGGCCGCAGAGCCGGATCGACATCCTGGGCAACTACGCCGGCATCTACAACCCGGTCGTCTTCTCGTCGCTGCAGCGTCCCATCCGGAAGCAGTGGACCGAGTCGAACTCCCCGCAGCTGCGCGGCAGCTTCTGGCGCTGGCGCCGCGGCCGGTCGCTGACCGACTTCGCCCCGGTGTCCCGCACCTGGCTGCAGGCCATGGTCACCGGCTGGCTGGTCGGCCGGCTCACCGGCGAGGTGCTCGTGCCCGGCGAGGGCCCGATCCTCGACGGCGGGGTCGCGGTGTGGTCGGAGGAACTGCGCACCTTCACCCGGCTGCCGCACCCGCTGCTCGGCGCCGAGGACCCCGCCCGCGACGCGCCCGGCTGGGGCCTGCTGGCCGCCGTCGTCGAGTCCCTGCCCCTGGCCCTGGCGCTGTGCGACGGCAACACCCAGCTGCCGGCGCTGCAGCCCTACCAGGCCCTCTTCCAGCTCGGCCGGTTCCTGCAGTCGGCCGACGAGCGGCAGCCGAACGACGCGCTGCTCACCTGGATCCGGGACGGCCGGACCCGCAGCGGTGCGCTGCCCTGGGGCGAGGCCCCGGTCGTGGCGACGCCGGAGCAGCGGCTGGCCGAGGCCCGGGAGTGGTGCGCGTCGCTGGGTGAGGACGCCACGAGCCTGCTGCCGCCGGACGCGTCCGTGCCGGGCCCGCGCGGGGAGTTCAGCACCGTGAGCCCCCACAACTTCTGGAAGGTGCCGCGGGACTGGGAGATCGCGCCGCAGCTGCTCACCGCGAGCTCCCAACTGCTGGCCAACCTGGAGCTGCCCGACTACACCGGGCTCTCCCTGGCGTCGCAGGCGTCCAGCGGCATCACCCGGACGCGCGCGTGACCGCCCCCGGCTCCGGCCCCATGACGGTCGTCCTCGGCAGGTTCGGCGGCGGCGCGGCGGCGGACGTCCGGGAGGTCGTCCGTGACTGGACCGCGGCCGACCTGCTCGGCCCGTCGGTGTGGATCGACCTGGACCAGCCGGCCGGGCCGCCGCGGCTGACCGTCGTCGACCGGGACGGCGCGCGCACGTCCCCGGCCGAGCAGTGGCTGGCCGTCTCGGGCATCACCGGGGCGCGCGTGGTGCTGGTGCAGGTCTTCACGGACGACGCCGGTACCGCGCCGCGGCCCGCCGTCCCGGCGACGACCGCGGCCCTGGCCCTGCTCGAGCGGATCGGCCTGGGCCACGCGCCGCTGGTCAACCTGCTCGTCCCCGCCACCGGTGCCACGCCCGTCCCCGAGGACGCCGTCGTCGGGTCCCGGCCCAACGTCCTGCTGCAGGCCCGCGATGGGCAGAGCCCGACCGCGGTGAGCCGGCCGGTGCCGGCCGGCGAGCTCGCCGCGCACGCCGCCTCGGGCCTGGCCACCGTCGCCGGGCTCTGGACGGCGATGGCCGAGGCGCCGTTCGACGGCACCCAGGTGTGGCCGGGCACGCAGGTGACCGTCGCCCGCGCCTACGCCCGCACCCTGGACTCGCAGGCGGTGTTCACCGGGCTGTCCGAGCAGGTGTACCGGGCCGAGGGGCCGCTCCCCCGGGCGCGCACGCCCCGCGGGGACCGGCTTCCCGACGTCCCCGACGTGCAGGCGCTGCCCGCCGCGGAGGCCGCGGCGACCGCGGTCCTGGAGCTGCACCGCGACCTGACCCGGTTCGCCGCCCCGCCGCCATTCACGCCCGCGCCGCGCACCGGCGTCGGGCTGCTGCAGGCGGTCCGGATGTTCCTGTCCTTCCTGTGGGCGGCGATCCGGAACGCCCCCAAGGCGTGGGTCGAGGGGCTGGTGCACCGGACCGCCGGCGCGCTCGCCGGGTGGGCCAACGACCGGCTCTTCGGCGACCGGTCGGGCTACGAGGTGCTCGTGCTCGGCGTCCGGCCGGCCAACCGTCCGCCGCAGTCGGCCGACGAGGACGACATCAGCGTGCTCATCGACGAGGCGACGCGGCTGTCGGCCCAGGTGTCCCCGGGCAGCGAGGTCGCCACGGTCGACGCCGGCGCGTTCTGGAGCGAGGTCACGGCGGTCGGCGTCAGCCTGGCCGACGGGTCGGCGGTGCACCCCGGCGTGCGGATGCCCCAGTTCGGCCAGGACCGGCAGGTGCTCGACCGGCCGGAGCTCATCGTCCCGCCGCCGGACGAGCCCGCGCACCGGCTGCCGGTCGGCGCGCTGCCGGAGGTCGGCGCCGTCGAGGTGCACCCCGACGACCCCTACCTCGCCGCCCAGGCCCACCGGCTGCTGACCGGCGAGCGCGACCGGCCCGCCGCGGGCGCGAACGACCCGTCCCGGTACGCCGTCCTCGACGGCACCCTGCGGTCGCTGGGCGCCTGGATGGCCCGGCAGCGCAGCTTCACCTGGGCGCTGGGCTCGTCGCTGTCCTGGGAGCTCGAGCAGGCCCGCCGGACGCTGAGCGAGGCGATCGGGACGGCCGGGGACACCGGCGGCGACGAGCCGCCGGCGCGCATCCTGGAGACCCAGCGGCGCACCCGCCGGTTCGTGCTCGGCGCCCTGGCCGCGGTGGTGGCCGCCCTGCTGCTGGTCGCCGGGCTGGTCGTCGGCGAGGTCCTCTCCGTCCTCGTCGGCAGCCTCGTCGGCGTCGGCCTGCTGGTCGCGTGGTTCGCCAGCTCCGCGCTGGTGTTCATGCGCCGGCAGAAGGAGCTGTTCACCTGGCTGCACGAGCGCGACGAGCAGCGGGCACGCCGAGAGTGGGCCCAGAGGCACGTCGCCCACGTGGCGCGCGAGGTGCAGCGGCTGGGCGTGCTGTACCGGCAGAGCCGGCTGTGGACCCGGGTGCTCTCCCGCGTCGTCCACGACCCGTTCGGCGCGACCGGGACCGCCGACGAGGAGTCGGCCTACCCGGCCGGCCTGTCCGGGACGCTGCCGCTGTCGCTCGCGGTCGGCTCCGCCGGCTTCTCGGCCGACGAGCACGTCCAGCTGGTGCACGAGGCCCGCCGGGCCCAGGTGCACGTCGGCTGGCTCGGCGCCCAGCTGCAGGCCCGCATCCAGGCCGCACTGGCCGCCCGCTCGCAGCGCTACGGCCGGGCCGAGCACTCCGCCGTCTGGAGCGACACCGGGTACTCCGACCAGGGCCCGCTTCCCGAGCTGGTGCGGACGCTGGGCACGCCCGAGGACCGGCACGCCGCCGCGGCCGCCGCCGACGCGCGGCTGGTCGACTGGCTCACCCGGCTGGGTGCGGAGCGCGGGCTGGAGTGGTCGCTGGCCGTCGTCCACCCGACGGTGACGGTGACCGCGGGCATGCGCGAGGAGACGGTGTCCGGCCCGGCGTTCCTCTCCCCCGTCCTCGGGAGCGCCGCCCACCTCGACCGGGAGGGCTTCAGCTCCACCGGCGCGGTGATGCTGGCCAACCAGGTCGAGTCCACCGTGCTCGCCGCGGTCGGCGTCCCGGTGCCCCCGGGCGCGGCCACCCAGCTGCGGGTCGTCCCGGCGGCCGGCCGGCGCAGCATGGACCGCTTCGTCGCCCGCCTCGACCTGACCCGCCAGCTCACGCTGGACCAGGTCGCGCACTTCACCCCGTCCACGCCCGAGGCGCCCGAGCCGCCGGCACCGGTGTCGCGCGGCATCGGCACGAGGAGCTGACCGCCGTGCTGTGGGACCTGCTGACGCTGACCGGCCAGCTCTTCCTGCTCATGTGGCTGGCCACCGCGCTCTTCTGGGGCCTGGCCGGCGCCGCGGCGGCCGCCGCGCTGGGCCGGCCGGCCTGGCAGGGCCTGCTGCTCGGAGCGGCGCTCCCCGGCATCGGCCCGGTCGTGCTGCTGGTGGTCGACGTCGTCCGCCGCGGCGGCGCCGCCGGCGTGCGCGCACGGCCGGCCGCGCCGTGGCGGGTGCGCGGCGCCCGGGAGGCGGCCGTCGCGCTCGCCGTCCTGGGCGCCGTCGCGGTCGTCGTGGTGACCGGTCTGCGCGACACCCGGCTGGCCGTGGTCACCGGCGAGGTGTCCTTCACCGTCCGCGACCTCGGCCTGACGACGGCCACCGGGGCCACCGTCCTCGTGCTGCTCGGCGCCGCCGTGCTGGCCTGGCGCCGGCCGAGCCGGATCGCCGCCGTCGCGGTCGCCTGGTGCGCCTCCTGGTGGCTGCTGTGGGCCGCCGGCGCGCTGCTGGTCGGCGACACGCTGCGGGTGCTCGCCGACTCCACCGGCCTGGCCGACGCCCTCGACGCGGCGGTCGAGGTCGGGACGTCGTGGTGGCTGCTGCTCGGCGTCGCGGTCGCGCTGCTCGCCTGGAGCACCGGGCTGGTCGTCACGGGCGCCCGCGGCCGGGTGCCGGAGCCGCTGACGCCCGGCCTGCCCCGGCCCGGGCTGCCCCTGCCGCGGGCCGGGGCGGACCCGTTCGCGGACCCGTTCGCGCCGCGCACCCCGTTCGCGGCGCCGGACCCCTCCGCCGGGCCGGCCGACCCGTTCGCGGGTCCCGGCCCGCGGCCGGGCTCAGGAGGCTGGTGAGGCGTGCGCCAGCGCCCTGACCACCGCCGCCGCGTCGGGGCGGGGCTCCGGGACGACGACGGTGCCCAGGCCGCTCGCGGCCACGGTGCCACCCGGCTCGGGGGCGGCCAGCACCACGCGGTAGCCGGACGCCGCGGCGCCGCCCTCCTGGTCGGTCACGGTGACCACGACGCCCGGACGGCCGTCGCCGGCCGTGGTGACCGCCCGCGACCCGGTGCGCAGGCCGATCTCGGCGGTCCAGGCGCGGAGGAACTCCTCGGGGTCGTCGGCCAGGCCGAGCTGCCGCGGCGGCTGGGGGCGGTCGCTGACCGCCACCACCGTGACGGCGGGCTGGTCGGCTGCCGCGGCGAGGGCCTGGACGGCGCCCAGGACGCTGGCCACGGTGCCGGCCACCAGCCGCGGGCGCATGGACGCCGACAGGTCGAGCACCGCGGTCACCGGGACGCCGCTGGCGACCAGGCCGGCGTGCCCGGCCAGCGCCGTGGCCTCGCGCAGGGCCTGCGGGACCTCCACGTGCTTGGACGCGGGTCCGCCGCCGCGCAGCCACGGGTCGCGGGTCGGGACGTAGGGCACCTGCTGCGGCAGGACGGCGTAGCCGGTGTCGGCCGGCGCCAGGCTCAGCGCCACGGTCGCGGTGCCCCCGACGGTGTCCAGGCCGGGGTGCTGGAAGGCCTCCTCCGTGCCGGCGCCCGGGCCGGTGCGCACGACCAGCGACAGCGACAGCGGGTGCGCCGTCGGCGCGGTGACCACCAGGTCCAGCCGCTGCCACCCCGCGGGCAGCGCGGCGGCGTCGAGCAGCCAGGTGTCGTCCGCCCAGGGCTGGCGGCGCAGCCCGGGGACCTCGTCGTCGGGGAAGCGCAGGTGCTGCCCGGAGGCGGTCACCAGGTGCGCGGCGACCTCGTCGCCGGGCCGCAGCCCCTGCCACTCGACCAGGCACTGGGCGCCCGGCAGCGGCTCGCGCTGGTTGACCGTCATGAGCACCGTCATCGGGTAGCTTCCCCCTCCGGATCCGGATCGTCCGTGTCCCGGCCACCCGGCCGGACGCCGCCGCAGTGTGACAGAGCGCCGGCCCGCCCGGGCTCGCTGCCGGCCCGTCCGCGCGTCCCCTCCGGGGCGGCCTCCCCCGCCGTCCCGTCCCCGCACCACACGAGGAGTCCCCGTGGCGTCCGCCCTCTACAGCGAGCTGCGCACCGCGCGTGACCAGCACGGCGTCGCTCCCGATGCGAGCGACGGCGTGCTGCTGCTCATCGCCCGGTCCCGCGTCGGGGACCCCGACCAGCTCGCCGGGCTGCTGCGGGACAAGGGCATCACCCTCGCGCCGTCGTCGGTGCAGGAGCTGGCCCGGCTGGTCCGCGAGAGCGGTGGCGGGACGCCTGCCCCTCCCCCGGCCGCCGCGCCCGCGTCCGGCGGCGCCATGGGCTTCCTGACCCGCGTCGACGACCAGCCGGCCGGCCGCGTCGTCGACAGCATCCCGCCGGTGCCGGCCGCGCCTCCGCAGGCGTCCTCCCGGCGCGACCGCGGCGGGCTGTCCCCCGAGCACGTGGCCTCCCGCAGCGCCGCGGGCACCCTCCCGCCGCCCGCCTACCCGGCGCCGGCGGCCGGGCCCGCCGCCGCTCCCGGGCCGGCCCCCGCCCCGCAGCGCCCGGCCGCCGCTGCCCCGCCGCCCCCGGCTCCCGTCCCGGCCCCGGCCCCGGCTCCGGAGCCCGAGCCCGCGCCCGCGCCGGTGGCCGAGGAGCCGGGCCTGCCCGGCCCCGAGGCGTTCTCCGACGACGTCGACCAGTGGGCGACCCGCGGCGACAAGGTGTCCACCCGCCGCGTCGACGACCGGACCGTCGACATCTCCTGGCCGGCGCTGGACGCGTCCGGCCAGTCGGTCGTCTACCTGCTCGTCGCCTCCTCCACCGGCATCCCGCCCCGCCCCAGCGCGGGCACCCGGGTGCTCGTGACCGACGAGCCGCGCGCGTCCGTCCCGGCCGGCACCGGACCGTTCGTCTCGGTGTTCAGCTACACGGCGGACACCGCCTGGAGCCTGCCGACGGTGCAGGCGGTGCACCACGCCGCCGGCCGGGTCGTGCCCGAGGTCGCCGACCTGCACGTGAGCGTCCACAACGACGCGGTGGTGCTCAGCTGGACCGCACCCCGGGGCGTCAGCCGCGTGCGGGTGCTGCGCAGCCTCCCCGACGAGGCGCTGCCTCCCACCTTCGACGCCGCGCGGGAGATCGGCAGCACCCCCGCCTACGCCCGCGACACCGGCGTGCTCCCCGGCCGCCGCTACGAGTACCGGGTCCTCACCCAGTTCACCGAGGGGTCCGTGACCCACCTGTCGACGGGCATCGAGGCCGTCGCCACCATCCCGGCGGTCCCCCAGCCGGTGACCGACCTGACCGCGACCGTCTCCGGCGAGACGGCGGTGGCGCGGGTCGAGCTGCGGTGGACCACGCCGGAGCTCGGCACCGTCGTCGTCTACGAGACCGGCGACAAGCCGGAGCACGCCGCCACCGGGCGGGTCATCAGCCGCGGCCAGCTCGACGTGCTGCCGCTGGGGCGGCCGGTGGGCGAGCCGGTGCTCTCCGAGGGGCCGGTGTCGATGGTGCCGGGCATCCCGTTCCGGCAGGCCGAGGGCGCCCGCCGCGCGTACACGCCGGTCACGCTCATCGGTGACCAGGCGGCGGTCGGGCCGGCGGCGGTCGTCGACCTGCTCGGCGCCCCGCGCGACGTCGCACTCACCGAGCGGGTGGGGTGGCAGCTGCTGCGCTTCGCCTGGCCGGTGGGCGCCACCTTCGTCGAGGTCGAGCGCGGCGGCATCGGCGGGCCCCCGGACGGCACCCCGGCGGTGCGCATCTCCGAGCAGGAGTACCGGCGGCTGGGCGGCATGCGCCTGGAGAACCTGCCGGTCAACGGCTGCGACCTGCACCTGCGCGGCTCGGTCCGGTCGGGCGGCGTGTGGACGCACGGCCCGACGACGGTGGTCACCTACCCCGGCCGCTGGGTCCTGTACTACAGGATCGACAAGGTCGGCCGGATCGGCCGCCGCCGGCAGCTGTCGCTCTACGTCGAGCGGCCGTGGCAGGACGCCGCACGGGTGGCGTTCGTGACCCGGCAGGACCGCATGCCGCTCAACCCGTGGGACCTGGAGCGCCCGCCCGACCACACCATCGACGTCCGCGGCAACACCCTCGTGCCGCACCAGTGGACGCCGGTGGGCGAGCTGCCGCCCGAGGGTCCCGGCTACACCCGGCTGTTCGCCCAGCACGAGCGGGCGGGCTGGCCGGCCGTCGTCCCGCCGCCGAGCGTGCCGCGCCCGCCGGGCCCGGCGCCCGCGCCCCTGGCGCCCGGCCAGCTGCGGTGCGTCACCTGCGGCACCACCCAGGACGCGCAGCCGACGCTGTTCCGCTGCACCGGCACCTGCCAGCCGGCGGTCGACCCGGTGCTCTCGGGCTTCCTCGGCGAGGCGACCGAGGACCGGCCGCTGTTCGCCGCCTCGGCGCCGGGCATGGACAGCGTCGCGTGCCCCAGGTGCAGCACGCCGTCCCGCGAGGTCGTCTGCAAGGCGTGCCACTCGCCGCTGCAGTCCCAGGCGGCGGCCACCGACCCGGTGACCGTCACCGTCGTCGGCGCGCGCGGCACCGGCAAGACGACGTTCCTGGTCCGGCTCTGCGACTGGGTCGAGAAGGTGTGGGGCCCGGCGACCGGCGCACCGGCGACGCCGCTGGACTCCCACACCGTCGGCCGGCTGCAGGCCATGCGCGAGTCCCTCACGGACGGCCGCGCGCTGCCCTCCACGATGACCGTGGAGCAGAACCCCGACCTGCTCACCCCGATGCTGATGACGCTCGACCAGTGGGGTGGCCGCGCGCGCACCCTCGCGCTCTACGACGTCGCCGGGGAGGACACCGAGCGCCCCGGCGCCCTGGCGCCCTACGGCCCGACGATGGCGCGCAGCGACGCGCTGCTGTTCCTGCTCGACCCGCTGCAGATCGAGGACGTCCGCAACTTCCTCGAGGGGCAGATCCCGCTGCCGCCGGTGGCCGGCAACCCGCTCACCGTGCTGAACAACGTCATCACCGAGATCCGGCGGCGCACTCAGGAGACCGGGCCGCTCCGCATGCCGCTCATGGTCGCCGTCAGCAAGCTCGACGGGATCCACGAGGCGGTGGGGACGCCCGGCACCGACCTGTCCGAGCTGCTCAACGGCGGGTCCGCCCTGATGCACGACCCGACGGCGGGTGACTCGCTGGCCTTCGACCCGTACGACCGCTACCAGGTCCACGAGGAGACCCGCAGCCTGCTGCTGCGGCTCAACGCCATGCAGTTCCTCTCGCTCGCCGAGGGGTCCTTCTCGCGGGTCGAGTACTTCTCGCTGTCCGCGCTGGGCCACTCGCCGGCCGGCGCCACCCTCTCGGAGGCGGGCGTGTCCTCCTTCCGCGTGCCCGACCCGCTGCGCTGGCTGGTCGCCGGCCGCTGGCCGGGCCGCTGAGGGGAACGGGGATGCTGCGCGCGCAGTTCACGTACACGGCCTCCCGCCGGCCCGGTCCCTTCGACACCGGCGCCGGCTGGAAGGTGTCGGCCATCTCCAAGGTCGGGCCGGTGTCCGACGACGTCATCCGGGCGGCGGCCCGCAACGTCGGCGGGTTCGTGCCGCCGCCGCTGCCGGAGCTGGCCTCGAAGGCCGACGTCGACGCGCTGCCGCACTGCCTGCGGCTGGACGTGCTCGACGGGCCCGAGCCGCTGGCCTGCCTGAGCTCCATCGTGGCGGCCGGGCCGGACTACTCGGGGCGGCCGAACACCTTCGCCCACGGGCTGGTCGTCTCCGGCGACGGGCTGGCGGACGGGCGGGACCGTCCCCTGCGCCCCGCCGACCTGTGGGACGCCGCCCTGTGGCAGCGGCCGCTGGGCGCCCAGGCGGCCGAGGAGACCCTGCTCGACGAGCACCTGCGCGACCTCACCCGCGGCCCGCTCGACGACGCCGCCCTGGAGGCCTTCACCCGCGCCCACCCGGACCAGCGCGAGCTCGTGCTCGCCGCGGTCGAGCGGTTCCTGGGTGGCGCCGGCCCGCTGGTCGTCGTCGGTGACGGGTCGTTCTCCTCGGTGGCCACCTGGCTGCACCTGGCCGGGCGGCTCCTGCTGCCCACGTCGGCGTGGCGGCTGCCGTTCAGCACCTACGAGCGGCTTCGGGATCCCCGCACGGCCACCGGCTGGCGGTTCGCCGTCGTCGGTGTGCCGGCGGCCGACGCCGCGGCCGCCGCGGCCCTGCCGGGCAGCCGGTTCACCGTGCTCCGCGACGACGAGAAGCCGGTGCGCGCGGGCCTGGGGCGCTGGACCCTCCACGACGGCGCTCCCCTGACGGCGGGGCCCTGGGCGCGGCTGGCCGAGTCGGTCATCAGCGCCGAGTTCCTGCCGGTGGTGACCGACCAGGTGGAGGCCCTGGCCGCCGCGGTGGGGAACTCGACCGCCGACCGGCCGATGTGGGCCCTGGGTGCCGCGGTCCTGCTCGACGACGACCTGGCGGAGTTCTTCGGCTCGGACGCCGCGGAGGTGGCCGCCGCGCACTGGCCGGCGCGCGTGGACGCCGAGGAGGTCCTCGAGCGGGTCCTGGAGTGCGTGGAGCGGCACGCCGCCCCCGGCTCCGACGCCGCCGCCCGCATCCGCGAGCGCCTCACGTCCGATCCCGACAGCCCGATGGCGCAGCGGGCGGTGCTGCGTCCGGTCCTCGCCGCACTCGAGACGCCGGCGGACTTCGAGCGGCTCGCGCACACGCTGCCGCAGCGGCCGATCGAGGTCGCTCCGGCGCTCCGGACGGATCTCGGCGGTGCCGTCGCCGACGCGCTCGGCCGTGTACCGCAGGCCGACGACCCGGTCGGGGCGCTCCTGGCGGTCGCCGCCGTGATGGACCACGTCTCCAGTCCCCTGGAGCTGCGGCTGCGGGCGGTCGAACTGGCCCGCGAACTGGTGGTGCCCAGGCTGGTCGAACCGGCGGCCGATCCGGTCCGCCGCGGCTGGCCGCCGGTGCCCTCCTGGCTGTGGGAATCGCTGACCCGGGAACTGGCCGCGACACCACAGCTGGAGCACGGCATCGAGCTGCCCGGCGAGAACCTGTCGGCGGCCACGCACGAGTGGCTCGGATCGCTCTCGCTGCCGGCCGGGGAGCTGACGGCCGAGGCGCTGCGCAGGACGGGACCGGTCGAGTGGGAACGCGCCGCCTACCGGCTGTACGTGCGCCGGGACCGGGACGTCACGCCGCTGGAGCGGGCCGCGGCCTTCCTCGGCACCGTGCGTTCGGGCGCGGTCAACGACGGCACTGCCATCGACCGCTGGGCCAGTCGGGCTGCCGACGACGCGTATCCGCGCAACTCGCTCGACGTCCCCACCGCGACCGTCCTCATGGACGCGATACCGGGCGAGGTGCCGTTCGCCGTCGCGCTCGCCACCGTCCTGCAGCGCACCCCTCCCTCACCGGAGACCCGTGCGGCGGCCGTGCGCCTGCACGAACGCGAGGTGGTGCCCCGCAACGTCGAGCACGTGGTGGAGCGGCACCGGCGCTTCGAGGAGCCGGCCGCCACGTCGGTCCCCACGGGCGGGACGCCGGTCACCGTGGCCGGGCACCCGG
This sequence comes from Geodermatophilus sp. SYSU D00867, assembly GCF_054050315.1. Lineage (NCBI taxonomy): Bacteria > Bacillati > Actinomycetota > Actinomycetes > Geodermatophilales > Geodermatophilaceae > Geodermatophilus > Geodermatophilus sp. SYSU D00867. The sequence continues at coordinate 137,558 of NZ_JBJGZC010000002.1, read as the reverse complement.
CCGCGCCCTCGGCGGCTGCCATCCCTCCCGGTGAGGTGCTCGTCACCGACAGGGCCCAGCTCCTGCACCTGCTCACCGAGCCGCAACGGCTCGGCGCGCCCCGGTCGGCGTGGATCCCGGTCGCCGAGGCGCTGCTGCGCGTCGACGTCCGCGTGCTGCCGATGGAGAAGCTGCCACAGGCCACGTGGGAGGACGCCATGCCCTGGGGCGACGGCTGGGCCCGGCTCGACGCCGAGCAGACCGATCCCGGCTCGCGCACCCTCCTCGCCGCCCACCTGCTCTGCCGCGGAGCGCGGGCACGCTGGTGGCTGCGCGAGGACTGGGCGGCCGGCTGGCTGACGGAGAAGGGCGAGGAGCGGAACACCGTCTGGGCCGAGACGATCGCCGGCCGGTTGCTGCTCCGCGGCGACCCGCGGATCGGCATCGAGGACCTGGTCCGGGTCCTGACCGAGCAGGCGCCGCGCAAGCCGTCGGGGACGTTCTCCGACGGGGGGAAGCGCGATGACGCCTGGCGGGAGGACGCCCTCACCTGGGCACGCCGGCTGGCCGGGTCGAAGCCGCGTCCGTCACCGGTCCCGCGAGCGCGGTGAGCGCCCCCGTGCGCGGCCCCGTCGTCCAGGCGACGTGGCGGCCCGGGACGGCCGGGCCGGTGCGGTGGGAGCCGCAGGTGGTCTCCCGATCGCCCTGGCGGATCCGGTCGAGCGGAACGAGCGCGGGCGACCGCCGTCCCGTCGCCGGGTGTCGACCTGCTGCTGCCTCGGCGGGCCGGAGGCAGCAGCAGGTCGACGAGCGGCGCGAGGGTCAGCCGGCGAGCAGGTCCAGCAGCCGGTCGAGGTAGGGCACCTGGCCCTTCACCAGCTTGGCCCGCGCCTCGTCGACGCCGAACCAGGCGGCGCGGTCGATCTCGGGGAACTCCTGCAGCCGCCCCGACCGCGGCGGCCACTCGATCGTGAACGTGTTGCTGACGGCGGCGTCCGCGTCGAGATCGCCCTCGCCGGCCCACACGGTGAGGACCTTGCCGCTGGTCCGCAGCTCACCGAGCGGCACCAGCGACGTCGCCGGCACCGGGCTGCCGAGCTCCTCCTCGAACTCGCGGTGCGCGACCGCGAGCGGGTCCTCGCCGTCGGCGTACTCGCCCTTCGGGAACGACCAGGCGCCGTCGTCCTTCCTCGCCCAGAACGGCCCGCCCATGTGGCCGAGCAGCACCTCCACGTGCGGCGCGCGCCGGTACAGCAGGACCCCCGCGCTCCGTCTCGGCACCGGCTCAGCCTGTCACGGGCAGCGCGGTCCCCGGTCGCCGTTGCCGCGGCCGTTGCCGCGGCCGTCCTGGCCCCGGCCCGGCGGGTCGTCGCAGGGGACCGGGGGCTCCGCGGTCGGGACGGGCGCGGCCGTCGTCGGAGCGGGCGTCGCCGCCGGGACGGCGGCCGGCACCCCGGCGACTCCCTCCGGGGCGGCGGCCGGGGAGGTCGGGGACGGCGGGGGCGCGGCCGACGACGGGTGCGGCGACGCGGGGCGCGCGACGGGGACGCTCGGCGCGGCCGTCCGCACGACGGGCGGCGCCGCGTCCACCGCCGTCCCGCTCACGGCCGGCGCGACCAGTACCGCCAGGCCGCTGACGGCGAGCAGCACCGCGAGTGCACCGAGCACCGCGAGCCACCGCCGGCGCGACGGCGGCCGCGCCGCCCGGTGCCGCGAGGAGGTGGGCAGCCGGTCCGTGTCGAGCCCGTCGGAGAGCCCGTCCAGCAGACCGCCGGACGGGCCGTCGGGCGGGGGCTCGGGAGCGGTGCGCACCCGGCCGAACGTACGGACGGGACGACCCGGTTCCGGCCACCGACCCGCTCCCCCGTGCCCGCCCGGCAACGTCTCGGCGCTCCCGTCACACCCGCCCCAGACGCTCCACGCGGATGACCGGACCGGTCCGTCCGGGCCGGTAGACAGGACGCCATGAGCACCACGGACACCCGCCCGCATCCGCACGACGGGGTCCGGGCTGCCGTGGCGATCTCGGCCACCAGCACGCCGGTGCTCTCCTACGCCCTCGCGCACAACCGGGTGCCGGTCGTGTCGCGGCTGGCGTTCACCAACCACGGCGCGGCGGTCCGCGGCGCCACCGTGCGCCTGGGCGTCCAGGACGCCGAGGGCCCCATCGGCAGCCCGGTCGAGCTGCTGGTCGACCTCGACGCCGGCACCACGACCGTGCTCAGCGACGTCGGCCTGGTCATGGACCCCGCCGCGATGCTGCAGATCGAGGAGCAGCGGCCCGGGTCGATCGAGATCGACGTCGCCGTCGACGGCGTGGACGTCGCCGGCACCGCCGTCCCGGTGCAGGTGCTCGCCGCCAGCCAGTGGCTGGCCACCCCGGTGCCGCTGGCGCTGGAGATGCTCGCCGCGCACGTCCTGCCCAACCACCCCGCGGTGACCGCGCTGCTGGCCGAGGCCGCCGCGGTGCTCGAGGAGCGCACCGACGACCCGTCGGTGCAGGGCTACCAGGCCGGTCCCGAGCGGGTCGACGAGATCGTCGCCGCGATCGCCGCGGCCGTGCGCGCCCGCGGCATCCGCTACAGCGAGCCCCCGGCCAGCTGGGCCGACATCGGCCAGAAGGTGCGCACCCCCGGCGACGTGCTCGACGGCCGGGTGGGCACGTGCCTGGACACCGTCGTCGTGCTCGCCGCCGCGCTCGAGGCCGCCGGCGTGCGGCCGCTGCTGTGGGTGGCCGAGGGGCACGCCTTCCTCGGCTACTGGCGCGAGGAGCGCACCGCGGAGAGCGCGGCGACCACCGACGTCGCGCCGCTGGTCAACCTGGTCGACCTCGGCCTGGTGCGGCTGGTGGAGACGACGCTGCTGACCAGCCGCAGCGCCGAGGAGCCCGACGCCGACCGGCTGCACCGGGCCGCCTACGACGCCTGGCTGCCCGGCCCCCTGGACCGCGTCGTCGGCGTCACCGACGTCCACCGCGCCCGCCGCGACGGCATCCTGCCGCTGCCCGCCCGCACCCGCGGCCCGGACGGCTCGGTGCAGGTCATCGAGTACCGCGCGGCCGAGCACGACCCCGCCGCCCGCCCGGCCGGCCGGCACGCCGCCCCGGTCGCCGGCGGCCGCCCCGGCGTGCCGCCGCGGGTGCAGCAGTGGAAGAACGCCCTGCTCGACCTCAGCCTGCGCAACCGGCTGATCAACTACACCGAGGGCGCCGGCCTGCCGCTGGTCGTCCCCGACGCCTACCTCGCCGGCCTCGCCGACCTGCTCACCGGTGACGACGCCCTCACCCTGCTGCCCAGCGACCGGCTGGCCGCCGTGCACGTCGAGCGCGGCGTGCGCTCGGCCCGCGAGCTGCCGGTCGGCCTGCTCGGCGAGACGCTGGTGGACCGCCGCGCGGTGCACGCCGACGTCACCGAGGGCGGCTACCTGCCCCGGCTGCGCGGGCTGGCGCACCGGGCGCGGACGGTCCGCGAGGAGACCGGCGCCAACAACCTCCACGTCGCGATCGGCAGCCTGGCCTGGGAGCTCGACGGCCGGGCGCTGCGCTCGCCGCTGGTGCTGCTGCCGGTGGTCCTCTCCCCCGCGGGCCGCACCGGCGCCTACCGGCTCAGCGCCGACGAGTCCTCCGCCGCCAGCCCCAACTGGTGCCTGCTGGAGAAGCTGCGCCAGGTGCACGGCCTGACCGTGCCGGGGCTGGACGGCGAGGGCATCGACGTCGACACCGCGCTGACCGCCGTCCGCCAGGCGCTGGCCGACGCCGGGCTGCCGTTCCGCGTCGAGGCGACGGCCGACCTCGCCGTCCTGCAGTTCGCCAAGTACCGGCTGTGGCGCGACCTCGACGAGCACTGGGCCGAGCTCACCGCCAACCCGCTGGTGCACCACCTCGTGCACGCCCCGACCGAGGCGTTCGCCGACCCGGTGCCGGCCGCGGCCGCCGACGTCGACCTCGACGAGCTGGCCGCCCGCTGCCCCGTCCCCGCCGACGCCTCGCAGCTGCGCGCGGTGGCCGAGGGCGTCGCCGGGCGCACGTTCGTGCTGGAGGGCCCGCCCGGCACCGGCAAGTCGCAGACCATCACCAACCTGCTCACCCGCGCGGTCGCCGACGGCAAGCGGGTGCTGTTCGTCGCCGAGAAGCGGGCCGCGCTCGACGTCGTCGCCCGGCGGCTCGAGGCGGTCGGCATGGGCCCGTTCGCCCTCGACCTGCACGACCGGGGCGCCCGCGCCGCCGAGGTCCGCGCCCGGGTGCGCGCGGCGCTGGACCACGCCGTCGCCGTCGACGAGCAGGGCCTGGCCGCCGACGGCGACGACCTGCGCGCCGCCCGCCGCACGCTGGCCCGCTACGCCGACAGGCTGCACGCGCCGAACGCGGCCGGGCTGTCGTACTACTCCGCGCGGACGGCGCAGCTCGCGCTCGGCGACGACGTCCCGCAGCTGCCGGTGCCGCAGGCCTTCGCCGCCGCCGCGCCCGCGGCGACGCTGGCCGAGGTGCGCCGCGCGCTGGCGCTGCTGCCCGACGTCGCCGACCTGGTCCGCCCCTCGCCGCGGCACCCGTGGGCGTTCGTCGACACCGCGCGGGTCGACCTGCGCGCCGCCCAGGCCGCCGCCGCCGAGGTCGACGCCGCCATGCGGGCGCTGCCGGCCGAGGAGCACCTGGCGCGGGCGCTGCGCGAGGTGCGCACCCCCGGCGACCTCGACGACCTCGCCCACCTGCTGTCCGGTCCGGCGGTGGGCTCCACGATCGGCATGGACGTCCTCGACGAGGTGCCCACCGAGCGCTGGACGACCGCGACGACGACGGTGCTCGGCGAGGTCGCCGCGTTCACCTCCGCGGTCCACCCGGGGCTGGAGCTCGCGACCCCGGAGGCGCTGGCGCTGCCGCTGGCCGACCTCTACGTCGCCGCCCAGACCGCGCAGGCCGCCCGCTGGTGGGCCCGCCGGCAGGGGCTGCGCGCGGTGCGCGCGCAGCTCGCGCCGGTGCTGCGCCCGGGTGTGACGGTCAAGCTCCGCGACGTCGCCGAGCTCACCGCCTCGCTGTGGCGGCTGCAGACCGCCGCCACCGGGATCGCCGCCCGCGCCTCGGTCATCCCCGGGCTGTCGGTGCCGCCCGGGTGGAACCCGCTGCTGGAGCCCACGCTGCTCGACGGGCAGGTCGCCTGGCTGCGCCGCGCCGGCGCGGTCGTCGACAGCGCCCGCGAGTTCGCCGTCGCGCTGCGCCGCTACGTCGTCGCCGGGCCCGGGCCGGACGCCGCCGCGGCCGCCGCCGTCGTCCGGCTGCGCGACGGGCTCGACGCGCTGCTGCGGGTCTGCTCCAGCACCCCGGCCGCGCTGGCCGCCTGGTGCGGTGACGACGGCGTGGTGCTGCGCTGGGCGATGACCCGGCCCGAGCGCGGCGTCGAGCACAGCGGGCTGATCTCGCTGCGCCGCTGGGCGGAGTTCCTCGACACCCTCGAGCCGCTGCGCGCCGCCGGGCTCACCGAGGCCCGCGCCGCGCTGGTGTCGGGCCGGCTGCCCGCCGAGGACGCCCCGCGCGCGTTCGAGCACGGCCTGGCCGCCGCGTCGTCGGCCGAGCGCCGCGCCGCCACCGGGCTGGACGGCTTCGACGAGGCCGCGCACGGCAAGGCGATCACCCGCTTCACCGCCGCCTCCCGCGCGGTGCGCCGGCACCTGGCCGCCGCGCTGCCGGCCGAGGTGCTGGCCGGCCGGGACCTCGGCCTCGCCCCTGACGGCACCGCCGACGACCGGCTCGGCGCCCTGCAGCGCGAGCTCGGCCGCTCCCGCCGGGGCCTGGGCGTGCGCGCGCTGCTGGCCGAGTACGGCGACCTGGTCACCGCGGTCGTGCCGTGCGTGCTGGTCAGCCCCGACTCGGTGGCGCGGTTCTTCCCCGCGCGGGCCGGGCTGTTCGACCTGGTGGTCTTCGACGAGGCCTCGCAGATCCGCGTCGCCGACGCCGTCGGCGCGCTCGGCCGGGCCAAGGCCGCCGTGGTCGTCGGGGACAGCGAGCAGATGCCGCCGACGTCGTTCGCCGAGCCGGTGTCCGTCCTCGACGACGAGCTCGCCGAGCTGCTCGGCACCGCCGTCGAGGACGAGGAGTCGATCCTCTCCGAGTGCGTGCAGGCGCGGGTGCCGCGGCACTGGCTGTCCTGGCACTACCGCAGCCAGGACGAGTCGCTGATCGCGTTCAGCAACGCGCACTACTACGAGAACCGGCTGTCGTCGTTCCCGGCGCCCACCCACGGGCGGCCCTCGCCCGACGTCGACGGCCGCGGCATCTCGCTGGTCCGCGTGCAGGGCACCTTCCACCGCGCCGGCGCCGGCCGGCTGCTGCGCACCAACCCGATGGAGGCCAAGGCCGTCGTCGCCGAGGTCCGCCGCCGGTTCGACGCGGGTACGGGCGGGGATGCCACAGCGGTGCCGTCGATCGGCGTGGTCACCTTCAACACCCAGCAGCGGGCCTACATCGAGTCGCTGCTGCGCGACGCCGGCGACGAGCGGCTGGCCGAGGCGCTGGACCGCACCGACGGCGAGGGCCTGTTCGTCAAGAACCTGGAGAACGTGCAGGGCGACGAGCGCGACGTCGTGCTGTTCTCCACCGGCTTCAGCCCCGACGACCGCGGCGTGCTGCCGCTGAACTTCGGCCCGCTCAACCGGGTGGGCGGCGAGCGCCGGCTCAACGTGGCGATCACCCGCGCCCGGCGGCAGGTCGTCGTCTTCTCCTCCTTCGACCCGTCGGCGCTGCGCGCGGAGCAGACGTCGTCGCTGGGCATCAAGCACCTGCGCGCCTACCTCGACCTGGCGGCGCTCGGCACCGACGCGCTGCCCCGCGAGGCCCGGCGGCCGTCGGTGCCCGACCGGCACCGCGAGGAGATCGCCGCGGCGCTGCGCGGGCGCGGGCTGGCGGTGCGCACCGACGTCGGCCTGTCGGAGTTCCGCGTCGACCTGTCCGTGGCCCGGGCCGCCACGCCGGACAGCCCGGTCATGGCGGTGCTGCTCGACGGCCCCGAGTGGGCGCGCCGCCGCACCGTCGGCGACCGCGACGGCCTCCCTGTCGAGGTGCTGTCCGGGATGCTCGGCTGGCCCGTCGTCGAGCGGGTGTGGCTGCCCTCGTGGCTGCGCGACCGCGACGCCGTCCTCGACCGCCTGGTCGCGGCGGTGGCCGCGGTCCCCGAGCCGGCACCCGCTCCCCCGGCCGCCGCCCTCACCGTGGTGGACGACGTCCCCGCCCCCGTCGTCGAGCTCCCCGTCGCCGAGCCGGAGCGGGAGACCGGGCCGCAGCCCGACCCCGAGCCGGAGTCCCGCGGGCTGCCGACGCTGCGCTCGATGGTGTCGGCCGCGGTCACCGCGCTGCCGGTGCCGCGGCACGCGCCGGTCGAGGCCCCGGTGGTGACGACGCCGGTGACCCCGGTGCCGCTGACCGTCGTCCCCGACCCCGTCGAGGAGCCCGCGCAGGAGCTGCGGTTCCGCGCGTGGGCGCCCAGGCCCGCGGGCGACCGCAAGGTCCTCGACGACCTGGCCGACCCGCGCAACGCCCGGCTCGTGCGGCGCGTCCTGACCGCCGGGGTCAAGGCGGAGGGGCCGGTGCACCGCGACCGCCTCGCGCGGCTGGCCGCCGGCGCGTTCGGGCTGACCCGGGTGAGCGAGGCCCGCCGCGACGCGCTGCTGGCCCTGCTGCCCGAGGGCTCGCTCGACGGCGACGTCGTCTGGCCCGGGACGCTGGACCGGGAGACCTGGACCGCGTTCCGCCGCCAGGCCACCAGCACCGCGCGCCCGCTCGAGCAGGTGCCGGTGCAGGAGGTCGGCAACGCGATGGTCGCCCTGTGCCGCGCGTCCGACGGCCTGACCCAGGACGAGCTGTTCCTGCGCACCGGCGAGGTGTTCGGCTACCGCCGCCGCACGCCGTCGCTGGCGCCGCTGCTGGCCCGGGCGCTGGCCCGCGTCACCGCCGCCGGGCGGGTCACCGCCGGCGACGACGGCCGGCTCACCGCCCGCTGACCTCTCCGCCACGCGGTCGTGCTCTGCACCCAGGTGCAGGCAGAGCACGACCGTCCGCAGGAGCCCCCCGGCTGCGGGGAGGATGGAGCACCGTGAGCACCGCCGGGACGACCGAGGCGACCGCGATCCGGGACTTCGCCGCCGACGTGCGCGACGCCGTCGGGCGGCTGGCCGGGGTCGCCGAGCGCACGCCGCTGCAGCGCAACGAGCGGCTCTCCGCACTCACCGGCGCCGACGTGTGGCTCAAGCGGGAGGACCTGCAGGTCGGCCGCTCGTACAAGGTCCGCGGCGCGTACAACACGATCAGCCGCCTCGACGACGCCGCCCGCGCCGCCGGCGTGGTCTGCGCGAGCGCCGGCAACCACGGCCAGGGCGTCGCGTACGCCTGCCGGGCGCTCGGCGTGCGCGGCGCGGTCTTCGTCCCCGGCACGACGCCGCGGCAGAAGCGCGCCCGCATCCAGGCCCTCGGCGGGGACACCGTCGAGCTCGTCGTCACCGGCGACACCTACGACGACGCCGCGGCCGCCGCCGCGGCGCACGCCCGCACGACCGGCGCCACGCTGGTCCCGGCGTTCGACGCCTGGCCGGTCGTCGTCGGGCAGGCGACCGTCGCGGTGGAGGTGCTCGACCAGCTCGGCGGCCGCGCGCCCGACGTCGTCGTCCTGCCGCTCGGCGGGGGCGGGCTGCTGGCCGGCTGCGGCACCTGGCTCGCGCAGGCCGCCCCCGGCACTCGGGTGGTCGGGGTGGAGCCGGCGGGCGCGGCGAGCATGGCCGCGGCCCTGGCCGCCGGGCGGCCGGTCGAGCTGGCGGAGATCGACACCTTCGTCGACGGCGCCGCGGTCCGGCGGGCCGGGGCGGTCACCCACCCGCTGGTGCGCGACTGCGGCGCCGAGCTGGTCGCCGTCCCCGAGGGCCGGGTCTGCACCGAGATGCTCGACCTGTACCAGGTCGACGGGATCATCGCCGAGCCCGCGGGCGCGCTGGCCTCCGCCGCGCTCACCGGCGGCACCGTGCGGGTCGAGCCGGGGCAGACGGTGGTCTGCGTGCTGTCCGGCGGCAACAACGACGTCAGCCGGTACGCCGAGGTCATCGAGCGCTCCCTGGTGCACCAGGGGCTCAAGCACTACTTCCTCGTGGAGTTCCCCCAGGAGCCCGGCGCGCTGCGCCGCTTCCTCGACGACGTGCTCGGTCCCGACGACGACATCGTGCTGTTCGAGTACGTCAAGCGGGACGAGCGGGAGACCGGCGCCGCGCTCACCGGCATCGAGCTCGGCACCGCCTCCGCGCTGCCCGGCCTGCTCGACCGGATCGCCGCGAACCCGCTGCGCATCCAGCACCTGGCGCCGGACTCCCCGGCCTACCGCTACCTCGTCCGCGGCGGCGCCCCCGGCTAGACCCGGGCCAGCCCCACCACGGTGACGTCGTCGGTGCCCGCGGGGTCCAGCGCCGCGACGACGCCGTCCACGACCTCCTGCGGCTCCCCGGCCAGGCCCGCCACCGTCGCGCGCACCGCCTCCAGGCCCTCGGGCAGCGGGCGGTCGCGCCGCTCGACCAGCCCGTCGCTGTAGAGCAGCAGCCGGTCGCCGGGGTCCAGCCGCAGCTCCACCTCGGGGAAGTCGGCGTCGTCGAGGAGCCCGAGCGCCGGCCCGCGGCCGTCGGTGACCAGCCGCGCGGCGCCGTCGTGCGCGTGCACGGCGGGCAGGTGCCCGGCGTTGGCCAGCGCCAGCGCGCCGCCGGCCGGGTCGAGCTGGACGACGAGGGCGGTCGCCATCTCCCCCGGCAGCAGCGCGGCGACCAGGCGGTTGAGCTCGGCCAGCGCCGCGGCCGGGCCCTCGTCGCGCAGCAGCGCGGCGCGCAGCGCGTGCCGCAGCTGGGCGGTCACCGACGCGGCGGTCAGGCCGTGCCCGGCGACGTCGCCGAGCACCACGGCCAGCCGGCCGCTGGGCAGCGGCACCAGGTCGTACCAGTCGCCGCCGACGACGTCGGCCTCGCTCGGCCGGTACCGCGCGCCGAGCGCGACGCCGGGCACCTTGGGCAGCTCCTCCAGCAGCAGGGTGCGCTGCAGCGCGGCCGAGAGCCGGTCGTCCTCGCCGGCGCGGGCGAGCCGCGCCTCGCCGAGGTGGCCGGCCAGCGCGCGGGCGGCGGCGACCTCGTGCTCGCGCCACGGGCGGGCGGTGCCGCGCACGGTCTCGGTCCAGCGGGCGAACGACCGGCGCGGGGACAGCCGCCCGTCGGTGACCTTCGACGTGTGCGGGTCACCGCCCCAGCTGACCTCGCGTGGGGTCTCGGGGCGGAACCAGGCCAGGAAGTCGCCGCGCCCGCCGCCGACCTCGACGGCGAGCACGCCGCTGGCGTCGTCGGCGAGATCGTCGAAGCCGGGCAACGCGAGGGTGAGCCGGTCGGTCGCGCCGCCGGCCCGCAGCACCGCGGGGACGGCGGCGGCGACCCGGTCGGCCGGCGGGGTGCGCCCGAGCAGGTGCAGCCGCCCGTCGAGGCGGATCGCGGCGCCGGCGGCGGGCAGCAGGTCCAGCGCGGTGAGGTCCCCGTCCACGAGCGCGGCCGCGGGCGTGCGCGGCGTGCGGCCGATCGCGGCCACCAGCTCCGCCTCCCGTTGCGCGACGGCGACCACCCGGTCGCGCTCGCCGGCCTCGACGGTGGTGTGCAGCAGCAGCGAGGCGGTGCGGCCGAGGAACTCCGCGGCGGTGCGGTCGGCGTAGGAGGGGCGGTGGGCGCCGCTGTAGCCGTGGCAGGCGACGAGTCCCCAGAGCTTCCCGCGGTCGATGAGCGACACCGACATCGACGCGGTGACGCCCATGTTGGCCAGGTACTCCAGGTGCACCGGCGAGACGCTGCGCAGCACCGCGCCGGACAGGTCCAGCGGCCGCCCCGTCCCCGGCACCAGCGGCGGCTCCAGCGGGACCGGCGTGTAGGTGGCGTCGGGGATCAGCCGCATCCAGTTGGTGGCGTAGAGGGCGCGGGCCTGGGCGGGGATGTCACCGGCCGGGTAGTGCAGGCCGAGGAAGGGCTCGAGGTCCGCCCGCCGGTCCTCGGCGACCACCTCGCCGTTCCACTCGGCGTCGAAGCGGTAGACCATCACCCGGTCGAAGCCGGTCAGCGCCCGCACCTCGCGGGCCAGGACGGCGGTCAGCCCCTCCAGCGACGTCGGCGCGGACAGCCGCTGCAGCACGGTCGGCAGCCGCCGGTGCCAGGCCGCGCCGGCCTGCCCGGCGCCGGCGACCGGCTCCCACTCGGTGACCAGCAGGTCGCCGCTGCGGGACAGGACCAGGTCCAGCTCGGTGCCGGCGGGCGCCACCCGCAGCGGGTCGGCCTCGACGAGGTCCGCGGCCAGCGCCGCCCGCAGCCGGTCGAGCTCGGCGGGGGTCAGCAGGTCGGCCAGCGTGCGGCCGGTGGGGTCGGTGCCGAGGACGGCGGCGGCGTTGGCCGAGGCGACGACGACGGCGAGGTCGGGCTCGGTGACGGCGAGCAGCGCGCCGTGCGGCTGGATCGCGCCGGGGACGGCGATCGGCTCCTCGGCGCAGCGGGCGAGCGCCTCGTCGTCGACCACACGGCGGAGCGGGTCGGGAGCCGGGGACGGGAGGGTCGGGGCGGCGCTCATCGCGGCCGACCCTACGACCCGACCTCCCCGTCGGTCAGGCTCGCCGACTCCACGACGGGCACCAGGCGGGACAGGTCCAGCAGGTCGATGACCAGGCGCACCGGCTGGTTGTCCCGCGGGCAGACGACCTGCAGCGCGGTCCCGGCCGCGGCGGCCTGCTTGGCGGCACGGACCAGCTGCCGGGCCCCGGAGGAGTCCATGAAGACGGTGGCGGTCAGGTCGATGACCAGGGATCGCGGGTGGGCGGCCAGCTCGTCGTCGACGTACGCGGCGAGGAGCGCCACCGTGGCGATGTCGAGTTCACCGCGTACCCTCAGCGCGGGCCGCCCGTTCACCGCCACGCGGTCGACGGCGAACAGCACGATCAGGCTCCCTCGGTACCCGGAACGGACCCGAGGAGCGTACGCGCCGTCACGGGAGGGGCTCGGCATGGACATCGCGTTCACCGTCCGGCTGCCCGTCGACGTGGACAGCGTGCCCTTCGTCCGCGGCCTGTGCCGGCAGGCGCTCGAGCACCTGCGGATCGAGCGGGCCGTCGTCGAGGAGACGACGCTCGCGCTCACCGAGGCCTGCGCGAACGTCGTCCAGCACGCCGGCGACCACGCCGAGTACCAGGTGTCGGTGGAGATCGACCGGGCGCTGTGCCGGATCACCGTCGTCGACGACGGCACCGGCTTCGACCCGGAGGAGGCGGCCACCCGGGCCGGCCTCGACGGCGAGCGCGGCGCGGGGCTCGCGCTCATGCAGGCGCTGGTCGACCGGCTGGACTTCCGCCTCGACCCCGACGGCCGGCACTGCGTCAGCCTGGAGAAGCGGCTGAGCAGCCGCCCGTCGCTGCGCCTGCTCGACCGCAGCTGACGAAGGACCCCCTGCCCCCACCGCTCGCAGGCTCGCGGCGGGCCCCTGCAGGGGGCCGGAGGGCGACTACCCGTCGAGCGGGTTGGCCCGGGCGCGGGCGGCGAAGCCGTTCGCCGAGAACCGGCCGGCCGGCGAGTCCGGCTTGCGGCGGGCCTGGTCCTCGAAGCAGGCGACGAACTCGCCGATGAGGCCCAGCCGCGGGTACTCCGCGAGGACGGCGGCGCGCAGGCCGGCGGGCCAGGTGTCCGGGTCGCGGCCGGAGATGTCGAGGCCGGTGGCCAGCTCCAGCAGGTGTCCCTCGGGGTCGGCGGCGACGTCGACCTCCGGCGCCATGTGCGCGACGACGACCTCCGCGACCCGGCGCCGCCGCGCGGCCGGCCAGCCCGCCCCCGCGGCGAACACCCAGCCGACCGCCCCGCCGGCCTCCTCGAACGGCACGGTCGCGCTGTCGAAGACCGGCACCAGCCCGATGTCGTGCACCATCGCCGCGACGAACAGCAGCTCCTCGTCGAACGCGATGCCGTGCCGGGCGGCGTGGTCGGCGGCCCACAGGTAGGAGCGCAGGCAGTGGTTCACCAGCGCCGGTGAGCTGAACTGCTCCACCACCTCCCGCGCGAGGCGGCAGGCGGCGGTGTCGGGCAGGGCGGGGAGGGAGGCGGTCACGGTCGGCGAGTGTGCCGCCGTCCGTCCGCTCCTCCCCCGCCCGCCGCGCACCCTGGCAGGTCCGTTGCGGAACCCGGCAGGGACGGTGTCCTGACGAGAGCCGTCACGCCGAGGGCTTGAGCTCCTTGACCCGCTCGATGAGCCCGCCGGCGCAGGCGTCGATGAACCCGTCGGGGTCCGGGCCGACGTTCTGCAGGACGAGGTGGTCGAAGCCCGCGTCGACGTAGGGCTGCGCCTGCTGCAGGTGCTTCTCCGGGTCCGGCCCGACGGAGAACTGCCCCCGGATGTCGTCCTCCCTCACCGTCTGGCTGGCGGCGTCGAAGTTGACCGGGTTGGGCAGCTCGCTCATGACCTTCCAGCCGGTGAGCGCCCAGCGGCTGGTCCTCAGCGCCTCCTCGACGGCGGACTGCTCGTCCTGCGCCCACGCCATCGGCACCTCGGCGTAGAGCGGGCCCTTGCCGCCGGCGTCGCGGAAGGCGCCGACGAGGTCCTCGCGCGGCTCGGTGGCGAACAGCCCGTCGCCGTACTGGGCGGCCAGCTCCGACGCGTTGTGCCCGCCGCTGGCGACCGCGATGACCGGGAGCTCGTCGGGCAGGTCGAACACGCGGGCGTCCTCGAGCTGCAGGTACCTGCCCTCGAAGGTCTGGTAGCCGCCCTGCCAGAGCTGCCGGATGATCTGCAGCGCCTCGCGGAGCATCTCGTGCCGCACGTGCACCGCCGGCCAGCCGGTGCCGACGACGTGCTCGTTGAGCCGCTCACCGGCGCCGATGCCGAGGGTGAACCGGCCCTCGGCGAGGATCTGCACGGTGGCCGCGGCCTGGGCGATGACCGCCGGGTGGTACCGGATGATCGGGCAGGTCACGCCGGTGACCAGGCCGATCCGCTCGGTCTTCGCGGCCATCGCGCCGAGCATCGACCAGGTGAAGCCGCTGTGCCCCTGGACGTCGAGCCACGGGTGGTAGTGGTCGCTCATCTCGACGAAGTCGAAGCCCGCCTCCTCGGCCCGCACCGTCTGGCGGACGACCTCCTCGGGCGGGAAGGCCTCGGTGGCGAGCTTCAGTCCGACCTGCATCGCGGGCGTCCTCACTGTCGGGTCCAGCGGTCGCACGAGGGCTGCCCGGGCCCCGCGGAACGGAAACGGCACGCCGGGGTCCCACGGCTCAGCCGGGGACGACGTCGACCCGCATGCCGAGTTGCTCGAGGAGCGTCTTCTGGTCGAAGTAGCCGACGACGCGCGTGATGCCGTCCGGCCCGACCTCGATCGCGTCGATGCCCGGCAGGTCGCAGCGGCGCTCGGTCGGCGCCGGCAGCCCCGGCACCACGCCGCTGTTGGTGCCCTGCATGCGCCAACGGGCATACACCCGCGAGCCCTCGCTCGAGACGTCCTCCAGGGCGAAGACCAGGTCGGGGAAGGCCGCGACCAGGGCGGAGACGTAGCTCGCGATCGCTGTCTTAGGCAGGGGCTCGGGGAGGGTCGGGTCGGCGTAGGTCCCGCCGTCGGCGAAGGTCGCCGCGACCGCGTCGCCGTCGTGGTCGTTCCAGCCGCGCAGGTAGCGCTCGGCCAGCTCGGCGGCGCTCAGCGTCGTCGTCATGTCGGTCTCCCCTCGGTCGGTGGACGGGCACCGCGGCGCGGACGGGGGCCGCCGCGCGCCACGGCGAGGTGGTCGCGCGAGGGTGCCGAGGCTAGTGCCGCGCCGCCCGGAAGCCGAGGGAGTTCCCCGCCGCGGGGTCCTCGGGTAATGCGGTCGCGGCGCGCGAGCCGAGCGCGTTGACTGCCCCGGCCCACCACGACGCCGCGGGGACCGGGCCCCGCACCCACAGAAGAGAAGGGACGATGGAGGAGATCAGCGAACGCCTGCTCAGCTGGGCGTCGATCCTCGAGGACGCGACCCGCGAGCAGGCCGAGCGCACCGCCTCGCTCCCGTTCATCCACCCGCACGTGGCGCTCATGCCCGACGCCCACCTGGGTCTGGGCGCGACCGTCGGCTCGGTCATCCCGACCGACGGGGCGATCATCCCGGCGGCGGTCGGGGTGGACATCGGCTGCGGGATGATGGCCGTGCGCACCCAGTTCACCGGCGACGACGTCCGCGGCCGCAACCTGGCCACGCTGCACGAGCAGATCTCGCGGGCGATCCCGCTGTCGGCCGGCCGCTACAACCGCAGGCTCCGCGACACGGCCGCGCCGCGGGTCGAGGAGCTCCGCGCACTCCCGGGCGCGGACCAGGCCGACGGCGTCGTGCGCGACTGGCCGCTGCAGCTGGGCTCGCTCGGCTCGGGCAACCACTTCATCGAGGTGTCCCTCGACGAGGCCGACCGGGTGTGGCTGTTCCTGCACTCGGGCTCGCGAGGCGTCGGCAACAAGCTGGCGTCGAAGCACATCCGGGTGGCGCAGGAGCGCACCCGGGCCCGGGGCGTCGTCGTCCCCGACCGCGACCTCGCCTACCTGGAGGAGGGCGAGCCAGAGTTCGACGCGTACATCGAGGCACTGCGCTGGGCGCAGCGGTTCGCCGCGCTCAACCGCGAGGAGATGATGGACCGCGTCGCCGACCAGGTGTCCCGGTTCATGAGTGGACAGGGCCTGACCGAGGAGGTCCGGCGCGAGCAGGTGGTCCAGTGCCACCACAACTACACCGAGCGGGAGACCCACTACGGCCGCCGGGTGTGGCTGTCCCGCAAGGGCGCGATCGCGGCGCGCCGGGGCCAGTGGGGGCTCATCCCGGGGTCGATGGGCGCGGCGTCCTACGTCGTCGTCGGCAAGGGCGACGCCGCGTCGCTGACCTCGGCGCCGCACGGTGCCGGGCGGGCGTTCTCCCGGTCGGCCGCGCGCAAGCGGTTCAGCCGGGCCGACCTCGACCGGCGGATGACCGGCATCGCCTGGGGCCGCTCGGACGCCTTCCTCGACGAGCACCCCGAGGCGTACAAGAGCATCGACGTCGTCATGGCCGACGCCGCCGACCTGGTCGAGGTCCGGCACACGCTGCGCCAGGTGGTGAACGTCAAGGGCGACTGAGGTCCCGCGCCCGCTCGTGCTCTGCCCCCGGTCGGGGGCAGAGCACGAGCACGCCGGGCGAGGAGCCTGCCGACTTTCGGTGCCACCTGGGCTCCAGCAGAGTGACGGCGTGACGACGTCGATCGAGGCCGCCGCGCTGCAGAAGGTGGCACCGGGCGTCTTCGCCTACGTGCAGCCCGACGGCAGCTGGATGATCAACAACACCGGCGTCGTCACCGGCGACGACGGCACGGGGCTGATGGTGGACACCACCTCGACCGAGGCCCGCAACCGCGCGCTCCTGGCCGCCGTCGGGTCGGTGGCGCCGGGCCGGCTGCGGGCGCTGGTGAACACCCACCACCACGGCGACCACACCTTCGGCAACTGGCTGGTCCCCGCCGACACCCCGGTCGTCGGGCACGTGCACGCGAGGGAGGACCAGCTCGCCGCCGGGCTGCTGGCCGCGCAGGTGCTCACCGGCCCGGACTACGGGCACCTGGAGGTGCGCCCGCCCGACCTCACGTTCACCGGCGCGCTGACCCTGCACCTCGGCGAGCGGGCGGTGGAGCTGCACGCGGTGGGGCCTGCGCACACCCGCGGCGACGTCGTCGTGTGGCTGCCGGCGCAGCGGGTCGCCTTCGCCGGCGACGTCGCCTTCGCCGGCGGCCAGCCGTTCCTCGCGGAGGGCAGCGTCGCCCGCTACCCGCGGGCGGTGGAGGCGCTGCGCGCGCTGCAGCCCGACGTGCTGGTGCCCGGGCACGGCCCGGTGTGCCGCGGCGACGAGGTCCCCCGGCTGCTCGACGACCTCGCCGGCTACGCCGCCTTCGTCGACGCCACCGCGCGCGAGGGGCACGCGGCCGGGTGGTCGCCGCTGGAGACCGCCCGCCGGCACGCGGACAACCCCTACGCCGGGTGGCAGGAGTCCGAGCGGCTGGTGGGCAACCTGCACCGCGCCTACGCCGAGCTCGACGGCCGGCCGCCGGGCGAGCGGCTGCCGCTGACCGCCATCTGGCCGGACATGGTGGCGTTCCACGGCGGCCCCATCGGCTGCCGGGCGTGAGGGAGGAGAGCTGATGCGCTGGGTCACCTACGTCTCGCCGTCCGACGGCGCGGAGCGGGCCGGGCTGCTGCGCGACGGGGAGGTGCACGGGTTCGACGCCGCGCTGGTCGACCTGCTGCCCGACCTCGCCGCGGCGGCGGAGCGCACCCCGGCCGAGGTGGTGCCGGAGGACGGGCTGGTGCTGCGCGCGCCGGTGCCGCGGCCGCCGTCGGTCCGCGACTTCCTGTCCTTCGAGCAGCACGCGCGCAACGCCGCCGCCGCGTTCGGCCGGGAGGTCTCGCCGGTCTGGTTCCAGCAGCCGGTCTTCTACTTCACCAACCCCGCGGCGGTGCGCGGGACCGGCGAGCCGGTGCCCGTCTCCCCCGGCTCGGCGGCGTTCGACTACGAGGTGGAGGTCGCCGCGGTCGTCGGCCGGGGCGGGTCGGACCTCACGCCGGAGCAGGCCGAGGCCGCGATCGCCGGCTACACGGTGTTCGTCGACTGGAGCGCCCGCGACGTGCAGGGCGTGGAGTCCCAGGTCGGCCTCGGCCCGGCCAAGGGCAAGGACGGCGCGACGACGCTCGGCCCGGTGCTGGTCACGCCCGACGAGCTCGAGCCGCACCGCTCCGGCGCCGGCTACGCGCTGCGGATGGCGGCCGCGGTCGACGGCGTCGAGCAGGGCGGCGGCAGCTGGGCCGACATCCACTGGTCGTTCGGGCAGATGCTCGCCTACGCCTCGCGGGGCACCGAGCTGCGGCCCGGTGACGTGGTCGGCAGCGGCACGGTCGGCACCGGGTGCCTGCTGGAGCTGCGGTCGCTGCACGGCGAGGAGGAGCACCCGTGGCTGCGGCCGGGCGTGGAGGTCGCGGTGACGGTCGAGCGGATCGGCACGGTGACCGCACGCATCGTCGCCGGCCCCGACCCGGTGCCGCTGGGTCCCCCCGCGACGGCCGCGCGGGCCTAGGGCGGAGCGTGCCCGTGCTCCGCCCCACGGTGGAGCCGGAGCACGGGCGCGCGCCGGTCAGTCCTCCGCCTGGCCCATCCCGGTGCCCTCGGCGGCGCCGGGGAAGCCGGGGCGGTCCCCGCTGCCCATGGGTCCCTGGGCAGCGCGGGGTCCCTGTTCGGGAGCGTCGTCGGCGACGCCGTTCTCGTCGGGGTGCTCACCGGGCAGCACGTGGTCGTCGGTGCGGCCGTCCGAGCCGCCGTTCGGCGGACCCTGGGTCATCGCGGACCTCCTCAGCCGTGCTCCGACCGGACGGCTGGGCTCACCCCGGTCGGGGCACGGGGTACCCGGCCCGGCGCCCCGGACACGGCTCGGGCGGTCGGCGTCCGCCCCGCGACGGGTGGTCAGGGGCAGCTCTCCTCGAGCTTCACGACGCCGAGGTCGATCGTCCCCTCCGCCGCGCCGGTGACCCGCTGGCCGGCCGGGACGTTCTGCGTGCAGACCCTCCAGTTGGCGTCGAGCACCTGGTTGCGGGTGCCGAGCAGGTCGTGGGACAGGCTGAGGAGGACGCCGTTGGCCTGGATCAGGTCCTGGGCGTCCTGCAGGGTCATCCCGACCACCGACGGCATGGCGAAGTCGACCACCGGCGCGGCCGGCGTGGTCGGGGCCGGGGTGGTCGGGGCGGCGGTGGTGGACGGGACCGGCGCGGGCGCCGGCGTCGACTCGGGAGCCGGCGCGGAGGCCGACGCACTGGTGGCCGAGGAGGTCGACGCGTCCGACGCCGCCGCGGTCTCGTCGCTCCCGCACCCGGAGGCGAGGACGCCGACGGAGAGCAGGACCGGGACGGCGGCGAGCCGGCGGAGCGGACGGACGGCAGAGGCGAGCTGGGTCATGGGACACCCCGTGGAGATCGAGAGCGGCGCGTGCGCCGGTCGCCCCACAGCCGGGCTGCGACCCGGTGCCGCAAGAGGAACGCCAGGAGCCTCACACGGTCGGCGGTCGCCGTCCGGGAGATCCGGGACGGCGTCGTAGCGGGACGGTCACGAAGTGCCCCGGTCGCCCCGCCGGTCCCCCCGGACACGCCGCGGCCCCCGTCCCGGGTGGGGGACGGGGGCCGCGGTCGCGCTCGCAGGTCAGTAGCCGCGACCGGCCTGACCCTTGCCGCCCTTCGCGTTCTTGGCCTGGAAGTCGCGGATGAACTGCTTGATCTTGGCCTGGTTCTGCGGCTTCCGGAGCTCCTGGACGACCTTGGCGGCGACGCCCGAGGCGATCAGGTTCCTCATCATGCCCATGGGGGGACTCCCTCCTCTCGACTGCTGGTTCCGGTGCCCCGTCAACGGGCGGCGCAACCGTCGCGATCCCCGGGGTTTCCCGCTCCCGTCGTGGTGGGCCGCTGACGCGCTGTGCGGGCGCACCGCTGCGTCCTTTCTCGTCCGCCACGGCGTGTCGGCGCCTGCGTGTCGGAGGTCGAGCGGCGGAGAGGACGACTCCTGCGCTGGTGGAACGGGCGATTCGGATCCGCGGCCCGCGTCAAGTCCGCGACTCGCGTCCGGGCGTGGCGCGGACGCGATCCGGTTGAACGCTGCAACACCCCTCCCTACCGTCGTCGCGGTCCGGCCGGCCCTCAGTCACCTCCCGTGTGACACCCGCCGGACACGCCGAACCAGGCGGCCGGCAACCGGCCGGCGCCCGGACCGGGGACCCACGTGAGCACTGGGGTGAAGCGCGCGCCGTCGCGCCGGGCGACTCCTCCGCCCGAACCCGTCAGCTAACCCGGTAGGCGGTCGCGGAGAACAGGAGAACCGTCGTCGATGACGACTGCACGCACGTCCACCGCCCGTCGTTCGTTCCGCGGCATCGCCGTCGCGGCCCTCGCCGGAGCCGGCATCGCCCTCTCACCCCTCCCGGCGTCGGCCGCCGCGGGCGACGGGGGTACCGCGACGGTCGCCGCCGCACCGGCGGCCGCTCCCAACGGCGCGGCCCAGGCCGCCGTCGACACCGCCCTGGCCCAGGTCGGTGACCCGTACGTGTACGGCGCCACCGGCCCGAGCTCGTTCGACTGCTCGGGCCTGACCAGCTACAGCTACCAGGCGGCGGGCGTCTCGATCCCGCGCACCTCGAAGGCCCAGTCGACGTTCGGCACCCCGGTGGTGAAGGCCGACCTGCAGCCGGGCGACCTGGTGTTCTTCTACAGCCCCGTGTCGCACGTGGGCATGTACATCGGCAACGGCCAGATGGTCCACGCCTCGACCGCCGGCAAGCCGGTGGCCGTCGTGAGCCTCGACTCGATGCCGGAGTACGTGGGCGCGCGCCGCGTCGCCTGACGCGCGGAACGGTGTCCCCGGCCGGCTCGCCCGGCCGGGGGCACCGAACCGTCCTCGGGTGGTGTCCGCCGGCGATCCCGCCTGGCCGCGGCCGGCCGGCCCCGGGCCGGTGGTGGCGGTGGGCAAGCTCGTCGCCGACCAGCTGCTCGAGCTGTCCGCGCCGCTGGTGGCCGGCGGCCAGCAGCGGGTCGAGCGGACGACGACGGCCGGCGGCGCCCCCGCCAACGTCACCGCCGGCGTGGCCCATCTGGGTGCGCCGGCGCGGTTCGCGGGCTGGGCCGGCGCCGACCCGCTGGCCGACGGGCTGCTGGCCGGTCTCGCTCGGAGGGGCGTCGAGCTCGCGGTGGTCCGCCGCGGGCGCGCGCCGCTGTCGACGGTGCTCGTGCACCCCGACGGCGAGCGCACGGTGCTGACCGACCGCGGCGAGGGCGGCCTGGAGCCGGCCGACGTCCGGCCGGAGTGGTTCGCCGGCGCCGCCGTCGCCCACCTCGACGGCTACGACCTGCTGCGCTTCCCCGACGCGGTGCGGGCCGCGGCCGGCACGGCGCACGACCTCGGGGTGCCGGTGAGCGCGGACGTCGCCGCGGCCGCCCGCATCGAGCGGCACGGTGCCGATGGCTACGTCGAGCTGCTCGCCGGGCTGCGTCCGGACGTGCTCTGCTGCAACGCCGCGGAGGCCGCGGCCCTGGGCCTGGACGGCGCCCTGCCCGCCTGGGCGCCGCCGCTGGTGCTGGTGCACGCCGGCGCCCGGCCGACCCGGGTCGTCACGGCGGCGGGCACGGTGGAGGTCCCGGTGGAGCCGCTGCCCGCGGGTGGACCGCGCGACACGACGGGCTGCGGGGACGCGTTCGCGGCCGGGCTGCTGACCGGCTGGCGCGCGGGCGTGCCCGTGCTGGACGCCGTCCGGACCGGCCACGCGGCAGCTGCTGTGGTGGCGGGTGTGGTCGGCGGTCAGCCGCCATCGTCAGGCGCCTGACCTGGGGGTTCGTGCTGCGCGGGCACTGCCGGCTCTCCGACGCCGCCGCTGCCCGACTGGTGCGCAGCGGCCGGGCGCTGGACCACCTGCCCGCCCTCGCCGAGGCCCACGACGCCGGTCTGGTGTCCGCCGAGCAGGTCGCCGTCGCCGCGAAGGCGGTGACCCCCGAACGCCTCACCGCCGCGGCCGCCGGGGTGGACCTGGCCGTCATCGACGCGGTGCTCACCGGCGTGGCGGTCGAGCAGCCGCACGCCGACCTCGTGCAGGTCGTGCAGCACTACCTCGACGACCTCGATCCCGACGGGCCCGAGCCCGACCCCACCGAGGGCCGGTCACTGACGCTGGCCAAGCACGCCGACGGGTCGCTGCCCACGCTGCGCGGCCACAGGCCGCAGATCGCCGTCGTCATCGACCTGGCCGACCTGGTCGACCCGGCCGGCAGCCGCAACGCCGGGCGGATGGGTTTCGGCGCCACCGTCTCCGCCGCCCGGACTCGGTGGCTGGCCTGCGACGGCGCCGTCTCCCGGGTGGTGTTCGGCCCCGACGGCGCCCCGCTGGACCTGGGCCGCGAGCAGCGGCTGATGAGCCGCCACCTCCGCAAGGCCGCCGAGCTGCGCGACGGCGGGTGCGTGTCCACCGGCTGCGGCGCCCCGACGTGGTGGTGCGACGTGCACCACCTGGTCCACTGGATCGACGGCGGCGACACCAGCCTGGACAACGCAGCCCTGCTGTGCGAGCGCCACCACACCGAGGTCCACCACGGCTTCCGGGTGGAACGACGACCGGCCGGCCGATGGCGCACGTGGCGCCCCGACGGCACCGAGATCACCACCCCGGCGCCACTGCTCTCTCCTGCCGCCTGACTCAGGGGAGGTAGCGGCGGCGGAAGAGCGCTGCCCAGCCCTCGACCTCCGGCACCGCCGCCGCGGCGTCCGCGAGGTCGCCGTGTCCGCGGAAGAGCACGCGCGTCGGCAGGGCACCGCGGTCGGCGTCGAGCCGGCGCACCACCTCGCGGGCGCCCTCGTCGTCGTCCCGGGCGAGGACCAGCGTCACCGCCGCGTCCCACTCCGGACCACCCGCGGAACCGCCGCGGCGCACGCTCTCGGTGAGCAGCACGTTCCGCAGCAGCTGCCGGGTCGGGTACTCGCCGAGGCGGTCGAAGGCGCCGTCGGCCATGCCGAACCGCTCGCAGTGCCGGCGGTAGCTGGCGTCCTTCTCCCGGCGCCGCCCGTCCTTCTCCGGACCGGGATCCCGGCTGAAGCCGTCCACGTACTTGGTCTCGACGGCGACGAGCAGGCTCCGGCCGTCGGCCAGCCGGGCCGACAGCACGGCGTCGAAGGCCGACCCGTCCCCGAGGTGCTCGCGCGGGGCCGGCGCCCACTCGCACTCGATGCCGTCGATGACGCGGTCGCCGACGTCCACCCGCTCGAGTCCCGTCACCGGCAGGTCCAGGAGACGGCCGATCACGACCGCGGCGGCCTCACGGTGGGCGCGCAGGTGCCCGAAGACGCTGAACGCCAGTGGCATCGAGCTGAGCATGTTGGTGAACAGCCGCGAGCGCTCGAGCTGACCTCCCTCCTCGCGCACGACCTCGGCGCGTGCGCGCGCGTACCGCGCCGCCTCGGGTGAGAGGAAGTTGCGGTCGCCGTGCTCCTCGCGGAGGTGGTTCCCGAGCGGCCGGCCCTTCCACGTGCCGGCCGGCAGGCCGAGCACCTGCTCGCGGAAGTCCGACTGCCGCCGCCGCTCCCGCCGGGTGACCGGGCCGTCCGACCGGACGACGGAGATGACGCTGTCGGTCACGACGTCAGATCCGCGCCAGGAGTTCGGCCTTCTTGGCCTCGAAGTCCGCGATGGTGATGACGCCCGCGTCCCGCAGCTCGGCCAGCTGGCGCAACTGCTCGACGACCGCGGGGAAGCCGCCGTCACCGGCAGCGCCCGGCTGCGGAGCCGGGGCGGGCGCCTGCTTGACGAACGGGTCCGCCGGAGCCGCCTGCGCCGGCGGCACGAGCAGCGCACTGACCGCGGAGCGGACCTGGTCCACGAAGGGGCCGCCGTCCGCCTTCGGCACGGACGTGTAGGTGACCTTGCGGCCGCCGTCCTGCACGGTCAGCTTCCCCGTCAGGACACCGGCGTCCCACAGGATCGAGCCGAGGCGCAGCAGGGGGTACTCGTCGATGCTGGAACCACCCCACCCGTCGCGGGCGAAGAGGACGCGGCGGTCCGTGAGCGCGAGCAGGCCCTGGCTGGTCCCGAGGACGGCAGGAGCGAGGGCTTCGACCCGCTCACCCGGCCACAGGTGGGCGGCGAGCCCGCGGATCTCCTTCCTCCTGCCCATCGTCGACGACATGCGCGCCGCCGCGGCGGCGATGTCGGGACGCAACTGCTCGGCCATGGTGCTCCTGTCCGCTCCGGCCCGCGTGGGCGCGGACTCCGGACGACGGTAAGGACGGATCCCCGGGCGCCGTGGGACCCGGTGGCGCGGTCCGGCACGTCTCCCCCGGCCGTCCCAGTCGCCTCACGAGGAACCGCTGAGGGCGATCGGCCCCGCGTCGGTTCAGTGGCGGACGCCGAGGTGGCGCTCCGCGCAGGTCGAGCAGAGCCCGGTGTTGTCGTGCACGTGCTCGCGGGCGTTGACCTGGCGGCACACCGGGCACCAGCGGAAGGTCCGCCGCCGCCTGCGGGCGACCTCCTCCGCCGCCTCGGCCAGCTGTGCGCGCTCGTACAGCACCTCGTCGGAGGAGAACCGGCGGTCGGCCACGAACTCCCACACCAACTCGGCGGGCCCGGACCAGCGCGGCTCGGGACGGGCCAGCGTGAAGCCGAACCCGTCCCAGCCGACCGCGACCTGCGCCGGCTCCCCGCTCACGAACCACCGCTGGTGCGGCGGCCCGGCCACCTCCGTCCAGCCGTCGCCGAGCGCCCGCACCAGCACGTCGGGCGCCACCCCGACCAGGGCGGCGAGCTCCGCGGTGTCAGACACCGGCCATCTCGGCCAGCCGGCACATCGCGTTGACCTGGCGCAGCTGCTCCGGCGTCCGCACCTGGGCGTCGAGCAGCAGGGGGCTCATCACCACCACCGCCAGCGCCTTCGCCCGCGACACCGCCACGTTGAGCCGGTTGAGGTCGTACAGGAACGACACCCCGCGCGGCGCCTCGTCGGCCGACGTCGACGTCGTCGAGTAGACGACCACCGGCGCCTCCTGCCCCTGGAACCGGTCGACCGTGCCCACCCGCGCGCCGTCGGGCAGCAGCGACCGGATCAGCGCCACCTGGTTGTTGTACGGCGCGACGACGAGCACGTCGTCCGGGCCGATCGGCCGCTCGGCGCCCTCGGCGTCCACCCAGCCGACGCCCTGCAGCGACTCCCAGACGGCGGCCACCTCGGCCGCCTCCTCCATCGACGACGCCGACGCCGCCACCGTGTGCTCCACGAACCGCACCGCCGGCCCGGCCCCCGACACCAGCCCGCCGGGCCGGACGGTGATCCGCTCCCGCAGCGCCGCCGACTCCAGCCGGCCCTCGTACGCCAGGTCGGACACGAACGCGGTCAGTGCCGGGTGCATCCGGTAGGTCGTGTCCAGGAAGACCCCGCGGCCCTCCGGCACGGTGGGGTGCCCCTCGAGCAGGTGCTCCAGCGCGGACAGCCCCGAGTCGCCGGGGTGCACGGCCTGGGTCGGCTGGGCCAGCTGCTGCGGGTCGCCGAGCAGCACGAGCGACCTCGCCGCCCGCGCCACCGCGAGGGCGTTGGCCAGCGCGAACTGACCCGCCTCGTCGACGACGAGCACGTCGACGGCCTCGGCGAGGTCGGGCTGCGTCCAGAACCACGCCGTCCCGCCGACCAGCGACACGTCGCCCTCCAGCAGCCGCGAGGCGACCTCCTTGCCGTCGCGCGACCACTCCACGCCCGGTGCGCCGCAGGCCTGCTTCTCCTCGCACTTCTGCAGCGCGGGCCGGCCGACGGCGGACAGCACGTTGCCGATGACGGCGTGCGAGGTCGCCGTGACGCCGACCTTCTTGCCGGCGTCGAGCAGCGCCCGGATCAGCCGCGACGCCGCCCGCGTCTTGCCGCTGCCGGGCGGGCCCTGCACGGCGAGCACCTCGCCGTCGAGCCGCAGCCCGAGCCGGACGACGGCGTCGCCGGCCTCCTCCCCCGGCAGCCGCCGGCAGTCCGCGGGCACCCACCGCTCGAGCAGCGCCCGGCCGAGGCAGTCGCGGCCGGCGAGCACGTCGAGCGCGGTCGCCGCGATCGCCTCGCGCATGCCCTTGTCGTCGATCGGCCCCTCCGGGCCGAGGGCGCGCGGCGTGGGTTCCTTCGTCGACTTGACGACAAGTCGACCCTCGACGGCGTCGAGCTCGCGGATCTCCCCGACGCGCGTGCGGGTGTCGACGTCGACCACCTTCGACCCCACCGACAGCTTCGTGTCCTGCGTCGGGAACGAGAACGCGTAGAGCTTCGACCGCTTCTCGGTGCCGACCTCGACCGGCGCCGACAGCCCGCCGAGCACCGTGCCGTCCTCGACCAGGGCGGCGTCGTCGAGGTCCTTGCGGCTGAAGAACTCCCACCAGCCGGGGCGCGCCTCGCGGCGGTGCCACTGCACGAGGTCGCCGAGCAGGCCGTGGCCGGCCATCTGCAGCCGCTCGACCAGCGCGAGCTCCTCGGTCTCGGCCTCCGACCGCTCGGCCGGGCCGGTCGTCTCGGACAGCACCGGCCGCGTCTGGCCGCCGAACTCCCGCTCGAGCTCCTCGCGCTGGGTCTCCAGCCAGTCGTGCAGCTCGCGGGTCGAGTCGACGTCGTCCTTGTTGTAGAGCTCGATGTCCACGAGGCGCTGCGGGTCCCGGTCGGCGAGCCACTTCTCGTAGGCGATGACGCTGCCCATGGCGTCGGCGACGTCGCCGGTGTGCTCGCGGCCGTAGAACGCCTCGACCTTCTTGATCGAGTACGAGCCCTTGCTGATCCGCATCGACTGCTTGACGACCGGATAGAGGTCGACGAACCGCTCGGCGCGCAGCAGCTGGTCGAGCTCCGCCTCGCGGACGCCGTACCGGCCGGTGAGCCGCTTGAGCGCGCTGACCTCGTAGGCGGCGTAGTGGTAGACGTGCATGCCGGGGTCGGCGCGCCAGGCATCGAGGACCAGGTCGATCAGGTCGGCGACCATCCGCTTCTCGGCGGCGGGGTCGTGCGCCCACAGCGCGGTGAAGCTGCCGTTGCGCCGCCCCACGCCGGCCAGGTACTCCAGGCCCGCGCCGTCGGCGGAGTGCGGGTCGCCCTCGAAGTCGAGGTAGAGGTCGCCGTCGCTGGGCTCGGGCAGCCGCAGCAGGCCGAGGCCCCCGGCCGGCGGGAGCAGGGTGCGGCTGGGGACGCCGGTGCGGCGCTCGTCGAGCTGCTGGCGCGCCTGCTCCTGCAGCCGGGCGCGGGTGGCCGCGCCGATGCGGGCGGCCTTCAGCGTCTCGGGCGGGGCCTCGGCGAGCTGCTCGAGGGTGGTGACGCCGGCGGCGCGCAGGGCGTCGCGGGTGTCGCGGCGCATGCCGGCGACGAGGGAGAGGTCGTCGGCCCCCTGCAGCTCGGCGTCGCACTTGGGCTTCCACGTGCACTGGCTGCAGTAGGGGCCGGGGACGGGCTCGGTGGCCGGCGGGTCGGCGACGAAGGCGGTCAGCCGGGCGCGGGCGCGGCGGGCGTAGGCGGCGACGTCGACCAGCCGCCACGGGTTGGTGACGCCGTCGCCGGTGACGACGCAGATCCGGTCGGGCTGCCTGCCCTGCAGGACGGCGAGGCGCTCGGCATAGGTGGCCATCTGCAGCAGGGCGGGCACCTTGACGCGGCGGGCGAGCTTGGCGTCGGCGACCTCGTACGACCAGCTCCCGAGGGCCGACGGCGTGGGCACCTTCAGGAGGAAGTCGGCCGCGCCGCCCCAGACGCCGTCGAAGAACGCGGCCTGCGAGACGACGTCGACGCCGGCGCGCATGGCCTGCAGGGTCATCGCCTCGGCCTCGCGGCGGCCGGCGGCGTCGAAGCGGGCCGGGATGCGGACGACGCTGCGCCCCTCGGCCTCGAGCGCGTCGAGGTAGCGCATCTCGTGCCCGGTGCCGAGGTCGGCGATGAGCGCGGCGTGGTCGCCCGGGCCCTCGGCGAGCGGCTCGAGCCGGCCGTCGGCGACGGCGAGGTCGAGCGTCGTGAGGTGTGCGCAGGCCTGGTGGCGGGTCAGGTCGGTGGGGCTCAGGACCAGGGAGCCGTCGGTGCGGTACATCGAGACGGGACGGTCTCACGTGACGGCGCCACCGAGGACTCCCCGCGCCGCAGCGGGCGGCACGTCCGTCCCACGGACCTCATCGCACTCCCCGGACTGCCGGCGGCCACACGCCGGCTCGGTCCCGCGTCGCCCGTGCAGCGCCGGTCGGGGCAGGTAGCTTCCGGCGACCGAGGGGAGCGGACGGTGCGGACGAGGCATGTGGCGGGACACGTCCTGGGTGCGTTGCTGCTGGCGCTGGGGACGTGGGTGGGGATCCTGCCGCGACGCGTCCGCGGCGACCTCGGCGACGTGGCGACCTGCGGGACGGCGTGGTTCCCGGCCGGCGCACGGCCTCATCCGGGCGACCCGTTCGACTCCGCCCACGCCTGCTCGTCCTTCCTCGAGCAGTACCGGGCCCTCTCGCTGGGTCTCCTGGCGGCCGGCGTGCTCGTCGTCGCGGGGACGTGGCTGCTGGCGCGCTCCGCCCGCCGCCGGGCCGCGGGCGCCACCGTCTGAGGTCCCGGGCGGGGCACACGCCTCCTCCGCGACACCGCCGGCACGTCCGTCCCAGCTCCATCACGGGGTGCGGCGGGTGGGCGTGTCCGGGCGGGCCTGGCGGCCGCGGCTGTGACGATCCCGCGCGCACGGCGGGGGCTGCACCCGCCGGCGGTCGACGGGGGTCGAGATGAGCCAGCCCGGATCGTGGGACCCGTTCGCCGGCGCGGCGACGCCGTGGCCACCGGCCCAGCCGGAGCCGCCCGCGCCGGCGGGCCCCCGGAGGTGGCGCGGCCTCGCGGTCGGCGGGGTCGTCCTGCTGCTGCTCGGCGTGCTCGTGCTCGGCGCCGGCATCGGCTGGACGACGCACGCCGCGGTCGACCGGCCCGACCTCGCCGACACCACGGTGCAGGTGGTCGACGCGCCGACCGACGACGCGGGCACCGCCGCCGAGGTGCCCGACGTCCGCGGCCTGGCGCTGGTCGACGCCCGCCAGGCGCTGGCCGACGCCGGCCTCGACCCCGCCGCGCTGTCCACCGTGGACACGCCGTCGGCGCTGCCCGCGGGCAGCGTGGTGCGGCAGGACCCGGTCGCCGGCAACCCGGGCGCCGGACCGGTCACCCTCTACGTCGCCGTGTCGGGCACCGTGCCGGCGCTCGTGGCCACCGACGGCGACGCCGCCGTCGCCACGCTGACCGAACTCGGCGTCGCCGCGCGGGTCGTGCGGACCTACGACCCCGCCGTCGCCGAGGGCACCGTGCTCGCGCTCGACCCGCCGGCCGGGAGCCCGCTGCCGAAGGAGGTGCAGCTCACCGTGGCCGGGCCGCCGTCGAGCGTGTTCCTCACCGACCTCGACGCCGAGGGCGGCTGCGGCACCGGCGAGGCCGCCAGCAACGGCACCCCGTACGCGCACGCGCTGTCCTGCTCGGCCGGCTCCTCCCCACGGCAGACGACCTACCTGCTCGACCGGCTGGGCACCACGGTCGAGGGCACCGTCGGCGTCCTCGACCGCGGCGACGCCGGATTCACCGGCTCGGTGGTGGTCCGCGGCGACGGGCGGGAGCTGTTCCGCGCCGACGTCCGCTTCGGCGCCGCCACCCCGTTCGCCGTGCCGGTCGGCGGGGTGCTGCAGCTGACCGTCGAGGTGGTGGCGACCTCCGCCACGAGCGGGACGGTCGTCCTCGGCGACCCGCGCGTCGTGGGCGCCCCCGACGCCATCGACGCCCTGGCCGGCTCGTGAGGACGCTGCGCGCGGCCGCCGTCGCGCTGCTGCTCGTCCTCGCCGGCACCGGCCCGGCGGCCGCCGCGCCCGCCGACCGCTCGACCCTGCCGGTCGACGCCCCGGTGATGCTGGTCGTGGACACGTCGGGGTCCATGGCGGAGTCCGACGACGAAGGCACGGTCAAGATCGAGGGCGCGAAGACCGCGATCCTCGAACTGCTCGAGGAGCTGCCGCCGTCGAGCCGGATCGGCATGCGAACCTACCCCGCCGGCGCCGGCGACTGCGGCACCGGGCACCTCGACGTCGACGTCGCGCAGCGGGACCCGCGGGCGATGAGCGCCGTGGTGCGGGCGCTGCGGGCCGACGGCGGCACGCCCACCGCCGAGGCGCTGCAGGCGGCGGCCGACGACGTCCGCGACGCCGGCTTCGGCGCGGCGACGATCGTGCTGGTCAGCGACGGCGAGAGCACCTGCGACCCGCCGTGCCCGGTCGCGCAGCGGCTGGTCGACGAGGGCTTCGACCTGACGGTCAACACCGTCGGCTTCCGCATCGACGACGCCGGCGCCGACGAACTGCGCTGCATCGCCGACGCCACCGGCGGCACCTACACCGACGTCCGGGACTCCGCGGAACTCGGCGAGCGGCTGGCCGCCACCCAGGCGCCGCGGCTGACCCTCGACGTCGACGCCCCGGCCACGTACTCGCCGTCGTCCAGCGCGGCGATCACGGCCACCGCGACCGTCGCCAACGACTCCGCCGTCCTCGCGCGCGACGTCCGGGCGTCGCTGGTCTTCGACCCCGGCGCCGACGGCGGCAGCCCGACGGTGCTGCGGCCGCTGCGGGTGCTCGGCAACGTCGCCGCCGGCGGCACGACGACGGTGTCGTGGACGGCGTACCCGTCGCTGGACGGCGGCGGCGGGCCCACGCAGTTCGACTGGACGCTGCGGGTGTCCGGCGCGCAGGTCCGGCCGCAGCAGCAGTCGGGCAGCATCTCGGTGCGCGAGTTCTCGCTCGCCGACGCGGCGCCGTGGCTGCAGGACACCCGGCACGCCGTCGTCCTGGGCGACTCCTACAGCTCCGGCGAGGGCGCCGGCGACTACGACCGCGGTGCCGGCCGCTGCCACCGCAGCCCGCACACCTACGCCGAGCAGCTGCTGCCCGACGCGGAGGTCACCAACCTCGCCTGCTCGGCCGCCGTGATCCAGGACTACCGGGAGCCGCAGGCCGACCGCGACGTCCGGTCGCAGGCCGCCCAGCTCGACGACGTCGACGACTACGACCTGGTGCTGATGACGATGGGCGGCAACGACATCGGCTTCGAGGACATCGTGGTCGACTGCGCGGCGGAGGAGCACTGCGGCGGCCGGCTCGGCGACCGGGGCTGGTGGACCCAGCGGCTGGCCGACCTGCAGACCGACCTGCGGCACCTCTACGAGGAGGTGCTCGCCGACACCGGCGTCGCGCCCCTGGTGGTGCTCCCCTACGTCGGCGTGGTGCCCACGGGCGCCGTGGGCACCGGGTGCAGCGGCACGACGGCCACCGTCTACGGGGTCAAGAGCCTGCGGTTCGACGAGGACGAGCTGCGGTCGGTGCAGTGGCTGCTCGGCGCGCTCAACGGCGCCATCGAGGGAGCGGTGCGAGCGGTCGGCGACTCGCGACTGCAGTACGCGGCCGACGTCGTCGAGGCGGTGCGCCCGGCCCACACGATCTGCTCCGAGGACCGCTGGATCGTCGGCCTCCCCGACCGGGGCAGCAACGCGCTGTCGGGCCTAGCCGCCGAGGCCAAGCAGGAGCTCGTGCACCCGACCGCGGACGGCTACCGCGCGATCGCGGCGGCGCTCGCCCGCTGGTCGCACTCGGTGCCCGACCCGCGCGAGGGGGCGCGGCCGCGGGAGCACCACCACACCTGGGTGGACGGCGTGGCCCGGCTCTACGACGACTGGTTGGCGCAGGACGGGTCGGTGGACCTGCAGGACGGCGCCGACCCGTTCACCGTCGACCCGGGTGCGGAGCTGAGGGTGCGGTCGGGCGGGTATGAGCCGAACACGCCGGTGCTGGTGGTGGTGCGCTCGACGGCGCAGACCCTGGCCTCGGTGTGGTCCGACGACCGGGGCGCGGTGGACGTCGTCGTCACGGTGCCGCGGACGCTGGCGCCCGGCGACGACCACACGCTGACCGTCTCGGGGACCGCCGCCGACGGGACGCCGCTGGAGCGGTCGGTCGGGATGACCGTCGGGTCGCCGCCCCTGACGCCGGGCCTGCTGCTGGCCGGGCTCGGGCTGGTGCTCGCCGCGACCGGTGCGCTGGTGGTGCGGCGGGCGCTGCGCCGCCGTCGCGCAGACTGAGCCCGTGACCGCAGGACTGCACCGCTCCCACCGCGTGGCCGGCGCGCTCGTCGGGGCGGCCGTGGGCGACGCGCTCGGGGCGCCGTTCGAGTTCGGCCCGGCCAGGGCGTTCTCCGCCCGCTTCCCCACGGACGCGCGTGGATCCACCACCGAGATGTGCGGCGGTGGGTCGCTGGGGTGGGAGCCGGGCGAGTTCACCGACGACACGCAGATGGCGCTGCTCGTGGCGCAGTCGCTGGTCGAGCGGGACGGGCTCGACGAGGCCGACGTCTTCGACCGGTTCGCGGCCTGGGCGGCGGCCGGTCCGCCGGACGTCGGCGTGCAGACCCGGGCGGTGTTCGACTCCGGGCTGCCCTGGGACCGCGCGGCGGCCCGGCACTTCGCGCGCACCGGACGCGCGGCCGGCAACGGCTCGCTCATGCGGACGACGCCCGCCGCCATCTGGTTCTCCCGGTCCGGCACCGCCGCCACCGTGGACGCCGCCCGGCGGCTCTCGGCGCTCACCCACGGCGACCCGGCGGCCGGCGAGGGCTGCGCGGTCTTCCACGAGCTCGTGCGGGTGGCGCTCGACGGCGGCGACCCGCTGGCCGCCGTCCCCGCGGCGCTCGCGCTCGTCGCGGACGAGCACCGCGACCGCTGGGCCGCCGTCCTGGCGCCGGACTGGGAGCCGTCGATGGCGACCGAGTCCAACGGCGCGGTGTGGCCGACGCTCGGCCAGGCGCTGTGGGCCCTGCGGCACGGGCGGGACTTCGCGCACGTGCTGCGGCTGGTGGTCGACCTCGGCGGCGACACCGACACGGTCGCCTGCGTGGCCGGCGGGCTGGCCGGCGCGGTGTACGGGATGGGCGGCATCCCGATGCGCTGGGCGTCGGTGGTGCACGGCCGGGTGCCCGGGCACGGGGACCGCGTGTGGCGGCTGCCCGACCTGCTGCCGCTGGCCGCCGCGCTCGACGGCAAGGAGTTCTTCCAGGCGGAGACGGGCGTCATCCCGCGGATCGGCCCGGCCGAGGTGCTGCCGGGCATCTGGGCGGGCAACCTCGACGGCGCGCGGTACTCCGAGGAGGACTTCGCCGTCATCAGCCTGTGCCGGCTGGCCGAGCCGTTCCCGCACACGCTGCACCGGATGGCCTACATCGCCGACAACAGCCACAACGTCGACGTCGACGTCGTCCTGGCCGACGTGCTCGACGACCTCGCCGCCCTGCGCGCCGAGGGCCACCGGGTGCTCGTGCACTGCCACGGCGGGGCGTCGCGGACCGGGCTGGTGCTGCGCGCCTGGCTGGTGCGCGAGCACGGGATGACGCCGGAGCAGGCGACGGCGCACGTCGCCGAGCGCTGGCCGCACCTCGGGCTGTGGAACGAGTCGTTCACCGCCGCACTGGAACGCCTCGCGGCTCAGCGGTAGTCAGACGTCGGTGACCCGGATGGCCAGCAGGTCGCTCACCTCGACGGGACGACCGGCGTCGACGACCAGCTCCAGCCGGTGCCGGCCCGGCCGGTGCACGAGGCGCGGACCCGCGTAGCAGGGGACGTCCGCCGCGGCGGGACCGGCGTGGTGCACGCACTGGAGGGCACCCGCCGGCGAGGCGGACCCGGCGGGTCGACGGGGCGGGAGGTCGAGCACGAAGACCAGGGGACGTGCGGGGTGGCGCTCGTCGTCGCGGTGCACCCAGATCGGGAAGCCGAGGTCGGCGTACGGCCGGAAGGCGGGCTCCTGCTCCGGCGGGAGTCGCCCGCGGAGCCCGATCCCGAACGGGCTGGCACCCGTCGTGGCCCAGTCGGCCCGGCGGTCCAGCCGCAGCGGGTTGTCCCGCGCCTCGGCACGGTCCTCGACCCACGCCAGCTCCAGGTAGTGCCCGGCCAGGAGGAGCCGCCGGTTGCGGGTGCCCTGACCCGGGTGCGCCGTCCCGGCGTCGAGCTCCCAGCCGGCTGCGGTCAGCCGCGGCGCCCAGGTGTCCTCCGGACCGACCATGCAGAGCACGTGGTCGAGCTCGAGCACCGTCCCAGTGTGCTGCCGCGCCGCGCGGGGAGCGTCATCCCCCGCGGACGACACCCTCCCGCCCCCTTCGGCCGACCTGGCTCGGCGGGCGCCGGATGGGACAGATCAGCGCGGTGGCTGAGCGGGTCAGGCGGGTGGGGCGGTGTGTGAAGTGGTCGGCCGGCGTCCTCCACCTGCATCCGGGCCGGCGCAGCGCGTCCGCCACCCCGGCACGCCGAGGGCCCGGGTCCCCGGCGTCAGTCCGTGCCGGACGGCGCAGGAGGTCCGTAGACGTCGGAGCGGTGCGCGATCCGGACCACGAGGATCTGCCGCCGGGCCTCGTCGACCTCGATGAGGACCCGGTAGTCCCCTCGCCGGGCGCTGCGCAGTCCGGTCAGCTCCCCGGTGAGGGGCTTGCTGAGCCGCACCGGGTTCTCGGGCAGGACGACGGTCAGGAACTCGACGACAGCCATGACCACCTTGGCGGGCAGGCGGCCGAGCTGGCGCCGCGCCGCCGAGGAGACACGGAGCCCGTACGGCGCGGTCACCCGTCGAGGCCGAACTCGGCTCTCAGCTGCTCACCAGGGGTGGTCTCGTCACTCTCGTCCTCGGCGCGGGCCCGCTCGACGTCCTCGCGGACGCCGGGCTGCGAGAGCCAGTACAGCGTCTCGTGCAGCGAGTCGAGGTCCTCCTTCGCCATGAGGACGGCGGCCTCCCGTCCGTGACGGGTGATGGTCACGATCTCGTGGGTCTTCTCGGCCGCCTCGACCAGCGCCGACAGCCGGTCCTTGGCCTCGCTGAGCGGGATGGTCGTCACGGATCGACTCTAGCCCGAAGTCTGGCCAGATCGCCTCGGATGGTTCACGGCCCCCGATCAGACGCCGGAGGTGGCCCGGCCGGCCGGGCGGCGGGTCGGGCGGATCGTGCGCGCGGCCGAGCGGGCCAGGCGGATCGGCCCGGTGTCCCAGATCTTCTGCACCGGCTCGTCGACCGGAGCCGCGGGCTGCGGCACCGGGCGGGCGGCCTCCTCGGCCTCCACCTGCGCCTGGGCGAGCGCGGCGAGGTGGCGGGCGCGGATGGCGGCCTTCTGCCGGTCCAGCCGCTCCTGCTCGGCCATGACCAGCATCTCCTCCTTGGCCTCGGCCACGGTGCGCCGGGACTGCTGCTGCATCTCCTCGATGTCCACGTCGCCGCTGTCGCGCAGCGCGGCGAGCTTGTCGTAGGCGGTCGGCGGGCCGAAGTTGAGCAGCACCTTCATGAGCACCGGCAGGATCTCGACGCACATGAACAGCAGCGACAGCATGAACTTCGCCGCGGCGAGCGTGGCGTTGCGGTCGCTGAGCCGGTCGAGCGCCTCCAGCCGCAGGAGGATGCCGCCGGAGCCCTCGTTGGTGGCGTCGAACGCGGCCTGCAGCCGGTCCAGCTCGGCGGTGAGCCGGGCCAGCTCGGCGGAGTCGGTGGCCAGCGAGGCGGCGGCGAGGTCGGCACTGCGCGACTCGGCGTCGGACGCCGCGTCCTGCGCGTCGTCGAGCGCCGCCCGGGCCGAGGCGACGACGCCGGCCTGCGCGTCGGCGGCCGCGCGGGCCTGCACGTAGGCGTCGCCGGTGCCGGGGTCGCCGGTGCCGCAGGTGCCGTCGAGCTCGCACTGGGCGCGCGCCTCGAGGTCGCGCTGGGTGGCGAGGGCTGCGTCGTAGGCGGACTGCTTCGCCGCGACGTCGGCCTGCACCGCGGCCAACGCCGGGTCGCTCTGCCCGCCCGTGGCGACGACGTCCTGCCCCTGCGTCACCCGCTCCTGCAGCTCGTCGAGGCCGGCGAAGCGCGCGTCGGCCTCCAGCGACTGCCGGTACGCGTCCGCGGCCTCGGCCTGCAT
This sequence comes from Geodermatophilus sp. SYSU D00867, assembly GCF_054050315.1. Classification (NCBI taxonomy): domain Bacteria; kingdom Bacillati; phylum Actinomycetota; class Actinomycetes; order Geodermatophilales; family Geodermatophilaceae; genus Geodermatophilus; species Geodermatophilus sp. SYSU D00867. Next base: position 102,045 of record NZ_JBJGZC010000002.1, on the reverse strand, counting down.
GACGGTGATCTCGGCGTCGATCTCCTTGTGGAACACCTGCAGCGTCAGGGGCGTCGCGACGACGACGCCCAGGATCAGCGCCAGCCCCACGCGCGGGACGGCGAGGGCGAGGTTCCGCTTGAGCGAGGCGTCGTGCGCCATGCCGACGAGCAGCATCCGGTCGAGGTTGACCACGACGGCGCCCCAGCCGAGGCCGAGCACCAGCGCGAACGGCCACCAGACGCCGAGGGCCATGTGCAGCGCGAACGACGCCGAGGCGACGGCGAGCCCGCCGGTGCTGAGCAGGACCCCGCCGAGCGCGGCGAACCGCGGCCGCGCGCCGGGCGCCGCCTCGAGCAGGTCGGGCCGCGCGCCGCCGAGGACCGCGAGGCGGTCCTGGAGCCGTCGTCGTCCAGCCATGTCGTGCACTCCCCGAGCGCCGGGGGTCGTGGTTCGTCCGCCGCTCCCCCGAGGCATCGGCAGTCCCGCCGGTGGTCAGGACCCGGTCGTCACACGCGTCCCACGCCGCCCCCGACGGCGCGGAGCAGGACCGTGGTGACGCCGGCACCGCGGGCCACCACCACGCCGTCGCGCCCGAGATGCCCGACGGGCTCACCGGCCGTCGGCTCGCCCGCGAACCGGAGGCGGAGGTGGTGTTCGAGGACGTCGACCGCCGTCGTCATGAGGGTCGGCGGGTCCGGGACGGAGTAGTCGTTGCCCTCCCACACGTGCCACACGCCGCCGACCCGGGTGAGGCGGGGCCCGTTCCGGACGTCGTCGAGGGGGACCTCGCAGCGGTACTCGTCGACGGCGAGCGGGCGGAGGTGGCGCAGCCGGTCGACCAGGGCGCGCGTCTCGTCGTCGACCGGCGGCACCCACCCCCGGTAGCCGACCCGCGGCGGCGTGGCGACCAGCTCCGCCGGCGTGAGGGCGGCGAAGCCGGAGAAGGCACGGGCGCCGTGCAGGTCGGCGAAGGTGGCCCGCAGGCGGCCGGCCTGGCGGACCTCGACGCGGCCGTCGGCTCGTTGCACGAGGTCGAAGCGCCAGGCGTCGGGGTGACGGTGCACCGAGGAGCCGAAGCGTTCGGCGATCAGGAGCTCGATCTCGGCGAGCGCCTCCGCCTCCATCTCGAACCACTGCTCCCCCCGGTCGAAGCGGTCGACCTGGTAGAGCCCGTCGTCGCGCCGGAAGACGACGCTGCGGGCCTCGATGTCGCCGAGGTGGATCTCCCGCCCCTGGGGGACCACCACCGTCGCCCCGCGCTCGACGTGGTCGCCGTACCGCTCCACGAGGGCCGTGAGCTGCTGGTCCGGCGTCTCCATGCCGCCACGCTACGGAACTGGCCGACTCCGCTCCGGCGTGTCGTTGGTCACCCTGCCTGACCTCTCGGCAGCCAGTGGTGGGCCGGCTCGGGACCGAGGGGGAACCGCATGTGGAAGACCGTGACCACGGCGGCGCTGGCGTCGGCGATGCTGCTGGCGGGAGGGACCGCCGCGCAGGCGATCACGGGCAAGTCCACCGAGGACTTCGAGCACGAGTACGTGGGGCTCGCCGTCTTCTTCGACGCCGAGGGCGATCCCGGCCACCGCTGCTCGGGCAGCCTGCTCACCGACACCGTCTTCCTGACGGCGGGGCACTGCGTGACGCTGGACGACGAGGGCACCGTGGCGACCAGAGCGCGGGTGTACTTCGAGCAGGACGTCCAGGCCCTGGGGCCGCCTGTCCGACCAGCGGCGGCGTCGTCTCGACGCAGGTCCACTCCTACGGCTACACAGGTCTGGGCGACATCCCGGAGACCGAGGACGCCGGCGACTGGTCCTCGACGGGTCGATCGAGGAGTCGGACCACGACGTCGACGAGTACGCCTCGCTGGCCACCGCCGGTTCGCTCGACAGCTACGAGGCGGCACACCCCGGCCACTCGGCCACCACGACGGTCTCGGGCCACGGCGTGCAGGAGAGCAACGGCAGCCGGACCGGGAGCGGCTGACCGCCGAGAGCTCCATCGTCGGGCCGAACGGCACCAACGCCGGCGGCTACAACGTGAGTCTGTCGACCAACCCGGGCAACGGGCGCGGCGGCACGTGCTTCGGCGACTCCGGCGGCCCGGTCCTCGTGGGTGACACGGTGACCGCGGTGAACTCGTTCGTGATGAACGGCGCCTGCGCCGGCACGGGCTTCGGCTACCGGGTCGACCAGCAGCCGTTCCTCGACTGGCTGCAGACGACGGTCAGCGCGGAGTGGAACGAGATCGAGTTCGTCACCCTCTGACGCACTCCTGACAGAGGCCGTCCCGCCGCTTGTGGGGTCATGCTCGGCCTTCTGGGGTCCGGCAGCACCCCTGGTGCATGGACCCGGCTCCAGCGGCCGTGCCGGCGACACGCTCCTGCGGCCTCCTGCCACCTCTTGCGGCGCTGCACGACCGCAAGAGGGCACACGACACCGCAAGACCGTCTGGGTGCGAAGGGGCTCGGGGAAGCCGGACGCAAGGGGCCCGCAAGGGCGGGGCCGGAGGGTGCGGGCAACAGCCCACGCACCCCAGGAGCTCTCCCCCATGCGCTCGTCCCGTCCCGGCGCCGCCGCGCTGCTCGCCTCCGCCGTCGTCGCGGCCGGCTGCTCGACCCACGTCGTCGGCGTCGCCGAGCCGGCCGGGCCGGCCGCCGCCGGACCGCTCACCGAGGTCCTCGGCCGGGTGGAGGTCGACGCGGACGTCGAGGGGCACGTGCGCCTCTCCGACGTCGCCGCGACCCCGGACGGCGGCTTCGTCGTCCTCATGACCGGCGACCTCGCCGGCAACCACCGCAGCGTCCTGGTCGAGCTCGTCCCCGGCGACGGCGGCCTGGTGGTCGGCACCGTGACCGAGGGGCCGCCCGCCCTCGACCTCGGCGAGGTGCACGTCGCGCCCGACGGCACGGTGGTCGCCCTCGCGCCGATCGTGCCCGCCGACACCAGCGGCGGCGGCCGCGAGCAGGACCTCGCCCTCGCCGTCCTCGAGCCAGGCAGCGACGAACCGGACGTCCGGCGCATCGCCGCCGACGCCGAGCTCGGCACTCCCGACACCGGCACCGGCGTCCTCTCCCCCGACGGCACGACGCTGCACGCGAGCCTGCAGTGGTACGTCGACGGGGACACGGTCAGCCGGCTGGCCACCGTCGACGTCGCCACCGGCGAGGTCACCGCGAGCGCGTCGCTGCAGGTCGAGACGCCGGGCCGGGCGGTCGCGCGGGACGTCGCCCTGCGTCCCGACGGCGGCCTGGCGGCACTGGTGACCGTCGACCGCGACGCGGAGGGTGACGTCGACGGCGTCGTGCTTGCGCAGTACGACGCCGACCTGCTGCCCGCCGGCGAGCCGGTGGAGCTGGTCGAGGAGGAGCAGAGCACCGGCTACGCGCTGGCCGTGCTCGCCGACGGGACGGCGGTCGCGTCGGTCGTCGCGGGCGAGTGGGACACCGGCGAGCCGCGGCTGGTGACCGTCCGGGACGGTGCCGTGCAGGCCACCGCGGTCCTGCCCGGCTCGGGCACCGACCTCGCGGTCGAGCCGGGCGGGCGGCACGTGTACCTCGTGCACGGGCGGCCGGGGGCCGGCGTCGGCCTGGCCACCGTCGAGCTCGCTACTGGCGAGACCGTCGCCGACGTCGAGCCGTGCCCGGCCGGGATCCCCGCGCCGCTGGCGCTCGCCGCGGACGGGCGCACGGTCGCCGCCACCGTCGCCTGCGAGCAGGACGAGAACCTCGCCGCCGACCTCGCCGTCCTCGTCGGCTGAGGACGCCGGTGCCCCGGCCGCGCGAGGCGGCCGGGGCACCGGGTCGTGCAGGGGAGGCGGTCAGACCGAGACGGTCTCCCGCTCGGGCTGCGGGTCCTCGTCGGACGACGCCGCGGGGACCTCGCGGGCGTCCTCCCGCCGCTGCGCGACGACGCTGGCGACGACCGCCGCGACGATGAACAGGAGCCCGGTGAGGCCGGTGACGTACTCGCTGATGTGGAACCGCAGCTCCAGGATCATGATCGTCGCGAGCACGCCGATCGCCCACATCGCGCCGTGCTCGAGGTAGCGGTACTGCTCGAGCGTGCCGCGGTCGACCATGAAGATCGTCAGCGACCGCACCCAGAAGGCGCCGATGCCGAGGCCCAGGGCGATGATCAGGATGTCGCTGCTGATGGCGAACGCGCCGATGACGCCGTCGAAGCTGAACGACGCGTCGAGCACCTCGAGGTAGAGGAAGGCGGCGGCACCGGCGCCCGCGACCGCCTTGGTGGCGGTGCCGGTGGCCGACGGCGTCGACTCCTCGTCCTCGTCGTCGTCGGACTCCATGAGCTCGTTGAGCCCGCCGATCAGCAGGTAGGTGAACAGGCCGGCGAGGCCGGAGAGCAGGACGGTGCCGTACTTGTCGTCGTCGGCCATCTGCGAACCGGTGTAGATGACCGCGAGCGCGATGACGATCGACAGGTAGGGCAGCTTGCCGGCCTTGGCCAGCGGCTTCTCCAGCCACGCGAGCCAGTGGACGTCGCGCTCCTCGTCGAACGCGAAGTTCAGGAAGATCATCAGCAGGAAGATCCCGCCGAAGGTGTAGATCGCCTCGGCGGACGCCTCGACGTTCTGCGCGTAGGCCTCCTGGTCGGTGAGCGCCAGGTCCCACACCTCGGGGATGGACAGCTGCGCCGTCACCGAGACGAGCAGGATCGGCAGCAGCAGCCGCATGCCGAACACGGCGATGAAGATGCCGACGTAGAGGAACAGCTTCCGCCACAGCGGGCTCATGTTCCGGAGGACCTTGGCGTTGACGACGGCGTTGTCGAAGGACAGGCAGACCTCGAGGACGCCGAGGACGGCGACGGCGAGGAGCGCGGCGGGACCGCCGAAGAGCACGGCGGTGACGAGGGCGGCCGCCGTCAGGAAGACGGAGAAGCCGAAGTAGCGGATCAAGGGACGCCTTTCAGGGAACCGCGCGGAGGCGGTCGCGGGTGGGAGGAGGGAGTCGGGTTACTTGCTGCCGGCCGTCCAGCGCAGGCCCCAGCCGTACGCCTGGTCCAGGTGGCGCTGGCTGCCCTGCAGGTAGCGCATCTCGCGCTGCACGTGCAGCTCGCCCCGCTGGTTGGTCAGCATGGCGATGGCGCAGAAGCGCGCGTTGTCGGCGTGCTCGTCGAGGTCGACGGTGATCTCACTGTCGTTCTGGGCGGACAGCGTCACGACACCTCGAGCCGCGGCCCAGTGCGGGGCGCCGTCGTAGATGTACGCGAACACCAGGATCCGCCTGATCTCGTCGAGGTGGTCGAGGTTGACGATGAGGTTCTCGCCACCGGCGTTCCTGCCCGAGCGGTCGTCGCCGTCGAGGAGGACGTAGGGCGGGGAGTCGAGGTCGCCGAAGGCGTTGCCGAGCGCCTGGACGACGCCCTTGTCACCGTCGGTGGTCTCCCAGAGGCAGCCCAGGTCGAGGTCGACCGCCTTCGCCTTGCCGAAGAACCCGCGTCCCGGGCGCTGGTCCCAGTTGAGGTTGACGCGCATCCGCCCGCGGGCGCCCTGCGCCTTGGACAGCGAGACGGACGGCGCCGCCTTGGTCAGCGCGACCTTGCCGAGGGAGACCCCGGCCGGCTTCTGCTTCGGCGGGCGGGTGTAGTCGATCATGACCTGCCTGTTCTGAGGAGGAAGGGCTCAGGCCGGCGGTCCGGCCCCGCGCTCGTCGCCGCGGGGCCAGACTGCCGAGGGCCGGGTCAGGCGACGTTGACGCCGAAGTCCTGCGCGATGCCGCGCAGACCGGAGGCGTAGCCCTGGCCGACGGCGCGGAACTTCCAGTCGCCGTTGTGCCGGTAGAGCTCGCCGAAGACCATGGCGGTCTCCATGGAGGCGTCCTCGGTGAGGTCGTAGCGGGTGATCTCCCGGCCGGTGACCTGGTCGACGACGCGGATGAACGCGTTGCGGACGCCGCCGAAGTTCTGCCGGCGGTTGTCGGCGTCGTGGATGGAGACCGGGAAGACGATCTTCTGGACGAACTGCGGGACGGCCGTCAGGTCGACCTGGATCATCTCGTCGTCCCCGTCGCCCTCACCGGTCAGGTTGTCGCCGGTGTGGAGGACGGAGCCGTCGGGGCTGCGCAGGTTGTTGTAGAAGACGAAGCCCGAGTCGTCCGGGGTCACCCGGCCGCTGGCGTCGAGCATGATCGCCGAGGCGTCGAGGTCGTACTCGAAGTCGGAGAACGTGTTGACGTCCCACCCGAGACCCACGTTGACGGCGCGGAGGCCCGGGGCCTCCTTGGACAGCGAGACGTTCCCACCCTTGGCGAGGACGACGGTCATGGTGTTCTTCTCCCGTGGTGTTCGCGGCTGCGGAGGCGGCGGGTCACCGCACCGCGCGGCGCGGAGCCGGTCGATCCGGAACGGTGGCGGACCGGCTAGGGATGCTGCCGCACCGGAACCCGCAGCACCACGACCTCGCACCTCGCAGGGGTGATCGCGGGACGCCTGTGACTCGTGCGCACGGACCGAGAGCCGGACGAGACGAAGGGGCGTGCACGGACGCCGCGGACCGGCACGAGGACCTCGGGAACGACGACGGGCTGCCGGTGGTCACCCACCGGCAGCCCGTCGCCGTTCCCGAGATCGGGACTCCGCTCAGCCCTGCATCACGGCGCACGCCGAGCCGAACGGCGCGGCAGGTTCCGGTAGAGCAACCATCCCCCGAATGCAATTCCGATCAGACCGGCCCATCGGCTCGGCGATTCCGCCGTACTCGGACCGAAGATGACGATGAAACTCCCCACGACGACCAGGAGCCCGAGCAGCACATTCCACGTCCGCGCGACGCCGTTGTAGGCGCGCGCCACCTTTCCCGCCATGACCACTTCCCGTCGTCCGACCGCACCGGCGAGGGGAAGTCGTACTCCTCGCTGTTGCGCATGGCAAGCATCGGCGCGCCGTGACGCAAACGAGACACAACGGGTTCGAGATGCGCGCGTACCAGTTGCTCACGAGCGGCACAAGGCGCGTCGCAATGCCATTCTCAGATCAATACGGGAGGTCGATCCCGACCGACCGGCAGGGAAAATGCCAGGAATGCTTGTCCGCGGTGACCGGGTGCGCTTCACTGTCCGCCGCGCCGGGCCGCGGACGCATTCCGGCGACGCGGTGGACCGGCCGACGACACGACACGGGGCCCTGTCATGACCGTTCGACACCACCGCACCACCGCCGTTTTCGGCCTGCTACTCGTCCCGCTGGCGGGCCTGACCGGCTGCAGCAACAGCGGCGATCTCACGTGCGGGGAGTACAACACCCAGGGCGCCACGGAGCAGACGGACACCCTCTCCGACCTGCTCCGCGAGCACGACCTGGACACGGCCGACCCGGGCAACATCCAGGGCATCACGCAGGCGGTGTCCCAGCTGTGCGCGTCGAGCTCCGGCGCCGTGCTCGACGACGCGACGGACTGGGACTCGGCCTACTGGTGAGGACCGGCCCGGTCATCCGCTGCCGGGCGGGGACCCGTGGTGCTCGACCATGGGTCCCCACCCGGCTGCTGCTCCCGTCGGCGGCGGACGGGACGCACGGCGGGGTCCGTCAGAGGTGGCCCGCCACCGTCGGCAGCAGGTCCTGGAAGGTCCGGCCGTTGGCCACGGCACCGATGGCGGTCATGCTCCAGCCCCCGCCGTTCCGGGTGAGCTTCGCCATCACCTGGCTGTTGTGCGTGCCGGACCCGGAGAGGTCGTAGCGCGCCAGCTCGGCGTCGCGGGCGGTGGAGTCGACGAGCCGGCAGAACGCGTTGGTGATCTGGCTGAAGTCCTGGCCGGTGAAGGAGTTGACCACGAAGACGATCTGGCTGACGTTGCCCGGGACGCTCTGGAGGTCAACCAGGATCGACTCGTCGTCCCCCTCCCCCTCACCGGTCAAGTTGTCCCCGGTGTGCTGCACCGATCCGTCCTTGCTGCGCAGCTGCTGGAACCACACCTGGTCGACCAGCCGGCCCCTCCCGTCGAAGAGGAGGGCCGATGCGTCGAGGTCGATCGACTGGCTCTTCATCTTGCCGAAGAGGCCCCGTCGGGGGGCGGCGTCCCAGCCCAGGCCCATCCGCACGCGCGTCAGCGACCCTCCGCCCCGCTTCTGCAGTGAGACCGTCTGACCCTTGCTGAGGTTGACCACTCCGACCCGTTCCCTTCGTTCCTCGTGGATGTCCTGGCCTCGAACGGCCCTCTCCGTCAGTTCGTCGGCGGAGGACCGCAGTTGTCGAGGGTGTACTGGTTGACCCGCTGCTCCGCGCCGCTGGTCGACAGGCCGGCCGCGAATGCACCGGCCAGGGCCCCCAGCGGGTTGTCCATGAGGTCGCCAGCCTGACTGCCGAGAGAATCCGCCTGCTCCTGGAATGCGTCGCGCAGCGCCGCCACGTCCGGCTCGATCTCGTCGGGAGCGACCTCCGCGAGTCGACCGAAGAAGATGGCGAGATCGCGGGGAGCGGAGAATATGGCCGCCATGCCCGCCAGCGGATCATCGGTGTTGCCGGCCTCGGTCCAGGCGTGCCGCAGTTCCTGACCCTCGCCGTAGAAGACGTCGCAGTACGCCTCCACGGAACGTCCCTGACCGCACGCCGTCAATGTCGCGGAAACGGCGACGAGTCCCACGAACGTCACGACGGAACGCCTCGTCGGCACATTGCCCCGAATGCGCACAGCGACCACGGGAGACTCCTTTGTCGGCGGCCCCGGGAGTAAAGCGGAGGGAGTGCCCGGGCGCCATACCGACTCGCTGCGCCGTCGTCGGAAACGTGCGGACCCGTGATGTCCGCGGGCGTTGATCCCTCGTGCCGGCGGAGCCGGGCTCCGGTGTCCTCGCGGGCTCCGGTGCCCTTCCGGCCGCCGGGGTACCGCCGTCCCGACCGCACGCCCGTCGCCGGGGGTAGGAACCGGCCATGGGCTCGACCGGGGACCGTCCGATCCTGCTGCTCGACGTCGACGGCGTGCTCAACGCGCCCGTCCGCACGCTGCCCGACGGCTGGCGGCGGGGCACGTTCAACGGCTTCGTGCTGTCCTGGGACCCGACCGTGACCGCCCGCCTGCGGGAGCTGCACGAGTCGGGCCGGGTGGAGATCCAGTGGCTGACCACCTGGACCACCGACGCCGACCGGCTGCTGGCCGAGCCGATGGGCCTGCCGCGCGGGCTGAAGGTGCACGCCCGCACCGACTCCGCGCCGACCGGCTTCCTCGGCCCGCTCTGGGGCGAGTCGGGCTGGTGGAAGCTGGCCGTCGCGCAGGAGGTGGCCGCGGCCGAGCCGGACCGGCGGATCGTGTGGATCGACGACGACCTGGCCGAGCAGGCGGAGGACACCGGCGACTGGCTGGCCGCCCACCCGCACGTGCTCGTGGTCGCGCCGGACCTCTACGTCGGGCTCACCCACGCGCAGCTGGACGCGATCGAGGCGTGGCTGTGACGCCTCGGCTACCGGCGCGGGCGCAGATCCAGGCGCAGGTCGGAGGGGACGTCGACCCCGTCGGCGTGCCCGTCGAGCCGGGCCAGGCCGTGCCGCAGGAGCAGCCCCTGCGGAGCGGAGCGGGCGACGTCGCCGGCGGCCGGGTGCTCCGGGCACGGGGCGAGCGGCACCTGCGCCGGGAGGTCGCACAGCGCGCGCCACTCCTCGGCGACGGCGGTCAGCGCCGCCAGCGGGTCGGTGTTCCCGCCGGCGGCGAGCACGGTGACCGGCCCGCCGTCGCGGCCGACGACGACCGGTCGCCAGGGGCCGAACGCCGGGCCGAAGGTGCGGTGGACGGCGTCGTAGTCGTGCACGGCGACGGCGGGGTAGTCGGCCGCGGCCAGCGCCCACAGCGTCCGCTCGGTCAGGGTCATCGGGTCTCCTGTCAGTTCGGGGTGCCGACCGGCCACGGGTCGGGCCGGGGGCCGGGACGGGGCTGCTTGACGAAGCTCGTGCCGATGCCGGCGCTGCCGGCGGGGGTGGGCTGCTGGTCCTTCCAGCGCTCGACGCCCTGCCGGGTCACCTCGAGCTGCGCCTCCAGCACCAGTCCGGTCGCCCGGGACTCGGCCTCCAGCGTGCGAGCCGCCCGCGCCTCGGCGGCCGCGAGCGCGGACTTCGCCAGCACCTCGGCCTCCTCGTACTCGGTCTGCATCCGCAGCCGGACCCGCTCCTCGACCTTCTCCTCCCCCAGCGCGAGCAGCCGCTCGTAGAGGGACGGCGGGGCGAGCGCGAGCATCGTCTTGAACAGGATCGGCAGGCACTCGAGCGCGGTGAGGAAGAGGAACAGCAGCGCGTGCGCCGTCGCGAGCGTCGGCTCGTCGTCCTGGATGCGCTCCATCGCGGTCATCCGGGCGAGGATCCCGTCGCTGTTGCCGACGGCGGCGTCGTGCGCCGCGACGTCGTCGGCGCGCTGCTGCTCGGCGTCGGCGACCAGCACCTGCAGCTCCTCGAGGTCCTGCTGCTGCGTGCGGGTGTTCTGCTCCTCCTCGGCGAGGAGCTGCGTGTACGTCCGCGCCTTCAGCTCCTCAAGCTGCTGGGCGAGGTCGTCCCGCTCGGCGCGCAGCCGGTCGCGGTCGGCCTGGCGCGCGGTCGTCGCCGGGCCGTAGCCGCGCTGGCCGGTGCCGCCGGACCCGTCGAGCTCCGCGTTGTAGGCGGCCTCCGCGGCGTTGTAGCGCGCGTCGACGGCGTCGAAGCGGGCCTGCAGGGCGGCGACGGCGGGGTCCTCGTCGACGTCGGTCTGGGTGACGCCGTCGGCGATGTCGGCCTGCAGCGCCGCGATCCGCTCGCGCTGCGCGGGCAGGTCGGCGTAGCGGGTGTCCTCGGCGAGCTGCTGCGTGAACTCGTCCTCGGCCTCGGCCGCCATGACCTCGACCTCGGTGTCGATCTCGGCGCTGAAGACGGCGAGCGTGAGCGGCGTCGAGACGACCGCGCCGATGAGCACGGCGAGGGCCACGCGCGGCAGCGCCATGGCGATCGTGCCGACCTTGCTCGTCAGCCGCGGCGTGGAGACGACCAGCCAGCGGTCGAGGTTGAGGATGACCAGGCCCCAGGCGAGGCCGCCGAGGACCGCGACGGGCACCCACAGGTGCAGGGCGACGTACAGCGCATAGCTCGCGGAGACAGCGGCGAGCGCGGCGGTGCAGACGAGCACCGCGCCCATCGCGACGTGTTTGCCGCGCTCCTTGGGGGCGTCCTGCAGGACCTCGCGGTTGGCGCCGGCGACGGTGAGCAGCTGCTCGCTGACGACGGCGCGGAGGGACCGGGGGCGGTTCACGGGGTGTCCTTCCTTCCGGCTCGCCGGAGGCTGTCGAGGAGGGAGTCGGGCACGCCGACGAGGCGCGGCGACACCTCGATCCGGGGGCGGAGGGCGTCCTGGGTGGCCCAGAAGGCGTCGAGCCGGTCGGTGACGGGCGAGGGTGCGCCGACGGTGGCGGCGACGTCGGCGCGCAGGGACACCGGCGGCGGCGCGGTGACGCTCGGCAGGTCGAGCTGGGGAACGGCCACGGCGGCGACGACGGGGGTGGCCGCGGGCGTCGTCGTGGAGCGGTTGCGGCCGGTGACGTCGACCCGCCGGCTGGCCTCGATGCGGACGAGCGCCTCCCCGCACGGCGGGTGCCCGGGGTGACCGTCGACGAGGACGTCGCGGGCGTGCTCGAAGCACCAGGTGACGAGGACCTCGGAGCCCGGCCGGACGATCGTGTGGCTGACCGAGATCGCGCGCAGGACGGGCACCTGCCCGTCGGGTGCCTGACCGGCAGGGACGCCGTGCCGGCAGGCGAGCAGTTCAGGCTCGGCGTCGCCGGCCGGGCGGCCCTGGGCAGCCTCCTGGCGCCAGTCGCGGATCCAGCGGTCGGTCCACGGCAGGGCGGACCGGGGCTGCTCGGGCTTCGGGTGCTTCAGGGCCGGGCCGGCGGCGTCGCCGAACCAGCCCTTGGCGCGCAGCCAGGCGAGGAGGAGCAGGAGGAAGAAGGACCAGAGGAAGGCCTCTGCAAGGTCCTTCAGGAAGCCCGCGACGCGCTCAGCCTCGACGGAGCCGCTCCACTCGGTGTTGTTGCTCAGCGCGACGAAGCCGGCCAGCAGCAGGACGACGGCCCAGCCGACGACGAGGGGATCGCGGCGCAGCGGTCTCCGGAACATCTCTCCCCCGTCGCGGGTCGCACCCGCCTGTCAGCACACCGTCGGACCAACGGAACCCGATCGGATCGGAGTCCTCGGGATTGGTACCGGGCGGGACCGACGAAAGGCAGCGGCGCCTCACCCGTACGGGGGAGGCAAGGCGCCGGATGCTCAAGGAACTGCGTGCGGACTCACATCCGCAGTCCCGTGCCGCGGGACTCCGGTCGGGACGCGGGCGGGAAGTAGGCCTCCCGCCGGCGCTCGAGCCGACGGAGCTCCCTGGTCCACGGGACGCGCGCCGCCTTCCGCCCGTTGTGCCGCGGGCACAGCGCCTGACCGTTCTCGATGCGCGTCGCACCGCCGCGGCTGTGCGGGTGGGACGTGGTCGGCCTGCAGGTCCTCGGTCGTGCCCCCAATGCGGTCCTCGACGGGTAATGGAGGCGGCGGGCCCAGCTGGCTCAGGTCCACGTCAGGCCCCGGAGGCGCACGGTGAACTGAACCCCGCTCGTCAGCGTGTCGGGCAACGAAGGACTGCCGCCGCCTGTAGACCTGTGTCGACGGGCCACCGGTGCCTCCTAGAAGTGGCCCGTCCGGGGCCACCCCCGCACACGAAGGCTCAAGCCTCGGGAGTCGCTGACCCGTTGCGTGCGCGGATCGGGGTGGTCTCCGTCATCCGGGGGGTCGGTCGATGCGGCCACCCGACTCGGCTTGCGCCATCAACGGTTGGCGTCGCACCCATCGCCTGACTGCGAACGTGGCGTTGACGTCGTCCTCGCTGTAGGCGAGCAATCGCAGCTCAGCGGTGTCGTCGCCGGCCACCGCCTGTTCGTACCAGAGCTGGGACTGCAATCCGCCTGGGTCCTCGTCACGCCACTCGAAACCTGCACCGTAGACGGCAACGATCTTGAGCCCGTGGCCCCAGCGGCTGTCCAGGCTCGCCCGCACGTAGGGCAGCAGGTCGATCCACGCGTTGACGGCAGCCCCCGTGCGGAGGGTGGGCAGCGGTCGACCGACCGCCTCGGTGATCCGCCGGATCTGCTTCGTCTCGGCCGGCGAGTAGTAGAAGACCGCCGTGCTCCGACCCGCCGCCGCGTCCGCGCGGACCTGACCGTCCAACCAGGTCAGGAAGCGGACGAGCAGGTCGTACTCCGCCTCGTCGTCCGCAGCCCCGAAGTCCACGAACGGCATGTAGCTGCTCGTCCCGCCTTTGCTGCGCAGCACCCCCCACAGGTACACCCGCTCCTGGGGGTTCCACTCGCAGTCGACGTCGTACTCGACGTCCGCCGAGGGGATGACGGGCGCGTCCGGCCGCCGTCTCAGCACGACCCCGGCGTGAGCCAACTCGGCGTTCAGCCGTGCCTTGCGCAGCCGTCGGGCCCGGGTCCGCAGGTGCGCCGTCTCGGTCTCGTAGCTCTGGGTCAGCAGCTCGTCCACGTCCGCCGTCGCCAGGTCGGCCACCGTGTCGATGCCGGCCTTCCGCAAGGTGAGGTACTCGCGGATCGACAGGTCGGCGCGCAGTTCGTTGCTCAGGTCGTCGTCGGGCAGGGTGTCGACGCAGACCGGCGCCCACTCACACGTGGCGCACTCCTCGTGTCCGATGGGCAGCACGAGCGGCTCCGGATCGTCGGGTGCACCGGTCCGGCGGCGGGCGACCAGGGCAACGTCGACCCGGAACCCGTGCTCGTGGTCATACCGCTCCAGCGACGATCGCCACTGGGTCCCGGACGCCCGGGAGAAGGTCTCGAACGCGGGCTCGGCGAGGTCGTGCCACACCAGGGCCAGCGGGTCGGCGACGTATCCCCTCAGTCCGTCCGTCCCCAGCACCGCACCCCACGGGTGCTCGGCGGCGAACCCGGACGCCTGGAGGAGCCGCCAGTAGTGCGCGAGCTGGAGGCAGTCGTCCTCGCGCCAGCGCAGCCGCGCCGTGTCCCGCGCGGCCGCCGATGCGCGCTCCGGTGTCGACGGGACGCTGACCAGGGCAGGCGAACCGTTCCTGCGCTCGGTGACCAGGTGGTGCTTGATGTCGCCGACGTGGTACCCGGGCCGGCCGTCGGACCGGTTCTCTGCCCGGACGAGGAGGTCCGGCTTCCCGGTCCGCCCGCCGACCACGTCGTCAGGCAGCCTGCCACCGATGATCAGCCGCGTCCCCGCCTGCAGGTGGGACAACGTCGCGGCGACGTGCGCGGTCTTGTCGCCGTCGTGCTCCCGCAGGTCCACTGCCGAGGGGCATGCACGCAGCAGCGCGACGACGACGTCGTCCTCGAAGCTGCGGCCGGCCTCCTTACGCTCGTGGACGGCGGCGTCCGGCTCCCAGACGACCCGGGGCACGGTGCTGTCGTACTGGTTGTGGGTCGCCCGCGGGCACCGCTTGGCCGAGTACCCGCCCAGCAGCACGGGCCGCACCGTCGTCGTCACGATCGCCATATCGGAAGGTCAGGGGCCGGACCACAGCGGAACGCCCGGGATCGGTCAGGACGAGGGAGCCACGTCGCGTTCCACTGCCACCCCTCTCGCGGCACCGACGACCACGGCATCAACGGCCGGAAGCGACGCGTTGGGTCGTCGTCGTCGTGCACGCCGTCCCTCAGGCGACTGGCTCGGTAACGGCCGGGGCGGCGTAGGCGCCGGGGCGTTGGGCGGCCTCCACCTGCGGCACCGCCGTCACGTGCATCGGCTCGCCAGTGGGCCCCGCCAACGGTCGCCGTCCCCGTCCCCCGACGTAGGCCAGCACGTCGTCCATCCGACGACCGACCTCCGTCGTGACCGTGCCGCTCCGGAGGACGCCGAGGTCGTGGATGCCGGCCGCCCGCTCCTCGACACGGTCGAACCGCGCCATCTGCACGGAGGTGCAGAGCAGGATGTGGTGGGTCTCGACCGTGTCGGGGGCGACGATCAACGTCGCGGGGATCTGGCCGTCCCGGCGTGGGTCGGTGCACCACGCGGCCGCGAGGTCGGTGGTGGTGACCTGCAAGGCGACGACAGGCCCGATGCGCAGGTCGGCCAACTTCGCCGGGTTGGCGTTGCTGCCGTAGGCCAGCAGTGCCACCCGGGCCGGTCAGGCCAGGTACGTCCAGGCCTTCGAGGAGGGCGTGGACGTCCCTTCCGTCCGTGGTCGCCCAGCCCGACGGCGCGTGCGGCAGGGGCCCCACCTGCTGGACGTGCCCGTCCACCAGCAGGAACGACCCGTCGGGACGGCGCCCCGGATAGGGATCAGTGGGGAACCGGGTGGCAGAGACGCCGTCCCAGGAGGCGACGGGCCGGCGGGGGACACAGTCGGTGATGCTCATGTCCCCGACTGTCCGGTGGGTTAGGACACGCTCCCCGCGAGGTAGCACCGCTCGACGCGGGCGGGCTACTCCGGCACGCACAGGGGAAGTCCGTGTGCCCGGCGGCGCGAGGGCGGCAGCCACCGCCCGGACGACCGCCCTCGGACGTCGGGACCCCACCATCGACGCCTCGACCCTTCTCGCCGCCCCGTCCGCATGGCGACCGAGCGCCTCGTTCTTCGAGGGCAGCCCGACCCCGCCGCACCGACGGGGGTGAGGTCGGGAGCGTGGTGACAAGCGCAACAGCACCCAGGCGGAGACGGCGGTCCGCAGGCCGGCTGCCCGTCGAGGTGAATCTGCCGTGCCCGCAGACGCAACGCGAGGAGGCGGATACTCCTTGTCACACTGCGCTCGTGCCCCGGATGACCCCCACCCAGCGGATGGCTGCGATCCTGCGCCGACTCGTGTCGGCCGAGGGCCGACTGGTGTCCACCGTCGACCTCCGTCGACGAACGCGACGGAGCCGGAGGTCTGGGCGAAGGCCCGCAAGTTCCGGCGCGACATCGAGAACCTGCGCGAGCGCGGCTTCATCGAGACCGGGTTCACCGCGGACTTGCCGGACATGGACAACCGCCAGGGCGTACGCCTGATCCGCTACGTGGACAAGAGCACGGCGCTGCACCTGACGGCGACCGAGCACCGCGCCATCCACCGGGCGCGCGCCCGCCACCGCAGCGGCCCCGCACGAGTGGAGGTCCAGACGGGGTCGGGAAGGCGACTGGACCTGGCTCTGGCCGTCGTCCGTCACCTGGAGGAACAGGGGACGGGGTGGGCGTCGGGGCAGGCCCTCGCCGAGGACCTCGACGTGCCCGCGACGACGTTGCTGGACGCCCTCGAGGCGTTGCTCGAGGACGTCTCCCAGGGCAGGAACCGCGGACGCCCGATCGTCGACGACCTCGAGGTCGAGCACCGGTACGACATGACGACCGGAGGGGTCGTCGACTTCCGCGTGCGCATCCGAGATGCCCTCTCGTCCCGGCACGGCGCAGGCTCCGTCAGTCCCACCTTCGGGCGCGGGATGCACCACGTGGGTCGCTTCGCCTATACACCGGCCGAGACCGACGAACGCCTGGAACTGATCGCGAGGGCACTGCAGGACGCGGGGACGTCCGCCACCGACGTCCCGCTGCTGATCCGGTCCCGCGACAAACTCGGCCAATGGCACGGCGTGCTCACCGGTCGGGAGTGGACGCCGGGAGACTGTTGCCGGCCGGGCACGCCCCGTTCACGAGCCGACGTGTCCTAACCGTCCCGATCCTGGGTGCAGGTCACCTGCACCCACGATCCGGAGGACCCCGTGAGGACGAGGCACACGAACGACGAGACGACCGGGACCGGTGGTCCCGTGCTACCGGGAGAGATCCGGGTCGTCCTCTTCCCGGTGAACCCGGCTGAACCGGTGACTGTCATGACCGTCGATGATTCCGACCTCGGGATGCACCGAGCGCTGGGCAATGCGTGGCCGGACCACGTCTTCCTCCGCGAGGTGGCCGCCGCACTCCTGTGCGACCAGGACGGGAAGTCCAAGCGGTTGCCCCCCAACCGGCGCGCCACCCGGTTCGTCGACCGCTACGTCCCCGGCTTCGCGCGGGCCGACACGATCGTGGGCCCCGCCATGGTGGTCGGGCTCGACCACGACGGCTCTCGCACCGACGTCCCCGACGAGGTGGTGCGCGGCGGACACGACCGGGGATCAGCGCGCCGCGCGCTCGTCGTCGACGGCCCGTGTGCGCCGCGGATCCATCTCCTGCTGTCGGACGGTCCCGCGACGGCCTGACGACTCCACCGGCTGGTGTCCCGGCCGGGTCACCAGCCGGGCCGGGACACCTCGGTCATAGCGAGCACCTGGGTGTCCCGGCCGTCCGCGGCATCCCGGCGCCCGCGGTCCACCGATCGAGAGGAGCAGTTCAGTGACGCGACCGCCCACGACCGGACCCGACGCCGTGTTCGTCTACGGCACACTCAAGCCCGGCCGCTCCCGGTGGCCCGTGCTCGCCCCCTTCGCGGACGCCATGACCGGCGCATGGGAGACATCGGTGCGTGGGCGTCTGTGGGACACCGGACACGGCTGGCCCGCCATGACGGCCGGGGACGGCGAGGTCCGCGGCGTCCTGGTGCCCCTCCGTACCTCGCGCACCACGGACGCCCTGGCCCTGCTGGACGCGATCGAGGGCGTGGCGACCGGCCTCTTCGAGCGGATCCGGGTGACCACGGCGGAAGGCACCACCTGCTGGACGTACCGGTGGCCCGGCGCCACCGCCGGCTTCGTCCCGGTCGAGGGCGCCTGGTGAGCGTGCCGACGGTCATGAGCGGTCGTCGTCCCCGAGGCCTGGAAGCGCGCGTCGCTGTCGGCCAAGGCCGCGGGCTCGCCGGTACGGAAGTCTACGGCGCGGCATGTGGCGGCATCCCGGCCGGACAGGGCCGGCGCTCCCGACTCGACGGAGCACCGGATGACGCCCCCGGAACCATCTCGACAACCGGGTGCCCGCTCAGGGGCGAGCGGGCCTTACCCGAGTCGAGTACCACGCCGTCCTCGGCGGATTCCGACAGCGGTCCGCTGCTCCGTGCTCGCCGGGAACTGCCGAACCGTTCACCTGTTCGAGCGAGTCGGCAATTGGCCGTCGCTCTTCCGTCGCATCCCGTCCTGAGAATGCACGGCAACGGCTCGCAGTCGACGAGAGAACGTCTTCAGCGCTTCCCGATGCCGTTTCACACAAGAGGAGTTGGTCGACCGATGACCGCCGACGTCCACACCCTTGACTTCCTCCCGCTCCGACGCACCTCCGAGGGAGAGTGGGTGGAGGCAACCTGCTGGCTGGACGAGGGCATCGAGCGCGTCGTCATGGGCTGCGTGTGCGGCTGGCACGGCCGTGAACTGACCGCCGCCGATCTCGGGGTCCCGCCTGCCGCATTCGCCGGCGACATCGCCGACGAGCCCCTCTTTGCCCAGGTCAGCAACGAGATGGAGGCCGCGCACGCCGCCGAGATCGTGCCGGCCGTGAACGATCTCGCGGACCCGGCGACGGTCGAGAAGGCATCCGCCGGCCGGTAGTCGGCACGTCAGCGGCGCGGGCGCCGTCGTCCACTCGACGGCGCCTGCGCCGCGTCAGGACGATGACGAGGAGGAGCGGTGGGCCTGGCCACCGACGGGGACCTGCTCGTCACTCATGCGGGACTGACAGCCGGCCTGTGGGAGCGGTTGGGCTCCCCCGGTGACGTCCGGGACGTCCTGCCCCTGCTCAACGGGTCACGGGAGTCCGTTCCCGAGGCCCTGTGGGGCACCGGCCGCCTGTTGTGAGCCGGCGCAAGCAACCACAGCGCCGGACCACTGTGGGCCGAGGCCGGGCACGAGGTGTACACCTCGTGGATGGCCGTCGAGCAAGCCGGGCGGCCGGTGCCGTTCGGGCAGGTCCACGGGCACTCCAGCGTCTACGACTGGGGGCGGCGTGCCTGGCGGTGCCCCGCCGAGGTGGCGACCCGCTTCGTCCCCGTACGACGGTCGCGGCACCTCCGCGGCGTGATCGGCAGCCGCCTCTTCGCCGGCGTCGGCCCCGGCTGGGGGCGGTCGGCCGCCGGCTCGTGGGCACCCCTGGTGTTCACCGGCGCCCGCGTCGTCGCCCGAGCGGTGACGGGCCCGCCCGGGATGCAGCCTCACTGCACGAGGTGGTGACCGGTCACGGCCGCCCACCGCGAGGATCGCGCGGGAGGCACATCTGCTGCATGCGACCGCCGCCCTGGTCCTCACGGGCTCCTGGACGCGATCTCGAGGGCCTCCGCCCAGCGGAGATGCACCCGCCCCGTGGACGGGTTCGAACACCTGTCGCCGGATGGGCGGGTGCTCAGTCGGCCACGCACTCGGGACACCCACGACGGTCGATGGCCTGGGCGATGCTCCGCTGGTACTCGTGCCCCTCCGGGCAGAACCACCACACCGGTCGATCGGTGACGTCCTGCCCGTCGTGGTACCAGCGGCCGTCGTCCCCCTGATGGATGTTGTCCGGCGTGAACGGCGTGGACGTCACAGCGCCTTCATCAGGTTGATAAAGGCCGACCGGTGGAGGGACTCGAGGAACTCCCGTTCGTCGACCGGCCGCAGCCAGATGATGTTCGGTGGATCCTGGACGTCGGCCATCCCGGAGATCGGCTGGTCGACGTCGGTGTAGGGCGCATAGCCGGTCTCGACCAACACGAGCGGGACGTCGGGGTCCCAGAAGTCGACCCGTGGCTGCTCGTGCCGAGAGCCATTGAGGACGGCCCATTCCTCGGCGGTCAACACCGCAGCCGCCTCCGGGGTCAGGTCGGCGTTGATGCCGGCCTGGATGGCGATCTGCGCTCTGATGGCCAGCCGGATCCGGGCCTCGAGACGTTGCTGATCAGTCCGCTCCGCGTAGCCCGGCACGAGTGCCGCGAGGAGGTCCTCCGGCGTGTCCGCATAGGCGATGCGCTCACCGTCGTCGAACTGCATCGCGTAGAGGTGGAGTGAGCCGTCTTCGCGGAGGGGCGGTGTCGGCGGCGCTTCTGCCTGCCGGGTGTTCCTCATCACGACCGCACTCACGGCGTCTCCTCACTCAACGGGTCCGACCCACTGGGCCGTTCACTTGGCATTCGGCCGCGACCACGCGCGGATGGAGCACAGTTCTCGAGTCCCCGACCAACGGGTGGGCTCTGCTAGCCCGTCAGGCCTGAGCCTGGTCGTCGCCTACTTCACGGAGGGAGGCGTACTTGGCGACGCGACGACGCTGCCGGGTGACCGTCGCGGCCAAGGCTGCGACGAGGAGGCCGGCGCTGCCGACGTACGCCGTGAGCAGCTGAACAGCCTGCCACTCACGACAGACGGCAACCGACCCGATGACACCGATGACGACTGCGGCAAGGCCTGACCACGTGACCACCCAACGGTTGCGCCTGTTGGTCACCCGCCTGCGATCCCTGCGCTCCAACTCATCCCCGTCGTCGCCAGGCATGACCACCCACGGACCCGCCTCCTTCTTCGCGATCGCGATCACCGCCTCCTCCGCGCCCGCGTCGTGCCACGGCAACGTGAGCAGGAGCAACAGGAAAGCGACCACGCAGAGCCCGCCGACGAGCCAGGCCCCCCACACCCGGCCTGGGGGGACGGCGACGAGTGCAGTCGGCACCCCGGCCACAGCAAGGGGATAGGCCACGGTCCGCACCCAGCCCTTCTCGCGGACACAGCGGCTCCACCACCTCGCCTTCGTCCCCTCCGGGAAAGGAGCCAGGTCGGCGACCGACTGGAACTCACCCCGCGCCGACCCACGCAACTGCAACCAGCAGTAGCTCAGGAGGACCGCAGCGAGAACGAGGCGCAACCGCCAGTCCGCGGGTACGTCGTCGATCTCCTCCGCGCCGTCCAGCGGGAGCCCCTCGGCCGCGGCCCTGAGCACCAGGACGACCGAGAGGGCGAACGAGAGGAGGGCGAAGGACAGCACCGCCACGGCCTCGTTCGTCCGTGCGTACTTGTGTTCTGCGCGCACAGCCAGGTTGTGCGTCTCACGTACGAGCGACTCGTTGCGCTCTCTCCAGAGCCTCGTCGGCCCCTGTTGCCACTTCTTGTGCCACTGGGCCAGCGACCCGGACGCGATCTCGTTGAAGTAGACCTGCCCGGCCTCGAACGACGTCGCGTAGGTGATCTCGGGAGCATCCGGACGGCTGCCCCCGGGGAAGCGCAGGGCAGTCGTCATGGTGCCGATCAGCAGGACGACGGCAGCCAACACCCCCACGAGGAACACGCCGAGCGTGACCAGGGCGAGGGGAAGGGGGACGTCCAGGACGAACGACCGCATCGCGAGCTTCCCGTCAGCGAGGTTCGCCAGGGCGAGGGAGCCTGCAACGAGGAAGGCGACCGCCGTCAGCAGTTTGTTGATCTTCTCGTCCTGGTGCTTCGTGGCGGCCAGCACCTCGTGATAGGTGAAGCCGAGAAGACTGAACCTGGTCTCCTCGGACGGGTCCACGATCGAGTCCTGTCGTGAGGCGTGCGGAGCGGACACAAGAGGCAACCTCGGCAGTAGCGGGGCGTCGCTTGAGTCGGCGACCCTCGCGGGTGAGATCCCCGCCGAGGTTCGTCCCGCGACAGCCCGTCGTGCCCGGAAAGCTCTGACTCTGCGTCTACCGTCCGTGCCCATGAGCGAGGACACCGTGAGCGATCCGACCCGGCACGCCGGCGTGCTCGCCGACGTCCTGCTCGGCTTCGTCCGTTGCCTGGGCGCTGAGGACGGCAACGTCGTGTACGTGAGCGCGCCCATCACCACCGGTCGTGACTTCGCGGCCTGGTACCCGGAGCAGCCCGACAAGGGCACTCCGGCGTACTGGGCACGACTGCGCCGGGACATCATCACGCCGAATCTCGAGCGTGCCCGGCCGCTGGTGCGGGCATGCCGGACCCGATGGGCCGGCCGGCCCGTCGTGGATCCGACGATGCTCGAGGACGTGGCCGGCTGGCGTCAGCCGGACTACCACCGCTTCTGGACCCGCATGGTCGAGGACCACGCCGGCACCGTCGTCTTCAGCGAGGGCTGGCAGTTCAGCACCGGCTGCGCGCTGGAGTTCGTCTCCGCACACAAGGTCGGGGCGGAGATCCTCGACCACGACTTCGCGCCGATCTCCGGCGCCGAGGGGGTGCGACTCCTGTCCGACGCCGTCGTCACGATGGACGAGATCGGCTGCGATCCCTCGGCGCTGCGCGCAGCCGTGGAGACGCTGTCTCCCACTGTCACGGAGGGTGCGGCTCGATGACCGGCCTCAAGGACGACCGACTCGCCGCACTCGCCGAGCGCGGCAACGTCGCTCGCTTCGTGAGCTTCTCCCCCGGCGCCGCCCCCGTCCTCCGACACGCCCGCTTGAGCGCGGGGGAGCCGCCTGGGGACGTCGAGGCCGCGATCACCGTCCTGCTCGGCGAGTCCGCCGGCACGGTGAACGTCCGCAGCTTCCGGCCCGACAAGGACAAGGGCTGCCCGTTCCACTACGGTCTCGCCTCGGCCGCCGAGGCAGCTGCGCTCGTCCGGGCGCTGGCAGCGGACGGCTACTTCACGATCGTGAACGAGACGGTCGACGTCCGTGACGGCGGAGTGTCTGGCGTCAGCCTCGGCGGGGTCGTGGAGTTCGCTCCGGACGACACTCCCCGGGCGGTCGAGCACCCTGGCACCGCCGCACTGAGTCACGACCTCGCTCTCCGCGTGCTGAACACCGTCTACGGGTTCATCCCGGACGTGGAGCACCGCCCGGAGGAGCGGCTGGAGTTCTCGATCCACCCTCAACGGGTCGGTTACCGCCGGACGCACACCCTCTGGTGGGAGGTCGAGGACGTCGCAGCCCGAGAGCTCTCGGTCTCCCCGAGGTGGCCCAACCGGTTCAGCCGGCACATCGGGGACAAGGCCTTCGGGTTGCTCATGGCCGACGCACTCGGCTTCCCCGTTCCGCAGACCACCGTCGTCGGCCGCCGGACGGCTCCCTTCGTGTTCGGCACGCCGACCGGCACCGCGGAGCACTGGACCCGGACGTGCCCGACCGAGCAGGTGCCTGGCCGGTTCACCACCGTGCCGTACTGGACCGATCCCTTCGCGCTCCTCCAGGACGAGGACCCGGGCGGTACGAGCATCGCTTCGGTTCTGTCGCAGGAGGCGGTCGATGCCCGCTGGTCCGGTGCGACCATCCCATCGGAGGACGACACCCCCGACCACGTGGAAGGCGTCCCCGGGACGGGCGACGACTTCATGCTCGGCGAGCAGGCGCCCGAAGCCCTTCCGGACGAGGTCGTGGAGGACGTCCGCGCGCTGGCGGCACGGGCCCGCGAGGAGCTCGGCCCAATCCGACTCGAGTGGGCGCACGACGGTCGGACCGTCTGGGTGCTGCAGGCACACATCGCCACACACTTCTTTCGCGGTCGCGCGGTGCTGAGCCCCGGCGACGCGAACGAGTGGCTCGACTTCCACGCCGGGCACGGTCTCGACGGCCTCACCGACCTCATCGCGAGCGCACAGAGTCGCGGCGCCGGCGTCCTCGTCCACGGCACCGTGGGACTGACCTCGCATGTCGGGGACCTGCTGCGGAAGGCCGGTGTGCCGGGTCGTCTGGCCGACTGACGTCGACGTGTTCTGACCCACTGCAACGCGGCACGATCGACCATCCCGGCGCCGAGTGCCGATGGCACGGCGGACGGGTTCCGGTGTCCTCGTAAGGGACACCGGATCCGAGGGTGTCGATGTCGGCGGCTTCAAGCGTTGCGGGCGCGGCCGCCCTACCCTTTCCCGGTCTGGCCTCACCGGGGGCCCGGTGTCACCGGTGCCCCCTCACTTCTTACGCAGGCCGACCGTCGGCGCGTCATGACGAGATGCCGTGTGCCGCCCCGCCTGACAGCGGAGCGGCACACGGCATCATCGAGCAGGTCTTGAACTCACGGATTGACGAGCTCAGCCAACTTCGCTCGGGTCGCGGGGTCGGTGGCGTAGATCGTGGTCGCTGCCATCGCCCGGGTGAGCAGCACCCGGTAGTGGTTGCGCACCAGGTCCTCGGCGTCCGCTTCCGCTGCCGGATCCCCGGCTCGGCGAGATGCCTGCAGCAGCTGCCCGTACCGCGTCTGGGACACGTCGACGATCCACTCGTCGGACTCGGGATCCCAGCGGAAGTCGGGTCCGATGATCACGCCGCAGCGACCGAACTCGAACCCCTGAGCGGTGAACACGGAACCCACCTGCTCCGCGCCGCTCGGCTTCGACGCCCACGAGGAGTCCGCCGGGTAACCATCGATGCCGTTGCGCAGGTTCCAGTGCTTCTTCCAGGCGCCGATCTCGATGTCGAACGGGACGTCGTCGATGCTGCGGGCGCCCTGCGGCCATCGCCGCCAGTCCCAACAGAAGCCGGCCACCAGCCGGGCCCCGGAGTCGGCCCCGCGACCGGTCTCGTCGAACGTGACGCGCTCCAACTCCTCAGGGGAGTCCACCACACGGACCTGGAAGTCCTGCTCGTCCTCCCAGACCTTCGGGTTGCCCTCGAGGAGGGCGTCGACCCAGGCCTCGTAGGCCTCACTGCCCCCGGACCGGTGCTGCTCAGTCAGATGGAACTCCTGGTACGAGGCCCCGACGCGGTCGGCAATCGCCTTGATGCGGTCGATGGAGCAGTCGTCCTTGGGAGTGATGCTTTGGTCCTCGTCGATGAACAGCACCAGGACCTTCGTCGACCTCGCGAGCTCGTACAGCTGCGTGATGTCACGCTTCTCGAGGTCCTCCTGGACCGATCGGGAGTGTGCCGGCCACGTACGCGCGGTGTACTTGGTGATCCGGTGCGCCTCGTCGATGAGCAGCACGTCCAGCGGGTCACTCCACTGCTGCTCGTCCCAGTACTTCCGGGCCGACGTGATCAAAGCGTCGACCGGGCGGTCGAGCGAGCGGAGGCCCCGCCTGGCGCGCTGGGTAAGGGCGGTCCGGAGCGACGACGAGTTGGTCGCATAGCTGACCTGACGGCGCTCCTGAGCAGTGGAGCCGAGCAGGTGCATGGCGATCCAGGTCTTGCCTGTTCCCGGGCCACCGTTGATCACGATGACCGCCCGCTGACGATCGGCCCTCGTCGACAGCGCTTCCTGGATGGCGTGCAGGACCTTCGCGTGGATCTCCTGCTGCTGGTCACTCATCGGGTAGTTCTCGGGGTTGGTCAGGATTTCGCTGGCCGCATCGAGCAGCGCCGGCGCCTGGCGGTACCGCGCTTCGACGAGCGCGCGGCCCACTTCGGCATGGTCGCCGTCCACCGCGAACCAGGACCTCAACGCCTCGAGGAACCGCGCCTCACCCTGCGCATCACCGGTGAAGACGTGGCGCTCCTGTTGCCAGTCGCCGGTGAGAAGCGTGCGGACGGAGTCCTCGGTGGCGTTGTGCAGATACGCCACCGGACGGATGAGGACCCCGTCCTCCTCGTGCATCCCGTCGGTGTAGTTGCGGATGAAGGCCGCATAGCCGCGCGCCTGCTCGTAGGGGTCCTGCAACCCCTCTGGCCCCTCGTACCGGGCGCCGGTCCCGTGGACCTGGCCGCTCTCCGGGTCGCGATGCGCAGCCGACCACTGCTTGACCTCGATGACGGCATACGAGCGCTGTCCGGCGGGTGCACGGCCTGCCACGATGACGTCCACCCGGCCGCCGGACTGGTAGGGGCTGTACTCCAGGATGACGTGCGTGCCCTCGAGACCAGCGCTCGCGAGCACCTTCGCGACCCGGGGCAGGCTCTGGGCCCAGCTACCGGTCTCACCGCGCAGGTGGGCATCGGGCCGGGCGAACCGGGTCGGGGCGGCAAGCCGTTGGAGGAGCCGGTCGATCGTCCCCGGCCCGGTCGAGTCGATGAAGTCCTGCGCGGAGCCGTGCCAACGGCAGCGAGACATGTCGGTGTTCCACCTTCCCCGTCGAGCCGAGGGCCTGCCTCGGTGTCGTCGGTTGTCCTGGTCGGCGTTGTCACCGGGCGCGCGCCCGAGCCGACCTGCTGTGGTCATCGGCAGGTACGACCGGCACCAGGAGGACCGCGACGGCAGAGCCCGACCCTCGGGAGTGAGTGCCGAGCACGGTGGCGGACCACGCCCGGGGCGACGTCACACCGGCTGGGGGTCACCACGTCGTGTCGCTGGGGTGCAGGGCGGTACACGGAACTGCTCTGCCGGGCGCAGTCGGCACTCGAGGGCCGCACCGACCCGGGAGGACGCCCTGCCTCGAGTAGACCGTCGCTGTCAGGCGTGGATGTGGATGGGGGAGGCCGTCCACAGGACCTGGCAGATGGACCCGCGAGCAGGGACCGCCCGGTACGGAAGACGCATCAAGCGAACCACCACCTCCGGTGAGGGACGATCACATGAAGGACCGCAGCACCTCTCTCCTGCGCCGCTCAGCGGTCCGCAAGATCACGAACATGCCGTCCCCGAACGGCAGGACGCCGCGGGTCGCGAACAGCTTCGGCCTCCCCGCCGGCCCGCAGCACTCCTGCCCGGGCGCGACCGCGACCTGCGAGCGGGTCTGCTATTCCGCCCGAGCCGAGCGATACACGAGCGTCCGGGAGATGCTCTTCGGCAACATGCGCGCACTTGCCGGCCGCAGCACGTCCGACATGTCCGAACTCCTCTGCGAGATGATCGCCGAGTTCCGGACTGATTGCGCCCGGGCCGGGAGCACAGGCGCGAGAGTGCCGCTCGACTTCCGCATCCACTGGGACGGCGACTTCTTCTCGTACGCCTACGCCGAGGCATGGGCCCGCACGATTCGGGAGAACCCGGACGTACGGTTCTGGGTCTACACGCGCAGCTTCGACCCCGAGACGCTCGACGTCCTACCGGCGTTGACCGACCTACCCAACCTGACCCTGTATCTCTCCATCGATGCCGACAACAGGCCCGCCGCGGAGGCTGCGCTGTCACGGCACCCGTGGGTGCACTGCGCCTACCTGGCGGAGACGTTCGCCAGTGGAGCCACTGATCTGGCGGATGCGTCGAGGAAGCACTACCCGTGCCCCGAGAACGGCGGACGCATCCCGCTCATCACCGAGAAGGGGTCCGCGTGCATCCGCTGCGGGGTGTGTCTCGAAGGCCGGGGGGATGTCGTCTTCTCGTTCACCAAGAGGTAGGCGGGCACAGGCGTCGAACCCCCGTGACAGCCCCCGTGGGTGCTGACCAGGTCACGCCGTCGGTCGCGTGACCCGGTGAGCGGCGGCGTCGAGCGAGGTGGGACCAGGTCCTCGAACGGCTCCCGCACGTCGGGCTCCTGTACTCGCTCGGTGACGCCAGATCGGTGCACGGCCGGCTTCGTCAGTCCTTGAGCGGCGCGACACCTTGGGCACTCCCAGGCGGGAAGCGGTTCTCGTTGACGGCGAGCTTGCCTCGCGTTGCTCCCGCCAGGTCGACACCGACGACGTCGGCCAGCCGAAGCAGGTAGAGGAGGACGTCGGCCATCTCCTCCCCCAGCCGATCGTGCAGGGGCTGTTGACGGACAGCCGCCGACTGTTCCTCCGCCGGCAGCCACTGCAGCAGCTCGGCCAGCTCTCCCACCTCACCGACCAAGGCGAGCGCCAGCGACTTGGGGTCGTGGAACCGTCCCCAGTCACGGGCCTCGGTGAAGGCGCGCATCCGCCGGGTCAGGTCATCGATGTCCGACATGGGCCGAGTATCGGGACGGGGCCGGACCGCGACGCCAGCCGCCGTCCATGAATGCGGCCCACCGGGCTGCGGTCCCGGGCACGCCTCCACCTGGACGCGTCGATTCGTGTCGTCCGGAGACTGTCCTGGGCCCTGATGCGCATTCTCTCCTGGGCCCGCGCCGCGTCCCGGAAACCGTTGACTGCCAGGACGACGGCCGGCCGCTCCAGGCCCTTGAAGCCGAGCACGTGCCCGTAGGGAAGATCGTCGCCCTCTCAGAAGGCTTGAGCGTCCGCCACTGCTGGCATGCCTGACAGGCGGGTTCTTGATGGACACGGACCTCACATCTCAGGAGTCGTGGTCTCGACGACATCCGGTAGGCGGCCGTCGTGGGAGAGCCGGTACTCAACGACATCGGCCGGCACCCCGAGCTCAGCCGCTCGCTCTGCCGTCCTGGTCAGATAGCTGAGCCACTGCCTGCCGGTCCAGCCCCGACTGGGGAATGTTGGGCCGCCTGCGGCCGGCAGTGCCCGGGCGACGCGTGCGTCGAGGATCAGCGACTGAGCCCCGGCTGTCCATACCGGTGGCCGGCGAAGTACAGCAGCTTGGTGAGGAAAGGCCGGCCCGAGCCCGCGGATCCGCGAGCGGCCGCCCCATGACAGCGCCCGGTCAGCGTTGATGAGCTCCTCCGGGACAGCGAGGTCCTGCCGGCGCAGGACCCTCAGCGCCAATTCCAGTCGGTCGGCCATGCCTGTAGTCCCGAGCATGCGGCGGGTGCGGTGCTGGCCGTGGCCAACATTGCCGCATCCCCACGCCATGGTCAGCGCGAGCAACTCGGTGGCCGAACGAGCGCCCGACCGCCACTGCTCGGCGGTCCGGAACAGGTCGGCGCCGGAGATCTGGCCATTCCGCGGCGCGTCGTCTGACCACCACGGGCCAAGAGCGTCCTGCCAACGCGCCAAGGAGAAGGAATCGGCGTTTGCAGGGCGTGGCGGTCTGGCTGACGTCTGTCATCAGGCTGGCCTCCTTCGCAGAACCGCGGTGACGCCGCGCACGGTCTGCGCCCACCCCCGCAGCTCCGCGAGCGTGGGCGCCAGCTCGTAGGCGTGGTGGTGGCAGGCCCGGCTCAGCGCGAGCCAGGCGGCCGCGACGTCGGTGGCGGTCCGCACGCCGGCGTACTCAGGCCGCCGGAGCACGGCGAGCTGGGCGCGCATCGAGCACTGCTCCACGCCGGGCGCGGCCCGCGTCCAGTAGGCGGCGAGCTCGCGCTCCAGCGCCGCGCGGAGCAGGAAACCGGTCGCCCGCGGCCACCAGCCGCCGCGGGTGGTCAGGTCGCCGGCGAGCAGCTGGTCCGCGTCGTCGAGCAGCTCGTCGGCGGGCCCGGCGAGGTCGTCCCGGCCAGGGAGGGTGGCCGTCACCGGAACGCCGCCTGGCGCACGCTGGCGACCAGCTGCTCGACGTCCCTGACCAGGTCGGCCAACAGGCCATCGTGCCCGCCGTGCGCTCCCTCCTTGCAGGAGCGGAACGCGTCCGCCGCCCGCCGGCCGAAGCGGCGGTCCAGCGTGGGCAGCACCTGACCGCCCTCGGCCGCGTCGTCGAAGAGCGCGAGCGCCATGGTCGCCGTCGTCGTCCGCGCGCCGGCGAGGACCTCCTCGACCTCCGCGTGCCGCACCCCGGACGCCAGTCGCCGGGTGCGGACCACCTCGTGGCAGGCCGCCTCGATCGCCGAGCGGCACAGCCCCGGGACGACGAGCCGCTGGGCCGCCTCGCCGAGGTCGCGGGTGAGCGCGACCGCGCGGGCGTCGTCGAGGTAGCGCGCCACCGGGTCCTCGGACTTGCGCAGCTCGACGACGCTGCGTTCCCGGCGGGTGACCTCCCAGATGGTGGCGCCCAGCTGCAGCCGGCGGGCCGCCTCGGGCAGCCGGTCGTCGTGGGTGAAGACGACGACCTGGTGGGTGCCGGCGACCTCGGCGAGCACCCGCGCCAGGCCGTCGACCTTGGCCGGGTCCATGGCCTGCACCGGGTCGTCGATGACGAGGAAGCGGAACGGGCTCTGCTCGAGCATGGCGCGCGGCAGGAAGAGTGCGAGGCCCAGTGCGTGCACCTCGCCCTGGCTCATGACGCCGAGCGCGGCCGAGGCCTCGCCGTCGACGGTGACGTCGAGGGCGACCCGACGGCGGGTGGCACTCCCCTCGAGCCGGACCGGCCCGAGGTCGACGTTCGACTCCTGGCGCAGCTCCTGCCACGTCCGGGCGGCCCGCTCGGCGATCGGCGCGAGCCCCTCGTCGCGCAGTCCGTCGGTCTGGGCCTTCAGCCACTTCTCGGCCGCCTGCAGGTCGGCGCAGACGTCGGAGGCGAGGAAGACCGCCTCGGCCGCGTCGACGTGCTCGCGCAGACGCTGCGCCAGCGGCTGCCAGACGTCCTCGCGGCGACCGAGCTCGGCGCGGGCGGCCGCCACGGCGTCCTGGAGGGCGGTGACCAAGCCAGCCGTGACCTCGCGGAGCGCGGCGGCGGCGACCGACGCGTCGTCGTCGCGGGCGGCGGCGGCCCAGGTCCGCCACCGCTCGGCCAGCCCCTCCCCCGGCACACCGGCCGGGACGGTCTCCACCAGGCGAGGCGGCGACGGGACAGCGGCAGCCGCGGCCGCGCGGGCGGCGCGCAGCTCGCGGTGCGTGTCCTCGGCCGCGCCGGCCCGCTCGCGCAGGCGGGCGACCTCGCCCCGGGTGGCCGTGCGCCAGGCGTCGTCCAGGCGGTCCGTCGCGCCGCAGACGGGACAGTCGGTGGTCGCCGTGTGGCCGGCGTGGACCAGTGCCGCCTCGAGCAGGTCGGCCAGCCACCGCGCCTGCTCGCTGTCGTCCCCGCTCAGGGCGGCGACGGCGGCCGCGGCGGCCTCCAGCCTGTCGGCGGCGGCGAGCGCCGGGTCGAGGTCGGGGACGGGGAGGGCGGCCCAGGCGCGCAGCGGCGCCAGGTCGGCCATGGGCTCGGTCTCGGCACGCAGGACCTCGCGGAGGGCGTCGAGGTCGGGCGTGCGCTGGCCGAGGACGGCGGCGACCCGGCGGGCCCGGTCGTCGTCGACGCCCTCGAGGTCCGCGAGCAGCACCTTGCGCGCCTGCTTCACTGCGGTCTCGGCGTCCTTGAGCCGCTTGCACTCGGCCTTGAGCCGGGTCTGGGCGTGCACCACCCGCTCCAGGCCCAGGATGCGGAACAGCGAGTCGTAGAGGTCCGAGGGCCGGCCCGAGAGCATCGCGCCCAGCTCGGCGTAGGAGAGGAACGGCCGGTAGGACACCAGCGCCTCGTCCCAGCCGAGCTCACGCAGCTCGCGCCGGCCGCCGTGCTGCTGCACGGACGCCTGCGACTCCTCGACGTCGTCGCCGGCCCACGTGCGCAGCACCTTGGTGACGCCCGGCTGGCCGTCGACGACGAGCTCGACGCCGACCGACGGGTCGGCGTCGCTGCTGTGCAGGTTGCGCCAGCTGCTCGTCCAGGCTGCGGCCCGGTCCTTCCAGCGGGCGTTGCTGCCGGTCAGCGCCATCTCGGCGGCCTCGGCGAAGCTCGACTTGCCCGAGCCGTTGCGACCGACGACGAGCGTGAGGCCGGGGCCGGGCTGCAGCCGGAGGGACCTCTCCGGGCCGATGCCGCGGAAACCCGCCACCGTGATGCTCTTCAGGTAGGTGCGCGGGACGTCGACGACCGCAGCCGCCGGCGCCTCGGGCTCCTCGCGGGGGCCGGTGGAGGTGACGGCGGCAGCCAGTTCGGCGTCGCCCTGGTAGGCGGCGAGCACGAGGTCGCCGGCGCGGTCGCCCAGGCTCCCCGACCCGCACGCCTCGACGATCCGGTCGAACAGCCGCGGGAGGAGCGCGTCCTCTGCCGCGGTCACGCGGCCACCTGGTTCCTGAGCAGCACGGCGCGACCGTCACACGGGCAGCGGCCGGTCCGGCGGACGTCGGGAACCGACACGTCCCACGAACCTCAGACGCCACCCCGACCTGTCGTCAGCCGTGCCGGAAGAGCTCGGCCGGCCGCCCGACCGACCCGCGGGTCATCTCCCCCGTGCTCTCGAGGCGGTCCCTGACGTGCCGCCGGAAGACGTCGGGCTGCAGGCGCCGGCCGGCGACGGCCTCGTGCAGCCGCCGCAGGTCGCGCAGGGTGAACGGCTCCGGCAGCAGCCGCTCCGGATCCGGCCGCTCGGCATAGGCGGCCCGGACCAGGGCGACCGCCATCTCCACGATGTCGTCGTGGTCGAAGGGCAGGCCGATCGCCTCTGCCACCGGGCGCATCTGGACGTCGCCCGGGCGCGTTTCGCCGACCGGTGCGACGACCGCCGTCGGCAGCAGGACGACGTGCGCCACCGACAGCACCCAGCCCCGGTCGTCGCGCCGCGGGTCGTCGAAGACGTGCAGCTGCCGCGGCGCCTGGCCGCGGAGGCCGGCCTTCTGGTCGAGCGACCGCAGCACCGCGTCGGCGAGGGTCTCCCCCTCGTGCAGGAAGGTCCCCGGCAACGCCCACGCGTCGGACCGGCTCGCGCTGTCGCGGCGGACGAGGAGGACCAGCAGCCCCCGCTCGGGGTCGGGGGTCAACACGGCCGTGTCGACGGCGACCGACGGCCGCGGGTAGTCGACCAATCGTCGGCCGGAGCTGTCGCGGTACTCGGCCGTGGACATTAACGCGACTCCCGTCTAATATGAGTTTGCGCGTTCGTGCGCAAACTACGCGAGCGGTCGGCTCGGAGCGAGGGGGCACCGCCGGCCGGATGGGAGGACTGAGCGGATGACGTCACTCGAGGACCGCCGGACGATGGGCAGCGGTCCGCTGTCGAGTCGCTACGACGAGGCGCTGGCCTACGCGGCGGAGCACCACCGGGAGCAGCTGCGCAAGGGCTCGCGAGTGCCCTACCTGACGCACCTGATGAGCGTCAGCGCGCTGGTGCTCGAGCACGGCGGCACCGAGGACCAGGCGATCGCCGGGCTGCTGCACGACGCCGTCGAGGACGCGCCGGCCGGCGCCGGCGGCGCCGTCCTCGCCGACATCCGCGCGCGCTTCGGCGACGACGTCGCGGACATCGTGCGGGCCTGCTCAGACGGACTGGACGCCGACGGCAATCGCAGCGGGACGTGGTCCGAGCGCAAGCGGCCGTACGTCGCCGGACTGAGCGACAAGTCCCTCGACGCCCTGCTGGTGACCGCGGCGGACAAGACGCACAACGGGCTCTGCATCGCCGCCGACGTCCGCCGGTACGGGCCGCAGTTCTGGTCGACCTTCAACGCCTCGCGCGACGAGCTGCTCTGGTACTACACGAGCGTCGAACGGGCCGTCGCCGAGGGGCTGCCCGGACGCTCGATCACCGCAGCGCTGCAGCGGGCGGTCGCCGAGCTGCTCAGCGCCGCAGGCGTCAAGCGGGCCGAAGTCCCCACGGATCTTTCAGCGATTGTCCCTTAATTAGATCGGCCCCACCGACCGGACGAACCTGCCAGAAGCTGCCATCTGAGGACACGTCAGCCACGTTGACATGGTGAGCTGTCAGTGGCCGCCACGGCTCCGCATGGGATTACTCGTCCCCGCTCCCAGCCGGCCAGACAGCGCTCTTCTGATCTCTCGTGCCAGGCAGCTCATCGTTCTAGCCGCCGCGTGGCGCGTGTCCGAGGTCTTGGAGTCGTTGACGTGCCCGCTCGACTTCCGCAGATGTGAAAAGAGATGTGAATCGGGGATCCAACACCGCCACTTCAACACTTAAATCAAGCAACCCCGCTTCCCACAGCGTCGACAAGCCGTCGTGCACCTTGGCCTCGGCCAGCAGTTGGCGCGCCGCCCGCCATCCACCTTGTTCGTTCAACATCCGCTGGAAGTAGGTCGGGCGGTAGCCGGTCCGTCGGGTGACCTCAGCCATGTCCCGACGCAAGCGTCGATCGAACTCCAACTTCAGCTTCTTGGAGGCGGCCAGCGATTCATCCTCAATTCCCGTTGAGGTGCTCGGCGACTGCGCCGCTGGGGGCAGCTTGCGCCCCGCGCTACTCGGCGCGGGCAGCACATACCGCGCGCTACGTCCCCAACCGCGCTGGTCGAGCCGGCCCTCTGCGCTGAGGCTCCTCAGGATCCACGAGGCTTTACCTGGGTCAATCCCCAACTGGCTGGAAACGAGCTCCGTCGTCAAACCCGTTGCTCCTGCAAGGGCCAGAACTGACGCCCGGATGCGGTCCGGCTCCAGCTCATCCGCTGCAGCCGTCGGCTGCTTGAGGACGGCTGGGCCCGAGCCGCTACCTGGTGCTCCCCTTCCATTCGTCGGGGCAACGGCTGTGGGTGCGACGGCCGCGGGGGGCGTCGTGCTGTTCCTCCCGGGACCTGCTGCGCTGATGCCTGTGGAGGCTGCTGCCGGCGAGCCCGCCCCTGGGTCGAGGCGGACGTAGTGCGTCCCCCTCGTGGCCCCGCGACGCTCGAGCAGACCCGCGACGGTCATGCGCGTGAGCAGCAGTCGCGCCTCTTCCGGCGTCACCTCGAGGAAGCGGCGGACCATCTCGGTGTTAACCGCGCCATGAGCCGCTAGTTCTAGAACCAGCCGCTCCGGATCACCCTTCTCTCCGCTGTCGCCTCGGACGATCTCGAGCGCTTCACGCAATCTCTCATCGAGCTGCGGCCTGACTGGGCGGGGGGAGGTGACTTCCGACGGCGCAGGTGTCAGCGGTGCCGGCTCCGGCATGACCGCGCTGAAGGACTCCATCGCGGTGTGGGCGGTCGGAGATCCGTTGGAAGGGGCAGCCTCGTCCACCACAATGACGTCGTCGGAGGGCTCCTCTTCGTCAGGTTCGCTAGTGCCTGGTATCTCAACCGGCGCCCAGTCCGCGGCGATGCCGTCATCGGTGGCAATACGTGTGGGACCGATGCCGCGTCGGTCGAGCGTGAGCCACAGGTCAGCAAGAGCTGCCTCGGGGTCCAAGTAGAACCGGGACTCACGGATGCGCCAGAACTGCCAGCCGCAGCGACGCAGCTCGAGCTCGCGGGCGAAGTCGCTGGCCACCTGCTCGGGCGTGCTGTGCCACGCGTCGCCGTCGCACTCGACCGCGAGCTTCCCCTGCGCACCGGTGATGACGAGGTCGATGCGCCGGCCGTTGACCTCGACCTGCGGGGTCACGTGGTAGCCACGCTGCTGGATGCGCCGGAAGACCCGCTGCTCGAAGAGGCTGTCGAAGTCGGGATGCCGCTCGTCCTCGGGCACGTCCTCGGGCATCGCCGCCGCGGCAGCGACCGGAGTCGACGTCATGTACGTGAGGAGCTGGGCTCGCAGGTCGTCGGGCCGCAGCTGATCCGCCATCACAGAGTGGAACAGCCACAGCTGGTCGCGGGCCCGCGACGCGGCGACGTTGTACGCACGCTGCGCATCGAGTCGGGTCTGCGTCTGCCGCTTGTGGTCCGGAGCGGTGACCAGGCTCAGCAGGACGACGTCCCGCTCGTCCCCCTGGAAGTCCGGCGGGGTGCCGATCCGGATGGCGCGCCGCTCCCACTCCTCCGGGTTGACGCGGCTGAGCAGCGCGTCGCGGATGACGTCGACCTGCGCCTGCCCCTGCAGGACCACGACGCCGAACGTCTTGCGGTCGTAGGCCGGGTCCTGCAGGCAACCGACGAGGGCCTCGACCACCGCCTCGGCCTCGACCACGTTGCGCAGCTGCGCGTTGGCGCCCTGGATGTAGGCGCCGGGGACGAAGCTCGACCGCAGCGGCGGCAGCCGGTCCGCCCCGTGCTGCCGCACCGGCACCAGCGGTGCATCGCGATAGAACATCTGCGACGACCACGTGATGATCTCCGGCATGCAGCGGAAGTGCTCCCGCAGCCGGATAACCTGACCGAACCGGGTCCGCAGGAGCGAGAAGACGCTCGACCGCGGCGTGAAACCCGACCGCAGATAGTTCGGGACATCAGGCAGCAGGGTGTCGAGGCGGTCGAAGACCTTGTCGAGCGCCCCGTGCTTGACCTCGGAGGGCGTGCACTGCTTGTCGTCGCCGACCACGATGACCCGTGGGGCGAGCCACAGCAGGAACAGGTTCTCGATGCCGACCTGGCTGGCCTCGTCGACGATGACGACGTCGAAGGCGCCCTGCTGCGGCGGGATGGAGGCGAGTACCTCCTGCAGCGGCATGACCCAGGCCGGCACAGCGCCCTGGGCCTCCGTCATGGCCTCACGGGCGGCGAGCCGGTAGCGCTGGGCGTACTTCCCACTGCCCTTGCCGACGTTGGCCATGCTGTCCCGGTAGGCCTGCAGCGCGGTCACCTGGCGAGCGGTCATCCGCTCCATGCAGGCCTGCCACGCCCGCTGGGCCGCCAGCTCGGCGGTCAGCTTGGCGATGTCGCGGTCGACGCCGGCGAGCTGCCGGTCGAGCTCCTCTTCCCGCCCGGGCGCGGTGC
This sequence comes from Geodermatophilus sp. SYSU D00867, assembly GCF_054050315.1. Lineage (NCBI taxonomy): Bacteria > Bacillati > Actinomycetota > Actinomycetes > Geodermatophilales > Geodermatophilaceae > Geodermatophilus > Geodermatophilus sp. SYSU D00867. Next base: position 66,168 of record NZ_JBJGZC010000002.1, on the reverse strand, counting down.
GCTCCCGGACGAAGGTCGCCGCCCGCGCCCAGTCCCAGGCCGCCTCGAGCTGCGGCAGCCGCTCGGCCCAGACAGGGTCGGTGGCCGTGTCCCGGAGGAGGGCGAGCAATGCCGGCGCAGTGGCGCCCAGCCGTCCGGCGAGCTCGTCGCATCGAGCCTGGGCGCGCTGCTCGCGACCGGCGAGGTCCAGGTCGTGGACCGCTGCCTCGTAGGTCGAGGCGTCGGCCGCCCTCAGCGCGTCGATGGCGGCGTCGAGCTCGGGTGGACGCTGCCCACGCTCAACTGTGCCGGCCAGCGACACGGCCAGCCGCTCCAGTTCGTCGGTCGCCCGTCGGGCGATCTCAACGTCGGCGAAGACGGTGGTGACGTCGACGAAGCCGCGCACACCCACGGTCGTGACCAGGTCGACCCGGGGCATAGCGGGGATGCCCCCCAGCTGCTGGGCGAGCTGGTCCCGAGCGACGCGGAGAGTCTCGATCGCCGCAATCGTGCCGACCACGCGGTGTGCGTGGGAGATCTGCAGCGGGCGCGGTCCCCCCACGCCACCGGGGATGCCGAGCATCCCGGTCGCCGAGGCGAACGCCTGGAGTCGCGCCAGCGACAGCAGGTGCAGCGAGACCAGGTGTGCCTGCGCGGCCGTCGTCACCGGTTGACCGTCGACAGTGGCCAGTGGCAGGTGCGGCTCCGCGGCCTTCTGCTGGTCGCTCTTGAACAACTTCTTCAGAGCACCGCCGCCATGCAGGTACGCGGCGAGGTCGGCGAAGACCTGGCCGGTCGGCGCGAGAGGGGCCTCACCGGCGTACTGGACGTCGCGGAAACCGATCTGCTCGTGCATCCCGCGGGCGTCGTCGACGAGCTGTCGCGCCTGCCCGATCTGCTGCCAGAGCAGCTCGTTGTCGCGGCGCAGGACGGTGTCGAGGACGGGCATCGCCCAGCTCGCGTCCGTGCCGCTGGCCAGCTCGGCCAGTCCGTCCCGGATGTCGCCGCAGACCCGCACAAGCGCGGCGAGGGTGGGTGCGTCCAGCTGACCGAGCACGTCGGCCAGCGGCCCTGACTGGGTGGCGCGCGCCTCGGCGCCTCGAGTGACTTCCTTCGCCAGCAGGCGCACCACAGCGAGTTCGGGCAGCGCCGACGCCGGGGGCATGACCTGGTCGCGACGGCGACGCCGGAGGTCCGTGTCAGCGGGCAGCTCGCGGCGGAGCTCGTCGACCTCGGCCACCGTCAACGGCAGCTCTCCGGTGGCGGGGACGGGCATCCAGTTGCTGGTGTCCCCCGCCGCAGCGACGCGTTCGGCGATGCGGGCGAGGGTGCCGGCGTAACCGGGCGCGACCTCCGGGTGCTGGTACGTCTCGGACTCACGCAGGGAGCGGACGTCCTCGAGGACCCGAGCACGGCGACCACGGGCTTGGTCCAGCTTGCCGACGAGGTCGTGGATGACGCGCTGGGATCGATCGCGGTTGTAGGACGAGTGCTCGGAGGCCAGCCGGGCGACGCTGCGGCTGAGCTCGGTGGAGCCACCGCGGCCGGCGTCGGTGATCGCGACGCAGAGCTCCTGCATCTCGGCGGGCAGCTTGTCGCGCAGCACCTTGAGGGCCTGCGCCTTCTCGCTGGTGACCAGGACCCGCTGGCCGCGCGCGAGCAGGGCCGACATCAAGTTCGCGATGGTGTGCGTCTTGCCGGTACCGGGCGGCCCCTCGACGACGACGCCGGTGTCCCCACGCAGCCGCCGGATGATCTGCGCCTGCTCCTCGTTGGCGGGCAGGGGGAACAGCGGATCGTCGGCCACGTCCGCACCAGCGGTGGCACCCGCGGACTCGAGCCAGGCCACCCGCTCGTCCGCCTCGATCGACTCGACCAGCTGTGCCAGCCCCAGCGGGACCGGCTCACCGTCTCCGGCGAGGGTGCGCTCGATGTCGTTGTAGTACTCCTGCAGGGCATAGGCCCCACGCCGACGGAGGACGACCGCCGGAGTCACCGTGAGCGACAGCTTGCCCGGTGCCGGCACCGTCCAGTCGGGCGCGACGTCGACCTGCCGGAGCAGCGCACGGCCCGCCCACTCCTTGAGGAACGTCAGGGCGTTGTCACTGGCGGGACGGACGTCGAGGTCGGCGATCCGGCTGCGGAGCACGGAGGTGCCACCGTCGTCGAAGACACCGTCGAGGCCGGCGAGGACGCGGCCGTCCTCGAGCGCCGTGCCGGCCGAGGACGGGTCGAGCCGGACGACGGCGTCTCCGGTCTCGACCTCGATGTCGATGACGACGCGGTGAGTGAGGACGTGCGTCCGGACACCCGCGTCCGGGAGTTGTAGCAGACCTCCTGCCAGGACGGCCTCGACGCTCTCGGGGTTCTCGAGCGTCTGCTGGCGCATGGTGCGCAGCTGGTCGTAGGTGCGGTGCAGGACCCGCTGCGGGCGGTCGTGCTCGGCCCACGCCTGCCAGACCGGCAGCCAGCGCTCGTAGGCCTCGGTAACCTCGGGGTGGTCGTCGAGCGACACCTGGGCGCCGTCCCGAGCGGGACCCTGAGCACGCAGCCGGGGAGCCTCGAGGGAGCTGTCGTCGCGCTCGGTCAGCGGGATCCAGCCGTGGAGGACCTCCGGCACCGCCGGGGACGGCTCGAGGACGACGCGCGGTAGGCGGAGCAGGACGGCACCCGCACCGACCTCACCGTCGACGGCGGCGAGGTCACGTACACCGTCGAGCCACAGGTGGTCGAGGTGGCCGCTGATCTGCCGGACCGGCACAGCCCGAGCGGTCACCAGGTCCTTGAGGAACTGGATGAGCCGGTTGACTTTGTCCTTGAGAGCCGGGTCCATTGCGCGCATGGCAGCCGGCAGCGTCGACAAGCTGTTCCCCCGTAGCGGTGAAGCGCAGTTCCGAACCTGACCGGTTCACGAGGACACGCTAGAGCGCCTCACTGACAGGGGCCAGACCCGCGCACCAGAGTCCATCGCTGGCGCCACGGGAGTCCCAGGGGTCAACGATCGGGTGGCTGACTGGGCACCTGCGTCGAGTCGCAACACCTCCTGTCGTTCCGGTGCCATACGGTTCCGCACCAGCGAAGGACAGCAGTGGCTCGCGGAAGGACCGTTCTACCTATGGACTCCCCCGATGCCGTTGTCGACCCCTGGGTGGTCCTCCGTCGACTCATGTCTCGGAACCACGCACTCCAGGATGAGCGCGATGCGCTGCGGGCCCGCATCGATGACATGGAGCAGCGGCTGCAACAGCTCGAAGCCGAGCTGCGCTCAGTAACGGTCGTCCGCGAAGCCTCGTCCGCTGAGGCGCCAGTGAGTGCTCCTGCGGACGGCACTCCGGTGACCACTGGGGACGCTGCTGACAGCGCGCACGAGCGACGGGAACGAGACAACGCGGTTCCTGACAGTGGGCAAGAGGCGGACTTCCTGCTGCCGGATCTACGGACGAGGCTCGACGTCGAGCACCGCGCTGCACTGGACCGGTGGTTGTCAGCAGGGCGGCGCGGACGGATCCACGTGTCCGACAACGGCCACCGTTGGCTCGTCGGAGCAGCAGCAGTGCGGGAAGTCCTGCTCGAAGGCGCGCAGGTCCTCGTCATCACGGCGCTGCCGACTTCGCAGTCGTCGTGGATCGAGGTCGTAGAGCGGTTCCTACCTGACATCGAGGTCGGCCAGCTGGGCGCGGGCAACTACGACAGCCTCGAGGACTGTCACGTACTCGTCGCCACTTCGGACGCTCTTGCCGCACATGAGACGGTGACGCCTCACCCAGGGGACCTTGTTCTCATCGACACCTGCGACGGCCCTCTAGTCGGGCACTCCCAGTCCCTGACGGACGTGTTCACGGACTTCCTCGTCCTGACGTCACGAGAGGAGGAGCTCAGCCAGCGGAAGGGGACAGAGGAGTTTCGTCCGGTAAGGCAGTCAGCTGGCCCGCCAGTGCAGCCCGCCGCCTCAGCTCCACAAGCCGTTCGCCAACCAGACGGGCCGGCTGCCGCCAACAGGGTCGGATCCGCTCAGCAGGGCCGTGCACTCCGGCAGCCAGCGGGCGTCCTGGGTCCGATGCCGTCCTCGCGGGCCACCGGCCGTCAGTCGATCGACGAGACCGTCGTCGCCGGTCCCGACGGCGCCGAGGCCGAGGCGCCCGCCGCCGAGGAGACCGCCGAGGGCGGCGACTTCGAGTGGGACGACGAGGAGGAGTCCGAGGCGCTGCGGCAGGCCCGCAAGGACGCCGAGCTCACCGCCTCGGCCGACTCGGTCCGCGCCTACCTCAAGCAGATCGGCAAGGTCGCCCTCCTCAACGCCGAGGAGGAGGTCGACCTGGCCAAGCGCATCGAGGCCGGCCTGTACGCCGCCGAGCGCATGCGCCAGGTCGAGGAGGAGGGCCAGAAGCTCTCCCCGCAGATGCGCCGCGACCTCAACTGGATCATCCGCGACGGCGAGCGCGCCAAGAACCACCTGCTGGAGGCCAACCTCCGCCTGGTGGTCTCCCTCGCCAAGCGCTACACCGGCCGCGGCATGGCGTTCCTGGACCTGATCCAGGAGGGCAACCTCGGCCTGATCCGCGCGGTCGAGAAGTTCGACTACACCAAGGGCTACAAGTTCTCCACGTACGCCACCTGGTGGATCCGGCAGGCGATCACCCGCGCGATGGCCGACCAGGCCCGCACCATCCGCATCCCGGTGCACATGGTCGAGGTCATCAACAAACTCGGCCGCATCCAGCGCGAGCTGCTCCAGGACCTCGGGCGCGAGCCGACCCCGGAGGAGCTGGCCAAGGAGATGGACATCACCCCGGACAAGGTGCTGGAGATCCAGCAGTACGCCCGGGAGCCCATCAGCCTCGACTTCCTACTGGAGGACGAAGAGACGGCCTCGAGCATCCGCGCCCTCGTGAGCGATGACAGCGAACATCTCGCGCGAAGGGCGCTGGAGAACTCAGCCAGGCTGGCATTGGACGTGCTCCCAGTTAGAGAGGGCACCATCCTCCGGATGCGATTCGGCTTCCCCCCTTACGAAGCGATGACCTTGGAGGACATCGGTGGCGAGTTCGGGGTCACGCGAGAGCGCATCCGTCAGCTCGAGGCGAAAGGGCTAAAGTTTTTGGCGTCTAAGGTGGATCGCGACCTTTCGTGGCGCGCCGAGCCGTTTGCCGTACGGATGCCTATGACGAACCCCCGATCGATCACGGCGTCGAACAACCGACGTCCTGTGAGCCGCCGGACTAGAACAGCATCGATGCTCTTCGCTCGTCGGCTCGGGAGCTGATGCACACCTGCTGCAATGGGCACAGGTCACAGAGCGGCTCCGCCGGCCGGCAGATGCTCGCGGCTACCTCGATGAGCGCCAGGTGTGCGGCACGCGCGTTCGACCCACCTCCGATTATCCGGGCCACTGCCATGCGACCGTCGCTCAGACGGTTCTTGCGGTCCACGTTGTCACCGCTGACCCGCGCAGCAACCCGGAGAACGCCCTTGGTGGCGAGTACCGGCTCTTCCGACGCCTCGTCACCGGCCACGGGGACGACGAGTGAGGCCAGCTCGAGTGCCGCTGAAGGTGCGATCGGTATGGGAGTCGCGGATGCCTCGGCCTCCTCCAAGGCGCCTGGGTGCTCCGACAGCCAGTCCGCGAGCTCGAGGACCTGGAGGGCGCGTGGCCCACGACCCATGTGGGTCCCGATCTCACGCAGCGCCTCGTCGCTGTCCTGCGTCGACTCTGGCGTCTCCCACCCGCGGAGGATGGGCCACAGGAGCTTCGTGACGTCGGCTGTGGCCCGGTCGAGCAGGAGTTCCGCCGAGACGACCTGCCATCTGGTGGTCGCACGCAGCCAGGGGACTCCTCTCGGCTCGATCTCCGAGAACCAGTCCGAGAGCACGGCTGCGACCGCTCTAGTGGAGGAGCTGGCCTTGTCCTTTGCATCGAGCGCTCGGTTGATCGCATGGCCAAGGTGCTCGGCGAGCAGCGGCGGTACCGCATTGCCTATCTGCTTGAAGGCCGCTGACGGGGGCCCTGCAAACCGGTACCAGTCGGGGAAGGTCTGCAGCCGCGCTGCCTCGCGGACGGTGATCGTGCGCCCCTGTCGGGGATGGATGTACCAGTAACCGTCCTTGGCGATGTGCGCGGTAATCGTCCGCGACAGGTCGTTCTCGTCCAGACGCTTGTACTTGTCGTCGAAGATGTCGTCGCGATAGCGCTTCATCTCCGCAGGGAGGTCCGAGTAGCGCGTGGACGAGTCCATCAGTTCGAAGGCTCGGGCGTCATCTTCACGCACAGGCCGGGTGATGTGGTCGTAAAGCCGCGAGGCCTCCGACGCCGGAATCCCCTCACGCATCCGGTGCTGGAAGGACGTCAGCGGACCGTCGTACTCCGCCCAGCCATCGGCACCACCGTCGGGCCGCCAGCCTCCGTCGACCTCAGGCATGTCACCGATGGCATTCCACACGGAGACGCGTTCGGCGGATTCCGTCGGCCACTGGAAGGCGAGCCCGTCCCGTAGGGCGACGAGGATCAGACGCTGCCGGAACTGTGGAACCCCGTACCGCCAGGTGTCTACGATCCGTTCCTCGACGCCGTAGCCGAGGTCCTCCAGCTCTTCCACCATCGACCGGAGGATGAACATCTCCCGATCGAGCGCCATGTCGGGAACGTTCTCCATGAGAACAGCAGGAGGTCGCACCAACTGGACGACCTCGAGGAAGGACCGCCACAGGTCCCTTCGCTGGTCATGTGGGTCGCGGAGCCCATGCCGCACTCGGTGTCGAATACCTGAACGGCCAGCCTTGGAGAAGGGTTGGCACGGCGGCCCACCTGCGATCAGGTCGACCTGGATTGCAGTCAGGAGCTCGGCCAACTCCTCGATGCGCTCAACATCTGAGAGATCCCAGTTGAGACTCATGCCTCGAAAGTGGTGCCCGTGGGTCTCGACGGCTTCGGGATAGTGATCGACGGCCACCACACTCCGGAAACCGGATCGCTCGAGTCCCAGGCTGATCCCCCCAGCGCCGCTGAACAGGTCCGCCGCCAAGCGGGCCTCCGGCTCTTGCTCTCGGAGACGGTCGACCACCGCGATCAACTCTTCGCGGGTGGTTGCGCGCTCAGGATGCGGTGACAGCTTGACGAAGGGACCGCGGACGAGCTTGACGCCATAAGGGGCTCGCACGGGTTCAACACCCAACGCCTGGCCGACCTCTTCTTGGTGCTCCTGGACGGAAATTGCACTACCCCCGTTGGTCATGAAGACGCGAAGCCGAGCGCTCGCCATACGTCAGGCGCGACGGCCTCGAGCCGCTGCGCGATGCGTTTGAACGCTTCGTACTCCCCTGCCTGCAATGCTGCGGATCTCAACGCGAGCCCTGTCATCGCCGGCAGCTCACCGGCTACAGCGTTGGCGCGGTCCGCTCGGCCGGTCTCCGAGACCCTGCCTGCGCGGTCGCGGTATCTCTGGTTCGCCGCCATGCACAACTCGTTGATGGGGCGCTCGAGTAGATGCTTGAGTTGAGCGGGAACTGAAACGCGCATCTTGGCGACGTTGATCTGGAAGAGGTCGTCGAGTTCGGTGTCAAAGTCCAACGAGGCTCTCGCCAGCTTGAGGTGCTCATCGATACCTCGTAGGCCGGCCCAACCGCCCCACTGCACCAACCGGTCGCCTCGGTAGATGTAGAGGCCCTGCTGGCGGTTCCACTTGAGCGGTCCCGAGAGTTCGTCAAAGCGGGCCAAGGTACTGAAGTCGTCCTTCGCAGGAAGGACGAACCGGTCGAGGCGCACGCGCCCCAGACCTTCACCGGCGGTCAGCTCGAAAGTCTGTGTATGCAGCCGCAGCGTGTGTTCCTCGTCGACCGCAAACGGATTCCACGGCTCCAGCTTCTCCCCGTTCACGGTGATGACCAAGGGCCGCTCGGCGACACCCTCCAGAAATCGGTGGAAAACCATCCTCAGGTGGTCCGCCGTCTTCCTAGCCAACGACTCGATGCGTCGTCTGGCCCATCCGCCATCCGGGTTCTTCTCGGGCAGCACCCGGTCGAGGTTCCGCCACACGACGACCGTACCTCGACCTTCACCGAGAAGCGCCCGCGCATCCGCCGTCCTAGACTTCTCAGGTGCGGTGATGAGCCAGTCATCCCATTCGATGATGGTGTCGAGGTTCAGTTCACGTGAGGCAACTGGGCCATTGGCTAGTCGACGGCTCACAACAGTGACGCTGCGACACTGGGAGAGCGATGCCGTCTTGAGTCCCAGACCGTACCGGCCGAGGTCGCTTGATCCGTAGGCTCGTCGACTGCCGAAACGGAGAGCCTCGACCAGACCATTTGGGCTCATCCCAGCCCCGTCGTCACAGATAGACACGGAGGAATTTACACCATCGAATCGGACGACCACGTCAACGCTCTCGGCGCCAGCCATCACGCTGTTGTCCACGAGATCGGCGACAGCCGAGGGAAAGTCGTAACCGATGTCCCTGAGCGACTCGGTAAGACGGGCCGCCGAGGGAGCTACGGATCGATGCCGACTCGCGGACACATGCACTCCTCGCACCTTTGGATCCCGTCCAGGCTCTCACACGGCGAGCTCAGGACCGCGGCGGCTCGCCACGCAACGTTCGCCACACCGCCTCGATCCGGTCACCGGCGGTGTCGACCGGCTCATGCTCCCAGACCCGTATGACAGTCCAGCCGGCGTCGGTGAGCTGCTGGTCCTGTCTTCGGTCCCTTGCCACGTTGGCGTCGAGCTTGGCCTCCCACCATGCGGCGTTCGTCTTCGGACGAGTGGAGTGGAGCGGGCACCGGTGCCAAAAGCACCCGTCGACGAAGACAGCAAGCTGAGCTCGCGTGAAGACGATGTCAGGACGCCCCGGCAGGCCTCGGAACTCCTTCCGGAACCTGAGTCCCCGTGCGTGTAGCTCGCGCCGCAGGGCGACCTCCGGGCCTGTGTCCCGGCGGGGCATCCGCTGCATCTGACGACTTACCTGCGCGTCACGGGCGGGCGGTCGTTGAGCCTTCACGCGTCGGCCCCGACCACCTTCGACCACCTCTCGAACATACGTCCGTCGCGGGGGTGACGTGGCCGATCTCTCGGCCACATCGAGGTACCACACCTGGACGATCCGCCCGGTCGCGTCGGTCATCCCCCCGTTGCGGTGACCGTCAACCCGACCTCCTGCAGGAACCGACGCGAGACTGCGCCTTTGGACCAGCCGAACAGCTCGCACAGGGCGCCGGCCAGGACGTCCAGCCCGGCGCCTGGGTGCTCCTGGCGCAGATGGGACATGGCCAGCCGGATCTCTTCGGGAGGCACGCGGCCGGGCGCCCGTACGTCTCCGTTGGAGGGCACCCGGACCTGCTCGAGCAGCTGGCCGGGCAGCCGGATGAAGTTGTCTGTGGCCACGTCTATGCGCTGCCCCGCAATCGAGCAGCGGTGCAGCGCCCGGTCAAGAGCGTCCGGCATGTCGCCCCCGTATGGGTCCACCTCCCAGTCCCGCTGGAAGGCTTCGTAGAGGGTCTCGACATGGACGGGCGCCTCCTTCCGAATCAGCCTCTCGAAGTACCGGGTGAGGTAGGGCGTCGCCAGAGGACTGTCGGGACGGAAGCGGCAGTTAGCAGGGGACGCCTTGCCGTGCGCCTCGCCGTGCTCGTAAGGCCTCGTCCACGATGCAGCAGCTGGCTCAGATGGCACTTCGACCTGGACAGGCACCGGATGCACCGCATCGACGACAACTGGTTCGCGCATCGTCGCAACCTGGCTGACCGGCTTGCCGGTCATGGCCGCGATGGCCTGCTGCAGCTCCCGCTGCACGACAGCGTCGAGTTCGTCGTCAGGGAGGACATCAAGACAGAAAGCGCCCTGCGCCCGCAGCATCCGCTTCGCGAAGTCCCGCATGAGTTCACTTCGGCTGACGGCTCCGCTAGGAGCCCCCAAGATCGCGGCTGCCATCCTCCTGGCAAGGCGCCGGTCCGCAGCGAGGGTGGGGCGTTCCATGATGTTGACGAGTTCGTCCTCGCCGAGACCGTCAGCGCGGTCGATGAGATCAGCACCCACGATCTCGGCGCGCCACCAGAGGCGGCGCAGGACATTGCGCGGCCGTCCCAGCATGCGCTTCTCCGCCCGGTCCGGAAAGCGCCATACGCTCAGGTCTGGAAGAACCACCATCGCGAGGAAGTTCCACACTTCGTCCGCGGCGGCGTCCGCTGGCACGATCGCCATGTGCTCGTGCAGCAGGGCGGTGGCTGGTCGGTCGAAGTCACCGATCCGGGCCCGGCTCAGAGAATCGGGGAAACCGAGCCGGTCCGCGAGCTCACGTAGCGCGACCGCGACGTCTTCGATCGAGGATTCAGGTACAGCCGTACCACCGACCGCGACGGGCGCCGCATCCGGGTGATTGGTCTCTGCCCTCTTCCGCAGCTCGGTTGGCTCGAGCTCGGCGTACTCCTCGAGGAGAGTCCGCGCCGCAATGTCCGACAGCCGTGGGTAGACGTACACGCTCAGCTCACCGCCTCAGCGAGCAGACCGGTCCGTGCCTGCATCGCTGCCTCGAACCTCGATCGACCCGAATCACGACTTGCTCGCAGTGACCTCGCGTCCTCGTATGGCCAGAGCCGTCGGCAGATCTGTTCCAAGGTGTGCCCCAACGAGCCGATCCGGAAGGTGCCCCAGCCGCTGATGAAGTCATCGGAGTCGAGTGCTGCGTGCACGAGGAGGCGATGGACATCCCAGAACAGGACGCTCCTGATCTCCTCCGAGTCGGCGGTGCCCCGAACGAGCCTGGTCCCCACCGGATGGGCACTGTTGATCCTGATGCGCAGACAGGCGAGAGGGTTCGCATCCAGGTCGGTCAGATCGTGCTGAAGCCACCAGATGCCTCCGGCATCCCCCAGTCCTGACTGGCCGAAGTCGATGACGTCAGTGGGGAACCGCGAGGCATCGCCCTCGAGGAGGCAGCTGGCCTGCTCATCTCGGGACTCCCTCCACAGGACGGACCCCGGTCGTGTAGCAGAGAGCGCTGCCCCGCCCGTCCCGGGACGTAGCAGGACGATGAGCCGTTCGATCGTCAAGCGTCCGCCGGCCACACCAGGCGGTACATCGAATGCGAGGTTGATCGCACGGTCCCCGACGATGGGGACTGTGGCGCCTACAGACCGAGCCGTCGTCGACGACGCCGACCACAGTGCTGTGACGGCGATTTCTGCATCGTCGGGCAGTCCACACTCCCGGAGCACTTGGTCGCGAGAGACCCGGACAATGGACTCCAGCGTGATGGTTGACGTGTAGTCCCATCCCTTGAGAAGGAGCGGGAGGGGCTGCCGGTCGCCCCGCAGCTCGACGATCCACTGGCCGCACTGGGGTTCGGTCTCCGCTTGGAGGTAAGGCAGAGTCACGACCCTCATGACTCGACACCCAAGGGCTCAAGCCTGAGATCGACGACGGTTCCGACGTCACGTGGTTGCAGCACCTTGAGACACCAGGCCCCTTGGTCGTCCGCAGCCACCTGCAGTACTTCCCCTGCGTCGGGCACGGGGCGGCCATCCCGCCAGTACCCGAGGACCTCCGGCACGGGGGCCCCGACGGGCGCCTCCTTCTCTCGCGAGACACCATCCGGACCAGCAGCCGCCACGAGGGCCATGACCTCCGTTGCCTGCGTCCCCCGCCTTGGCGTCACCGCGAACTCGATACAGAGACGGGTCCGTCCCTCCGTCTCGGGTTCGAGCCATCGCCGACGGATTTCAGCCTTCGCTGTCGGGCCACCACCACTCGCACTGGAACTGGTCTTCTTCGTACGTGGTGCCCTCGGCCCGTTTCCTGCTGAGACACTCAGAAGCTGGCCGAGCTGATCTGCGACCACGACTCCCGACTCTCGGACCTCTCCGCCGCCGAGCCGCACGGCAGGCGCGAATGCGTCCTCCGCTGCAGCCTTGATGTCTCGGAGCGCCACGTTCACGTAGGTGCGCTGGCGTCTCTCGCTGACGAGAGTCGGGTTCCAGGTGTCGTGGGTTGGGGGCTCCGCTGCGGCGAAGGCAGCGTCCACCTCCTCCGAGGTGCGGAAGACGCCGGCCCACTCGAGCCCCTTGTTGGTCAGTGCAGGCCCGGAGCGGTACTGCACCACGAGCTCCGCTCGACGCATCACGGCCACGTGATGGGACGGTCCCGTGAACGGAGCGGCGGTGCGCTGTTGCCCGTGGTCGTCCAGTCCACAATCCAGGATGGGCCGAGTCGCGAAAGGTACGGCGTGCATCGCGAGCCACCCGAGATTGGCGATGGGCCGCTGCGACTTGATGTTCCTGATGTGCTGTAGGGGATACAGCTCCGGAGCCGCTCCCTCGTCATCGCACGCCCTCAGGGAATCCAGTGCTTGGGCGAAGGCAGATAGTGGCGGTGTCTGACGTGGATCCGGCACCGGGATGGCTTCGCCATCCAAGGTCGCGACGAAGGTCATGGCAGGCCGAGACCCGTCTCTGGCCACCATTTTGGGCCAGAAGTTCCACAGCAGCGCTTCGATCATGAAGTTGACGACCTGGTGAGGCTCACGTCCTGCCAGGTCAGGCGCGAGGATTGCGATGGTCGTCCCCGTCTCCTCGGCGGAGAAGGCCGGGAGTCCCAGCCGGTCAGCCAGCCGCTTGGCGGCGTCGCCGGTGACAGGCTCAACTGCGTTGTCGCTCCCGAAGCGACCCCACCAGTGCCGGCCCGTGTAGTTCTGTCGTCTGTAGTCGTACTGGCGTCCGATGGTCTGGGCGATGAGCCGCTGCTGGATCCGCCCTCGGTAGTTGGCGCTGGTGTGGATGAGGACCGTACGACAACCGCTGACCAGATAGCTGATGGTCTTGCCGAAGCCGTAGGTACCGCCACCGAGCTCCCGATCAGAAGGCTGGCCGATGTTGAAGACGAGGTCGATGAAGTTCGTCGCTTCGCCCTCATCTGCTGGACGGTCCGCACGGAGGGGACCACCGAGACCCTTCGTTCCCCGGTCGGTGATGCACAGCATCCGCAACCCGCGGTCTTTCAGCGCACGCTCGAGCTCGACGTCGCCGCTCTCCAGGACGTTGTTGAAGACCCCCTTCGGCGGAAGGGATGAAAAAACCTCGTCCTTCAAGGCGAGACGCTGTTCAGTTGTGACCTCGCTCAGACCGAGCGATACACGGACGTCACCGTCGCCCGCGCGGGCGTCCCAGCTGTTCTGGACCGCTTCCCGGACGAGCACCACGTACGGATCGAGATCCGGACGCCCGAGGAGGTTGAGCGCCCCCTCCCCCGCCAGCCCGCCATGCGGCGCGCGGGGTTCTGCGAAGTGGTTCATCGAGATCACAGCGCTGCGAGCTCCCTCAGGACGGTGATGCGGGCACCCGCGGGCAGGGCCGCCGGATGGGGCCCGGCCAAGTCGAGCTGGTAGTTGAGGTTCAGAACACCCTCAGGCACTCGACCGCCGATGAAGCTGGTCGGCACGACGCGGGGGAACGTCTCGTCGATGTGGTACCAGAGCTCCTCCCGCACCTCGAAGGGGCGGGTGTCCGAGGACTCAGAGATGCCCGTACGGGCGAGGATCCGCTCGAAGTCGGCCGGATCCACCCCGAGCCCCCGGATCTCGTCTATCAGCTGCCGGAGGGTCATCCCAGCCGACGCCTCCCCGAGGCGGAGGTAGACGAGATACAGGCGCCCCGCCGTTGGGGCCGCCAGCTGCTCTGGGCCGTGGATTTCGACGGTTCGGCCATTCCGGGCGCTCGAGGCCTTCACCTCAAGGGCGACAGCGCCACGACGGAAGTCGTGCACGGCCCGGTCAGGGCCAATCCAGTGCTCGATTCGACGGAGCGGATCCTCGGCGACCAGCTGCCGTAGAACCCAAAGCTCCCCGTAGATGCCTATCAGGCCGCTCTCTCCCAGCGGCTCCTTCCCCGCCTCGAGGAGTTGTCGCCACCGTGACAGCGTCAGCTGCGGGATGGTCCGGTAATCATCAGGTCGCGCGAGCACGCGCTCGCAGATCTCCCCCGCCAGCCGCTCGAACACGTCCCTGAGCTCCACCCGGTGACAGGCCACGTCGACGAACAGCCTCCGGCTGCCTTGGACTATGAGCTCGCGACGCTCCAGCGTGACCGACTTGGACCTCCGGTCCGGCGCCACGGGTGTCCCAGGTGGCACCGGCACCAAGACGTGTTGGGTTCCGTCGTGATCGACGGCTGCCATGAGGTCGCCGGCGGGCGTCGCAACAGGAAGCGAGACTAGGAGCACCTCGCTTGCTTCCTGGGACTTGGAAAGCGCGTGGAACGCAGCCGCAACGTCGTCGCGCACTCAGGCCTCGACACCGTTCAGGCTGGACTCGGTGTCCATGCTCTCGACGTCAACGTCCTCCGCGTCGTCCACGTCGTCGAATTCCTCAACGTCACCCAGGGGCAGGCCAACTGCCTTGTAGCGCACGGCAGAGTCCTTGACTGTCGCCTCGGGGAAGACGAGGCCGATCCCCATGACGTCCTCCGCGGCATCTAGGTCGACGCGCACAGGCTCCTTCCCGGGGCGCGGAGCGCGGAGTGGCTTCGAGTCCTTGTCGATGGGATACAGCACTACGAGTCCAATACCGACGGGACGCAATTCCTGCAGTTCGGCGTCGGACATCTCGGCAACTTTCGCCGCGTCCATGTCGAGGTCAATGACGCGGTCCTCGTGAGACATGAGGGACTTGATGTTCGCGTGCGGCTTAGCCACTGTCCTAAAGGCTGCCCGGTTGATCAGACCCACCGGCGGCAAGCCGCCGCCAAGCTCGATAAGACGCCCCGCATGTTCGGTGCCGCGAGTCACGACGGCGATGTTCCATGTCGCGAGCTCACCGTAGCCGTTCTGGCGCCCGATGTACTCGGCGATCCGGTCAGAGTTGAGATCCTGCGCATCAGCATGGAACCGATACCGACTCAGGAAATCGACCACAACATTCACCGGAACACCGTCATACACGTACCTGTTGCTGCCGGTTTTGCGAGGCGCCCCACCATTCACCTTTTCCGCTGCGGCGAGCAGCCGGCGACTGGCACGCAGATTATCGATCAGCCAGTCCCGATCGCGGTGGTTGAACAGGATCGTCTGAAGGCGCCGGCCGCTGTAGGACACAGCGACGTCCTGGGCAGCCTTCATCTTGAGTGCAGAAGTGATCGCCAGCTGCGGGTGCGTGCGCACTCGAACCGCGAACTCGCGGGGCGTGAGATCCTCGCGCTCGTACCGCGAGATGTCGACCCGGATCTCCGCTTCGACTGTTGCCAGGAACTGGAAGTACTCAGCGAGGTCCTTAGTCATCCAGATCCGGGGAAGGTCCGAGTAGCCTGGGCGGTAGCCGAACCATCTTCCCATCTGGAGGAGCGTGTCGTAGGCGCTCGCAGTCCGCAGGAAGTAGCTGACAACCAAACCCTCGAGCGTAAGTCCCCGTGACAGGGTGTTTCCCCCAACTACGATGACAACTTGAGCCTCATCGCCGTAGTCGAGGCGGTCCGCGCTCTGGAAGTTGTCCACCACCACCTTGATGTCGTGGAGGACTCCATCAACCTCCGCGGACACCTGTTCAAAGGTGACAGGTTGTTCGCCCAACTCCTGAGCGGACACCCGGTCGGCCTGTCGACGCCACACCTCCGCTAGTGCAGCGCGGCCCGCCTCCCCGCGTAGTGACATCAGAAGCCCCTCAATGGGTTCCCTGTACCGGAAGTGCATAGAAGAGAGCTGCGTCGTGTGGATCAACATAGATGAATGCCGGTCGCTCTGACCACGGACACGTCGAGTTGCCGTTGCAAGGACAAACCAGCGGA
This sequence comes from Geodermatophilus sp. SYSU D00867, assembly GCF_054050315.1. Classification (NCBI taxonomy): domain Bacteria; kingdom Bacillati; phylum Actinomycetota; class Actinomycetes; order Geodermatophilales; family Geodermatophilaceae; genus Geodermatophilus; species Geodermatophilus sp. SYSU D00867. Next base: position 50,430 of record NZ_JBJGZC010000002.1, on the reverse strand, counting down.
TAGCTTCTTGCAGCGAAGGCGTGATGCGCGGCTTCCACGAGTCTCGGTCGGCCCGCTTGCGCGGGGGACGGAGGTGAGTGACCTCTTCCATCGGAACCTCCGACACGAGATCGAGGCCATCCGCGCCGAGTTCCGCCTCTTCCTCGGTCAGAGGCTCGCGCCCGAACAGGCGCTCAGCGCCGAAGTATGCGTCGGGCCTCGGAAGGTCGACAATGAAGTCGCTCGGGTACAAGTCCTCAGGCACGGAGGGGTCGATGAAGATATTGGCGAAGGGCGTCGCCGTATATCCGACGTAGGCCGCCTTTGGCTGGTTGAGCAATCGAAGAATCAGCTTGTTGATCTCAGCGCGATCCGCGCCCTTGGTGTTAACGCTGGCCTGGTCTGCCTCGTCATCGATGACAAGGATTGGACAGTTCTGAAGCGTTGATTTAGAAGCCTTCTCGAGCCAATCGCAGAGGTTCTCCAAGCGCGTCTTGTTCTTCTTGACGACTGCGAGCACACGGAGCTGGTCCTGCGCGAGGAGCGCGTCCGTGTTGCCCGGGTCACCGAAGTCGGCTCCGCTGTTGGTCAGCCCGATCCAGCGCTTCTTGTTGAGGGCGACGAGCTGCTGATCCAGTCGTACCTGCGTCTGTCGACGGAGGTTGTTGTGGATGCCTGAGAGCACGATGAATAGCCGGTAGCCGGCGTCGGCAGCCTTGGATATGACCGCGGTGAAATTGGAAGTCTTTCCACTCTGGACGTAGCCCAGCACGAGGCCTCGGCCTCGGAAATCCCGGCGCCATGGCGCCGGCAGGCTGGCAACCACCTTGGTCGACGCGCGGTCAAGGGACTCGAGACCGTCCGGCCCCATCGACCCCGCTTCGGTCAGCGCCCGCTCCAACGCCGGCCAGAAGTCGTCCGCGGGACGCGACCCCGTATACCAAGGGACGATCCGCCGAGGATCCGTCAGGGCATTCGGCTCGCGAGCAGCGATGATCCCCGCGGCGGTCTCGTGGTACCTCTTCACAGCGGCGGTCACGACCTCGTCGTTCGGGATCAAGTCCCGCATCGAGGCTTCTGCAGCCTCCGGCGACTGATCTTGGCGCAGCAGACCGATGAACATCGCGTAGGCGGCCTGCACGGCGGCACTATTGGGCGTCACTTGTCCCCCGTCTTGATCACGTAACGGAACGAGAGCGTAACTGAGGGAGACGCACACGCGGTTCTAGTGCTCAGCGACGAGTCGAACGTGCACCTCCCGACACAGGCGCCCCTCGCACGTCCGCGGAATTCCTGCTGCGGAGCAGGGGTGCCCTCAAGCACCAGAGCCCGAGGGCCAATCCGTCGGTCGGGCTTGGGCGCACTACTAGCAGCGGTAGAGACACCGGCCGACCAACGGCCCTGCCACGAGAGCTGGCCACATGCCCGATGTCGGTAGAAGCCTCATGCGGGCCTGGCTGGCTGGACGCTCAGCTCCCGACCTGTCGAGCAACGCTGATCTTGAGTTCTTCCACGGTTAGCCAGGGCTGCCTGCGGTGGATCATCCTGTGGCAGTTGGAGCACAAGAGTGCGAGGTCGGCGAGGTTCGTGCGCGTCGGCCCTGTGACGTGCAGCGGCGTCCGGTGGTGGACCTCGATGTACTGGCGCCCGCGGTCGCCGTAGGTGGCGGCGAAGTCGAAGGAACAGACCTCGCACTCGATCCGGCCACCGACGTCCACCACCGACTTGATCTTGCGCTGGCGCAGGCCGCGGTCGCGCTCGTAGGCTAGATGCCGGCGTTCCAGGAGACCTCCTTCGTCGGCCCCCTCGCCGTCGATGTCCGGCACCGCTTGGGGCGTGGGCTGACCGACGAGGTCGCGGAGCACTTTTGCCCGGGCCAGGTTGGCCTCGGGAGCGGTGATGAAGGCGTCGACGATCCGCTGGTCGAGCCGGCCGCCTCTGGTCCGCTCGCCGGTGTAGTCGCCGCGTCGGGTAACCAGGTCGCTGGACTTGCGGGACACGCTGGCGGGGCTGCGGAACGAAGGGCTCTGCAGTTCCCGTGGATGGGTCGGCATCGACCGCAGCAGTGCGGACAGCTCGACCGCCTCGGGGTACTCGGTGCGCAGTTCCCGCCATCCCCGTTCGACCACTGCGGCGCAGACGAGCGTGAGCTCGTCCCTTGTCCAGTCGGGTCCAGGTGTGGTGACGGTGAATCCCAGGCTGCGGAGCAGGTCGGCGACGTGGCTGTCCCCTCCGGAGAACTCGTCGGCGCGCAGGGGCCGGCCGTGGCGGATCCCGTGCGCGGCGGCTGCCAGCACCTTCGAGTCGTAAAGGGCGCCGGCGTCGTTGACGAAGTAGTCACGAGCCTTGCGGTGGCCATAGGGCGCGTATCTGGCCAGGAAGCCGTCCCGGCCGAGCCGGTTGAACTCCTCCATCGCCGCGCGCACGTCCTCGCGCGACACGTCAGTTTGGGTCACACGCGGACGATAAGCACGGGCAAGCCGCACACGCGGGCATTGACCGTTACGGCGCGAACCGGAGTCTGCGTCAGATGGAAGGCGTCAGCTCGCCGATGACCGGCGCCGGCCCGTGCAGGCCCTGGAGGACGTCAGCGGAGGCAAGCAGGGCCGAACTCGAGCAGCCCACGGGTCTGCCGGTCGGAGAGGTCATACAGCTTCGACACGATCAGCCTGAGCTGTTCGACGTCCGGCTCGTAGCGGTATTCGGCGATGAAGGATGCGATGCGGTCGGTTCGCTCGACTCTGACGGCGGATGACAGCGGCAGCGCAGCCATGTGCTGCTTCCACGGAAAGTTCCGCTTCGCAGCGTTGCAGGGTTTGCAGGCCGGCACGAGGTTGCCCCAGGCGTGAAGTCCGACGCTCTCCCGGTTGATCGGCACGACGTGCTCCTCAACCAGTGGTCCGTCCTGCGCAGCGCAGTAGGCGCACGCGCGCCCGAAGTAGTCGAGCAGCTCTTCGGTCATCTTGCTGTAGGGCTTGAGGCCTCGCTGCGGTCGTACTGCTCGCCTGCGTGCTCGAGGAAGATCCGCACGATCCGGTTGGGCACGTCCGCCTTGCTGCGCCTAGGCATGACGCCACCGTAAGTTCTAGTCAGGCGCGATCCGTTCAACGCGGGCGATGTCCGCGGTCGGCACAGGAGCTCGCTAGATCTCCACCACGTGCAGGACGCCGCGCCCGCGCTCCTTGGCGCCGTACATCGCCCGGTCCGCCAGCGAGAGCACCTCGTCCAGCGTCGTCCCGGGTGCGGCCATCGCCAGCCCGATGGAGGCCGACACCCGCACGGTCCGCCGTCCTACCTCGACCTCGTCCACCAGGACGGCGGCCAGCCCGTGCCCGATCCCCTCAGCAGTGGAAGCGTCCACCCCCGGCAGGACCGCCACGAACTCGTCCCCGCCCAGCCGACCCACTACGGCCCTCGGCAGCTCCCGCTCCACGTGCCGGCGTAGCCGGTCGGCGAGTCGCACGAGCAACTGGTCCCCCACCGCGTGCCCGCCGCGGTCATTGACCTCCTTGAACCGGTCGACGTCGACGAACAGCACCGCTCCCCCGAGCGCCAGCGCGGAACGGCCGGTGTCGAGCAGGTGGCTGCGGTTGGCCAGCCCGGTCAGCGGGTCCTGCCGGGCCGACCGCAGCAGCGCCTGCCGCCAGCCGTCGGCCTTGGTCGCCACCGCGGTCAGCCGGTCCACCGTCTCCTGCAGCCGCACCGCCTGGTCCGCGTCCGCGTCCTCGGCCAGCCCCGCCGTCGACGAGGCCAGCGTCTCGAGCACCGTCTCCAGCGGCAGGCCGGCCGCCACCGCCTCCAGCGTCCGGCCCTGCGCGGCCAGCAGCTCGCCGTCCCACCGGTGTGCGGCCACCTGCCGCCGCAGTGACAGCACGCTGCGCACCAGCCGCACCTGGTTCTCGAGCAGCTCCTCCTCGGCCCGGGAGAACGCCCGCGGCTCGTCGTCGAAGACCCCCAGCGAGCCGAGGACGAAGCCGTCCTCGTCGATCAGCGGCACCCCGAGGTAGGAGCGGATCGCGCCGGCCGCCACGGCCGGGTTGTCGCGGAAGACAGGGTGGTCGAGCGCGTCGGCCACCTGCAGCGACGCCCGCAGCGCCACCACATAGGCGCAGAACGACAGCTCGTCGGGCACGTGCGAGTACGGCGCGCCCGCGCCCCGCTCGGCCGGGAAGCACTGCTCGTCCGGGCCCACCAGGTTGATGACCGCGATCGGCGCCTCCACCGTCTCCGCCATGTACGCGACGACGGCGTCGAGGTCGGACACCCCGGCGTGCCCCGGCAGCCGGTAGCTGGCGATCGCGGCAAGACGCGCCGCCTCGGCGACGGCCGCCCGCGGATCGGGCAGCGGGGCGCCGACCGGCACGGAGTCGGGCAGGCGCGGCGTCGGGACGGCGGCGGTCACGCACGACGACGCTAGCGGCCGAGCGTCACCGACGGAACACGCTGCGCCACCGGGTCACCCCTCGACGCCGAGGCGCCGAGCCGGACCCTCCCGACGGCGAGACCGCGCCTTCCCGCGGCTCGCGGCCCGTCCCGCGGCCCCAGGGCCGTCCGCCTCTGTCGCCGAAGAACCCGTCATCGCGACGCTCCGGGTCCCTACCGTATCGGGAGGTCGGCACCGTGTACGTCACCCAGGGTCTGCACCGCCACGTCCAGCAGCGCCCGGACGAGATCGCCACCGTCTGCGCCGGCCGCACCCGGACCCACGCCGAGTCCGTCGACCGGATCGCCCGCCTGGCCGCCGCTCTCCAGCAGCTCGGGATCCGGGACGGCGAGCGCGCGGCCGTCCTGTCCCTGAACTCCGACCGCTACCACGAGTTCCTCGGCGCGACGCTGTGGGCCGGCGGCGTCGTCGTGCCGGTCAACATCCGGTGGAGCGTCCCCGAGATCGCCGACTCCCTCGCCGAGGTCGACGCCCGGGTCCTCGTCGTCGACGACGTCTTCGCCGCGTACACCGAGCCGATCCGGGCGGCCCACCCGCGCCTGGAGCACCTCGTCCACGCCGGCGACGGCCCGACCCCCGACGGCATGCTGGCGTTCGAGGAGCTCGTGGGAGCGCACGAGCCGGTCGAGGACGTCCGCCGCGGGGGCGACGCCCTCGCCGGCGTCTTCTACACCGGCGGCACCACCGGCCGGTCCAAGGGCGTCATGCTCAGCCACGACAACCTGCTGACGTCGTCCATGGGCGGGCTGGCCACCGACCACTTCCCGCCCGGCCGGGTGGGCCTGCACTCGGCGCCGATGTTCCACCTCGCCGCCTTCTCCAACTGGGTCGGCGCCGTCGTGGTCGGCGGGACGCAGGTGATGATCCCGGTGTTCGACCCGGTCGCCGTGCTGACCGCCGTCCAGGAGCACGGCGTCACCGACGTGCTGCTGGTCCCCACGATGATCCAGCTCGTGGTCGACCACCCGCGGGTCGACGAGTTCGACCTGACCAGCGTCCGCCGGGTGATGTACGGCGCCTCCCCCATGTCCGACGCCCTGCTCGGCCGGACGATGAAGGCGCTGCCCAACGCCCGGTTCATGCAGGCCTACGGCATGACCGAGCTCGCCCCGGCGGCCACCGTGCTCACCCCCGACGACCACCAGGACCCCGCGCACCGACGCTCCGTCGGGCGCGCCGCTCCGCACGCCGAGGTGCGCGTCGTCGGCCCGGACGACGTCGAGCTCCCCCGCCGGGAGGTCGGGGAGATCGTCGTCCGCGGCGGCCACGTGATGCTCGGCTACTGGGACCGGCCGGAGGAGACCGCCGAGGCGCTGCGCGGCGGCTGGATGCACACCGGCGACGCCGGCTGGATGGACGACGAGGGCTACCTGTACCTCACCGACCGCATCAAGGACATGATCATCTCCGGCGGGGAGAACGTGTACTCGGTCGAGGTGGAGAGCGTCCTCGCCCAGCACCCGGCGGTGGCCACCTGCGCGGTCATCGGCGTCCCCGACGAGACCTGGGGCGAGCGGGTGCACGCCGTCGTCGTCCCGGCGGCCGGCGCCACCGTCACCCTCGAGGAACTGCGGGCCTTCTGCGCCGACCGGCTCGCCGGGTACAAGACGCCGCGGTCGATGGACGTCGTCGACGCGCTGCCGCTCTCCCCCGTCGGCAAGGTGCTCAAGCGCGAGTTGCGCCGGCCTACTGGGCCGGGCAGGAGCGCGCCGTCCACTGACGTGGACCGGCCCGGGGAGGCTGCCCGACGGCTGGGCCATTGCCTCGCGCACCGAGCGTCGACAGGCTGAGCCGTGACGCCGCAGGGGCGTCCCCACCAGGTCAGGAGAGCGGCGCATGCACGCACGGTCCACGAGCATCCGCGGCAACACGGCCGGCATCGACGCCGCCATCGCCTACGTGCGCGACGACGTCCTGCCGACGGTCCAGAACACCGACGGCTGCGTCGGCCTCTCCATGCTCGCCGACCGCGACAGCGGCCGCTGCATCGTCGCGACCGCCTGGAGGGACGAGCAGGCCATGCGCGCCACCGCGGCCGAGGACCGCACCGTCCAGCACCGCCTGCTGCACACCCTCGGCGGCGGGCACGCCGACGTCCGGGAGTGGGACATCGCGGTCCTCCACCGGGACCGTCCGGCCGGGGACGGCGCCGGCGCGCAGGTCACCTGGGCCCGCATCGCGCCGAACCACCTCGACGACCTGCTCGACGCCTACCGGCACAACCTGCTGCCCAAGCTGCAGGAGCTACCCGGCTTCTGCAGCGTCAGCATGCTGGTCGACCGGCGCCTCGGCCGGACGGTCAGCGTCACCAGCTTCGAGGACCGCGACGCCGCGGGGCTGGTGCGCCGGCACGCCCGGTCCCTGCGGGAGCAGTTCGCGCAGGCCCTGGGCGCCAAGATCGTGGACGTCGCCGAGATGGACCTCGTCCTCGCCCACCTGCACGTCCCCGAGGCGGTGTGAGCGGTCTCAGTCCTTGGCGGACCGGCGCATCGACCACATCTGCGCGGGGCGCTCGAACTGGGTGGCGACCTCCCAGCTCACCGCGCCGTTGACGACCTCCCTGCGGAAGTTGCCCACGGCCACGCGGGCGAGCTCGGGGTCGGCGGCGACGCGGCGGGCCAGCTCGAGCGCGCGGTCCTCGACGGCGGCGTCGTCCACCGACTCCCACGCCAGGCCCAGCTCCACGGCCTTGGTGCCGTTGATCTCCTCGCCGAACAGCGCCATCGCCGCGGCGGCCTCGCGGCCGATCAGCCGGGACAGGATGACGAAGTGCCCGCCGCCGGGGTGCAGGCCGCGCTTGAGGAAGCCGGCCAGGAGCCGGGCGTCGTTCGCGACGATCCGCAGGTCGGCGGCCAGCAGCATGTTCATCCCGGCGCCGACGGCGGAGCCGCGGACGGCCGCGATCGTCGGCACCTTCACCTGGCCCAGCCGGTAGAAGGAGTCGTAGATGCGGCCCATGCCCTCGTAGGCGTCGGGCGCGGCCGGGTCCTTGCCGGCGTTCGTCAGCGTCGCGACGTCGCCGCCCGCGCAGAACGACTTCCCCACCGCCCGGACGACGAGCGCCCCGACCTCCGGCTTGGCGTCCACCTCGTCGAACACGTCGATCAGCTCGCCGGCCATCTGCGGCGTCAGCGCGTTGCGGCGGTCGGGCGCGTTGAGCGTCACCACCGCCACGCCGCCGTCGACCTCGAGCAGGACCTCGGCGTCAGCCACGAGCGCACCTCCGGATCGGGGCCCGCGGGCCCGGGGACCATCCGCAGGCATCAGACCACGAGGCCGTGTTGCCGCCCTGCGCGGGCCGGTCCCACACTCGGCTCCCCACCTCGGGAGCCTTCGCATGCCCGTCCGCCGCGCCGCCGCCCTCGCCGTTGTCGCGCTGATGGCTGCGGGCTGCACCGGCGTCGAGGGCGACCCCAGCCCCGCGCCGACGACGTTCACCGAGCTCCTCGGCACCGCCGACCTCGACGCCGTCGCGCCCGCCGGGGTGGACGTCCTCGACCTGGCGGCCGGTCCGGACGGCCCGCTCGTCCTGCTCGCCGACAGCGCCGACCCGTCGATCACCTACCTGGCGCCGGTCGGTGAGGACGGCGTCGGTGACGTGCAGCGGCTGGACGGCCCCGGCGAGCAGTTGTTCGTGGGACCCGACGGTGCCGTCCTCGTCCTCGGCCCGGGCCGGCTGACCACCGTGGGCGTCGGCACCGTCGAGCTGGGCGTCGACGGGGACACCGCCGCCCTCTCCCCCGACGGCCGCCGTCTGTACGTCACCGGCGGGGGTCGGCTGGCCGCGCTCGACCCGGCCACCGGCGCGGTGCAGGCGACCACCGACCTCGACCCCGGCCTCACGGTCGAGGCCCTCGCCGCCGGGCCGGACGGGCCGGTCGCGCTCATGAGCGACGCCCGCGCGCTCGACCTGGCCGACGTCGCCGTCCTGGGCACCTGGGTTGAGGACCTGGGGCGGGCCGAGCTCGTCGAGCTGGCCTCCGACCGCCCGGCCAGCATCCCGTCCGCGCTGCGGCTGACCGACGACGGCGACGCGGTCGTCACGCTCACCGTCCACGGCGACGACCCGTTCCGCGTGACGGTCGTCGAGGACGGCGAGGTGACCGCCGCGCACCCCATCCCCGGCACCGACCGCGCGCCGGCCGACCTGGCCCTCTCCCCCGACGGGCGGGTCGCCTACCTGGCGGTGGCCGGGTTCGAGGTGGAGTCCGGCCTGGTCACGCTCGACCTGTCCAGCGGCGAGCAGCTCGCGGCCGGCCGGCTGTGCGAGGGGCAGGGCACCTTCGGCCGGGTGGCGCTGACCGGCGACCGGCTGACCGTCATCGGCGCGTGCGTCGGAGGGGACAACTCGTCGACCACCGCGTTCGTGCTCGGGTAGCCGTTCGGGTGGGTTGTCCCCAGGGTGCGATCCGGAGCGGTGCTGTTCTGGTTATCGTCCGCGATCGTGCGGAACCCCGGCACCGGACGGACGAGCCTCATCGCAGTGGTCGTCGGCGCGGCGCTGCTGCTGCCCGCCTGCTCAGCTGCTGACGACGCCGAGGCGCCGAGCACGAGCCTGCCGACGACGTCGGCGCCGGCGAGCACCACCGAGGCGCTGCCCGTGGTGGGTCCGGCCGACTTCCCGGTGCCGCCCGAGGCCCGCACCCAGGACTCCGCCGGCGCCGAGGCCTTCCTCCGCTACTGGATCGACCTGCTCAACCGGCAGCAGTCGATCCCTGCGGGCCAGCCTCTCCGTGACCTAGGTCCGGACTGCGACGAATGCCGCCGCATCGCCAACAACTACGACGAGGCGGCCGCTGCAGGGAACCGGTACGTCGGCGGGGAGGTGACCATCACCGCCGTGGCTCAGCCCGCATTCGACGGCCCAATTGCGCAGTACTCCTTCAGCGCACGACGAGAGCCCGTCTCATTGGTTGACGGTTCGGGCGCAGTCCTTGAGGCGCAGCCCGATCCGGCGCCGCGGCTCTCTTCGGGTCTTTACCTGGAGTGGGACGAGAGCGCCCGCTCGTGGCGCGTCACGTCCTTCCAACTCGGATGAGACGTCCTCTGGCGGTCATCACCGCAGTCCTTGCGTTGGTCGCGTGGATGACAGCCTCGGTCGGGTCATCAGCCTTGGCTTGTTCATTCGACGACTGCGGCTCGACCGGTGTGGCTGACGGAGCGGCCTCTGTCGAGTACTCCGGCGGAGCGGTCAACCAATTGGTGAGCGGTGGTGGGGCCGCTGCCGTGGACTACGTCTGGCGACTGATTCAGCCTTGCGCCTTGACTGACGAGCGCGAGGGCGCCTGCACGGCCATCGACTTCCAGGACTGCCCCGCCGAACCAGGGCAAGTCGTCCGCTATCTCTCCGTCCAGCAGCGCCCCGTCGTGCGTCCGGACGGCACAGCAGTCATCCCCGTGACTCCCGGCTTCGGGCCTGGCGATCTGCTCGGCGCGTGGGAGACGCTCCGCACGGCGTGCATCGACATCACGGCGCTCAACCCGCCGCCATCGCCGGAGGAGGTGTTCGCCTACTTCCAACGACTCCCACTGCCGCAGCTGACCACCTCGCACGCGCCGCCGGGACGCGGCCTGGCCGGGCTGCCGGTCGTCTTCTGGACCGACGCCCCGACCACCCAGACCTTCACCGTCGACGTCCGCGGCTACGCCGTCGTCATCGTCGCCGAGGCGCAGCGCTACACCTGGCGCACCGGCGACCCCGCCGCGCCCACGCTGACCACGACCGTCCCCGGCGGCGCCTATCCCGAGCAGGCCACCGAGCACCTCTACCGCTCGGGCACGTACACCGCGTCGCTCACCGTCACCTGGGGCGCCACGTTCACCGTCGACGGCAGCGCGCCGGCCGACGTCCCCGGCACCACCACGACCGACGGGCCGCCGGTGACGTTCGACGTCGTCGAGGCCGCCGCCGTCCTCACGAACCCCTACGACTGACCAGCTCGTCGGACAGCCGCCGCAGCCTTTCGCGCGCGAAAGGCTCGCGCGTCCGGCCGCGTCGCGACTGCTTGTCGCGCCTGTGGGGCCCGGTCACACTCTGCCGGCATGCGCCCCAGCCCCGGGCTCGTGCTCGCCGGTCTCGTGCTGACCGGCTGTGGCGGGGCGATCGCGGGCACGGCGATCCCGGGGCCGACGACGGTGTCGCTGGCCGACGTCGCGGGCGCGGACGCCGAGGTGCTCGACGTGGCCGCCACCGCCGACGGCCGGTCGGTCGCGCTGCTGGCGCCGCCCGGCGGCCCGCTCACCCTCGCCGACGTCGCCGCCGACGGCACCGTCACCGCCGTACCGCTCCGCGGCCTCGACTCCGAGCGGCCCGGCCTCACCCGCATCGCCGCGGACGGCGAGGGCGTGGTGGTCGTCGGGTTCGCCGCCGGGCGCGTGGCCCTCGTCGAGGCGGACCTGCGGCGCGCCGACGCGCCGGAGCCGGTCGGCACGCTCGGTGCCGCCGACGTCTCGGCGCTCGACGCGGTCGTCATCGACGGCGTGCTGCTCCTCGCGCTCAGCGGCATCGACGGCGCGCACCGGCTGGTCGCCGTCGACCCCGAGAGCGGCGTCGTCCGCGACGAGGTCGCGCTGCCCGGCACGCCCCGCGACCTGCACGTCTCGGGGGACGGCATGGTCGTCGTCGCCACGGACACCGGGCGCAGCGCCTCCGTCGTCATCGTCGACGCCGCGCTGCAGATGATCGGCGAGGTGCCGACCGGCCCGGGTGCCGCCGGCCCGCTGACCGTCGTCGACGGCGACGTGTACGCGACCGTCGGCGGGTCCGGCGACGTCTCGATCACCCGCGGCTCCGAGGTGCTGGCCACCGTGCCTGGTGACCTGCCGGCGCTGGTGACGGTCGACGGGGACAGGGCCACGCTCGTCGACACCGTGGCCGACGGCGAGGTGCCGCGGGTGCTGCAGCGCAGCGTCGACCTGGCGGCGGGCGAGGTGGTCGCCGAGGTGGAGCTGTGCGACGGCGGCGCGGTCGACGGGTCCGACGTCGACGGGTCCGGCCGCGCCTCGGTGGTCAGCGACTGCCGCGGCGAGCCGGTGCTCTGGCGGTTCGGCTAGGCCGGCGGCTTCCAGCCCGGGTCGCGGCCGGTGACGCCGAGCAGCCGGTCGAGCGCGGGGGCGTCGGCGAGCACCGGCACGACCGGGCCGTACAGGTCCGGCGGGCGGTCGTCGCCGAAGGACTCGGCGAACGCGCGGCAGGTGTCGGCGTCCGCGTCGGCGACCTCGTAGCGCTGACCAGTGGCGGCGGCGAGGTCCCAGCCGTGGACGACGACCTCGTCGAGCGCGACGACGGCCGCCACCTCCCCCGGCATGTCCACCCCGCCGGCCGCCGTCATGCCCTCGTGCGCCGCGGGGTCGCGCCAGGCCGCGGCCAGCGCGTCGAGCTGCGCGGGGACGAAGGTGCGCCAGTCGGCGGGCAGGTGTGCGGGGTCGGTGGAGGCGGTGCCGTCGACGGGCGTCTTCTCCGCGGCCATGCGGAAGGCGTAGGCGAGCCCGGCGAGGTGGCCGAGCAGCCCGGCCACGGTCGTCCCGTCGCACGGGGTGGGGGCGGTGAGCTGGTCGTCGCGGATCCCGGCCACGACCCCCGCCGTGGCGGCCGCTGCGGGTCCCAGGTCGATCGTCATGCCAGGGCAGACCGCCGCCGTCCCCGGGAATGAGCGGTGCGGCGGGTACGACCGACTCCCCGGCGCGCGTCCTCCCGCTTCGGCCGCGCCGAGCCGCGGACGGAGTTGAATGGGCCCGTGTCGGTCGGACCGGACGCGGCTGCCCTCGTGCTCCCGAGCGCGGGGCCCGACCCGATCCCGCTGGCCACCGCGCTGGCCGCCGTCCTCGGGTACGCGCGCGGGCGCCGTCCGCTGTTCTTCCGCTCCCCCAGCGTGCCGCAGGGCCGGTGGGTGCAGGTGCTCGCCTACGCCTTCGACCGCTTCGACGGGCAGCCGCCCGCGACCGGCGACGGCCCCACCGACCGCGACGTCCTGCTCGCCGAGGGCCTGCACGGCCGGCTCGACCCGGCGGGGTGGCGGGAGGTGCGCGGCCGGCTCGACGACGTCTGGCCGGACTACGCCGCTGCGCTCGCGCGCGCGGCCGGGCGACCGCTGTGGGAGCTGCCCGCCGACGAGTTCTCGGTGCTGATGGAACCGGGCACGGTCGGGGCGTCGCTGCGGTCGGTGGCGGAGGGGCCGGGGGCGCGGCACGTCGTCGCCGCGCTGCACCACCGCTCCCCCGCGCTGGTGCCGCTGACCGACGGGCACACCCGCCGCCAGCTGTGGGGCCACCTGCGCGAGGGCGACAGCGGGGCCGCGGCGATCGTCCACCGCGAGCTCACCGCCAACGCCGGCGCGTTCGCCGCGCTGGAGACGGCGACGGCGCGGCTGCTCGGCCGCCCGCTCGGCCGGGTGCGGCTGCACGACGTCCTGCTGTGGCTGTCCGGGTCGCTGCGGATGACCCACGCGGTCGCCGTCGGCCGCGCGATCGCCGCCGACTCCGAGCAGGGCCTGGAGGCGCTGCTCCCGGCGTGACCCGCCGCCGCCTGTCGATCATCGTCTGCGTGCACGCGACACGCGCGGACACGCCGGTGCGAGCGGCACACGGACGATGATCAACTGCAGCACCGGCGCGCCGTTCCGCCTGACGCCCGGCCTGCCGATACGAGTAGGGAACGGGCGCGACGACGGCCCAGGGACGAGAGGACCGCATGCACCCCCGCACCCGGCTCGAGACGGTCATGGCCGCTCCCCTCACCACCGGGAACCTGCTGGCCGACTGCGAGCGCTGGTGCCGCGACGTCCTCCCGCCGCGGGGCACCGGTCCCGCCGCCGTCCCCGCCCCGCGCCTCGTTCCGGCCGAGCGGCGGAGCGCGCCCGAGCGGGTGGAGCGGCGCCGCGTGCCGGTCACCGGCGCCGCGGTGCGGGCCATCGCCCGGACGCTCACCGAGCAGGCCAAGGCCCACCGCGAGGCGGAGGCCGGCGCCGCCTGAGCCGTGCACATCCTGCTTGCGGATTGCTAGCATCCTGCGACGTGAGGACGCTGTACCTGCGGAACGTCCCGGACGACGTCGTCGAGCGGCTGGAGCGGCTCGCCGCCCGCGAGGCGACGTCCGTGGGTGCGCTGGCGGTGCGCGAGCTGGCCGAGGCGTCCCGCCGCGCGGACAACCCCGCGCTCCTCGGTGCGCTGCCCGACCTCGGGGTCCCGGCCGAGGACGTCGTCGCGGACCTGGACGCCGAGCGCGCGGGGCGGTGATGGTCGCCGACGCCTCGGCGGTCGTCTCCGGCCTGCTGAACGCCGGCTCCGCCCGGGACCTGCTCGGGCGGGAGCGGATCCAGGTGCCCCACCTGGTCGACGCCGAGGTGGCCAGCGCGCTACGGCGGGCCGCGGCGGCCGGCTCCGTGACGCCGGGTCAGGGCTGGGCGGCTCTCGACACGTGGCGCCGCCTCGGGGCCGCCCGGCACCCCGTCACCGGACTGCTCGACCGCGTCTGGCAGCTGCGGGAGAACCTCACCGCCTACGACGCCACCTACGTCGCGCTGGCCGAGGCGCTCGGCTGCCCGCTGGTCACCGCCGACCGGCGTCTCGCGCGGGCGCCCGGCCTCCGCTGTCCCGTGACCGTGGTCCCGCAGTAGCGCCTACCGCGGAACGGGGGTCCAGTCGGTCGTCGCGCGCAGCGGGTGCTTGAGCACCTTCCCGCCGGCGTTGCGCGGCAGCGGCGCGTCGAGGATCTTCACGAACTGCGGCACCTTGAAGTCCGCCAGCCGCTCGCGCGCGAACGGCGCCAGGGAGGCGACCAGGTCCTCGGCCGAGACGCCGGCACGGGGCTGGACGACCGCGCCGACCTTCTCCCCCATCACCGGGTCGGGCACGCCCACCACGGCCACCTCGACGACGTCCGGGTGCTCGGCCAGCGCGTTCTCCACCTCGACCGAGTACACGTTCTCGCCGCCGCGGTTGATCATGTCCTTCGCGCGGTCGACGATCCGCACCATCCCGTCGGTCACCCGCGCCAGGTCGCCGGTGCGCAGCCACCCGTCTCCGAACGTCTCCGCCGTCCGCGCCGGGTCGCCCCAGTAGCCGGCGACGACGTTCGGCCCGCGCACCAGCAGCTCCCCCACGCCGGTGTCCGGGTCGGGCCGGTCCACCCGGACGTCGTCCACCGGCACCGCGAAGCCCACCGAGTCGGCGTGCTCGAGCGCGAACTCGTGCGGCAGGTAGGTCGCCAGCGCCGCGGTCTCGGTCAGCCCGAAGCCGTTGCCCACCCGCGCGTTCGGGAACGCCGCCATCAGCCGGTGCACCAGCTCCGGCGCGATCGGCGCCCCGCCGTAGCTGAGCACCCGCACGCCGCTGACGTCGGTCGAGGCGAACGAGGGGTGCCGCAGCAGCAGCTCGAAGATCGTCGGCACGCTGGTCAGCAGGCTGACACCGAACGCCGGGATCGCCTCCAGCACCGCGGCCGGGCTGAACCGCGGCATCACGACGACGGTGTTGCCGATCGCCGTCTGCCCGAGCAGCTGCGAGTTGCACCCGGTGACGTGGAACAGCGGCACCGAGATCAGCGACGTCTCGCCGCCCTCGCGCGACAGCCCGAGCACGCGGCGCATGTTCTCCGCCGCGGTCGCGAAGTTCTCGTGCGTCGTCATCGCGCCCTTGGGCCGGCCGGTCGTGCCGGACGTGTAGAACAGCGCGGCGACGTCGGTGGGCGCGGCGTCGTGCGGCTCGACGGGCTCCCCGGCCGGCAGCGGAGCACCCGGCTCCACCACGTAGGCGGCACCGCAGTCGTCGAGGACGAACCGCGCCTCGGGCTCCGACAGCCGGGTGTTCAGCGGCACGACGACGCCGCCGGCCAGCTGCGTCCCCCAGAACGCGAGCACCCAGTCCAGGCCGTTGCCGATGCGCAGCGCCACCCGGTCGCCGACCCCGACGCCGGCCGCGCGCAGCCCGCCGGCCACGACCCGGGCGCGCTCCTCCAGCTCGGCGTAGGTCACCGACGGCCCGCCCGGCTCGACGACGGCGGTGCGGCCGGGGACCCGGGCGGCGGTGGCGGACAGCAGCGCGGGCAGGGTCGGCGCCAGGCCGGTGTAGCGGCGCATGCCGTCGGGGCCGGTCTCGATGCCGGTGCTGTCGAAGACGGTCGAGCTCACGTACGCCGATCGTCCTCCTGTGAGCGCGGCCACCCGGGTGTCGCCCGGACCCGGGCCGGGCACCGGCGACCCGTGACCGGCACCGCGCGATCCACCGCCCGCCCGATGCCCGGCATCCCGCCCGCGCCCGAGGACTCCGGCGTCGACCCGGACCGCAACGAGGTCCCGCGCCCCGGCGCCGTCCGCGTGGACAGCCTGCGCTGGGGCGCCGGCGAGGACTCGGCGGTCACCGAGCGCGACGACCTCGGCTACGCCGACCTGCGCACCTACGCCGCCATCGGCGACGGCCGCACCCTCGCCCTGGTCGCCCGCGACGGCCGGATCGACTGGCTGCCGCTGCCGGAGATGGACGGCCCGCCGGTGTTCGGCGCGCTGCTGGACACCGACAACGGCGGCTGCCTGGAGCTGTGCCCCGAGGGCGAGTTCACCGTCAGCCGCGGCTACGCCGGCGACACGAACGTCCTGCGGACGACGTTCAGCACGCCCACCGGCCGGGTCCGCGTCACCGACGCGCTGACCACCGGCGTCGCCGGGCGGCTGCCGTGGTCGGAGCTGGCCCGCCGCGTCGAGGGGCTGGAGGGCACGGTGCGCATGCGCGCCGCCGTCCGCCCCGGCACCTGCCTGAACACCGTGGCCCCGTGGGTGCACGAGACCGCGCACGGACCGGCGCTGCGCGTCGCCGGGCTCACCCTCGCCGTCCGCACGACGGGCGCCGACGACGTCACCGCCGACAACCGCCGACACCACCCCGGGAGACGACCGATGACCTCCTCCGCAGACGACCCGTACCGGCTGGCCCGCTTCGTGGAGGCGCAGACCGACACGTACGCGCAGGCGCTCACCGAGCTGCGCGCCGGGCACAAGACCAGCCACTGGATGTGGTTCGTCTTCCCGCAGGTCGCCGGCCTCGGCCGCAGCGCGACGGCGCAGCGGTTCGCGATCTCCGGCCTCGACGAGGCCCGCGCCTACCTCGCCCACCCGGTGCTCGGCCCGCGGCTGGTCGAGTCCGCGCAGGCGCTCACCGAGCTGCCCGGCTCCGACGCCGCCGCGGTGCTCGGGCCGGTCGACGCGGTGAAGCTGCGCTCGTCGATGACGCTGTTCGCGCACGCCGACCCCGGGCAGCCGGTGTTCCGCGCCGTCCTGGAGCAGTACTTCGGCGGCGAGGAGGACGACGCGACGACGTCCCGGCTGTAGTCCCGCGCGCAGTCGTGCTCTGCCCACAGGTGTGTGCAGTGCGCGAGTCAGGGCGGGAGAGGTCGGTCAGGCGGTCAGCTCGTCGACGTCGACGACGTCGAGCAGCGCCTGCAGGCCCGGCTGGCCGGTGAGGTCGAGCGGCCGCAGCTCCTTGGCCTTGACGTCGACCAGCAGCTCCGCGGCGGTGTCCCGGGCGATCGTGGAGGCGTCCGCCGTGGACCACTGCACGCCGGTGAGGGCGGCGCGGGTCCAGTGGCCGGCGAGCAGGCAGTCGAGCCGGGGGCGGCCGTAGGCGTCGGTGCCCGCGGCGCGCAGCGCGACCACCCGGGCCGAGCGGATCGCGGGCGCGACCGCGAGCGCCTCCTTGAGCGTCACCAGCACGTGCCCCATCACGGCCTCGGTGTAGAGCCGCGCCCGCTCGCCCTTGGGCAGCTTGCGCAGGCTGAGGTTGCCCGCCTGGGTGGTGGCCGGCATGCGCTCGGGGACGACGGTCTCCGGCGGCGCGAGGACGACCAGGGCCACCTCGTCGCCGTCGACACCGAGAGGTGCTGCGGCGGCCTCGTTGTCCTCGAACGCCTCGGCGAGTGCGGCGATCACCGTGTCCGGGTCGTTGGTGGACAGCGCCCACCACCACTCGTCGAGACGGGCCTGCAGGTCGGCCTGCTCCCGCTGCGCCTCCTGCCGCAGGGCCGCGATCTCGGCCTCCGCAGCGACGTCCGCCTGCCGGCGTGCCGCCTCCTTCGCGGCCCGCTGGAACAGGCCGAGGCCGGCGGTCGACGCCTCGCGGTGCCGTGCGCGGACGGCGTCGACGTCGGGCTCGGGGGCCGGCGGCGCGACCGGGTGCCGCGTCCGGTCGAACTCGGCGCGGTGCACGCTCAGCAACTCCGCGAACATCGCCGCCAGTCGCCGGGCCTCCTCCTCCTTCGCCGCCTCCTCGGCCGCCCTCGCCGCGGCCGCGAGCTGCCGCTGGTACGCGGCCGGTGAGGGACGACCGGCCGTCGAGCGTCTGCGGCTGCCGCCTCCCGCCGACGTGGAGTAGGTGAACGGCCCGGCGCCGGTGGAGAAGGACGTGCGCCCCCCTCCCACGTGCACGCGCGCCGCTCTCGGCCCGATGCTGGTCCGCACGCCCCGGCTGGAGGCGCGCACCCGGACACCCGGCGCCAGCTTGACCGAGAAGCTCAGTCCCATGTCCCACCTGTCGTCGTCCGTGGACCGTTCCGTTCCGGATGCCATCACGAGGACGGGACGGAACCGGGCAGGGGACGACCGCGTCGTCGCCGGGTGGGGCGGGTGGGACCGGAGTGCCGGTCCGCAGGAGGCGCAGCCCCAGGCGGCACAGGAGTTGCGGGTCACCCTGGTCCGCCGGGCGGTGGGAGGCGCGGTCGGCGAGAGTTGATCGTGTGAGCGACGACCAGGGATCCGGCTACGTCAGCAGCGGCCAGGAGTACACGCGGGACACCAACTACATCACCGACCGGATCACCGCCGACGGCTCGAGCCCCTGGCCGGTCGAGCCGGGCCGCTACCGGCTGGTCATCGCCCGCGCCTGCCCCTGGGCCAACCGCGCCGCGATCGTGCGCCGGCTGCTGGGGCTGGAGCCGGCGTTCTCGATGGGCATCTGCGGGCCCACGCACGACGAGCGCAGCTGGACCTTCGACCTCGACCCGGGCGGGCGCGACCCGGTGCTCGGCTACGAGCGGCTGCAGGAGGCGTTCTTCGCCCGCGACCCGGAGTACCCGCGCGGGATCACGGTGCCGGCGATGGTCGACGTCCCGACCAAGGCCGTCGTCACCAACGACTTCATGCAGATGACGCTCGACTTCTCCACGCAGTGGACGGCCCACCACCGCGACGGCGCCCCCGACCTCTACCCCGAGCACCTGCGGGACGAGATGGACGAGGTGATGCAGCGCGTCTACACCGAGGTCAACAACGGCGTGTACCGCTGCGGCTTCGCCGGCTCACAGCGCGCCTACGACAAGGCCTACGAGCGGCTGTGGACGGCGCTGGACTGGCTCGAGGAGCGGCTGACGACGCGGCGGTACCTCATGGGCGACACGATCACCGAGGCCGACGTCCGGCTGTTCACCACGCTGGCCCGCTTCGACGCCGTCTACCACGGCCACTTCAAGTGCAACCGGCAGAAGCTGACCGAGATGCCGGCGCTGTGGGGCTACGCGCGCGACCTGTTCCAGACGCCGGGGTTCGGCGACACCACCGACTTCCCGCAGATCAAGGAGCACTACTACGTCGTCCACGCGGACATCAACCCGACGCAGGTCATCCCGATGGGGCCGGACACGTCGAACTGGCTGACCCCGCACGGGCGCGAGGAGCTCGGCGGCTCCCCCTTCGGCGACGGGACCCCGCCCGGGCCCGTGGCCGCCGGCGAGGAGGTGCCGGCGTCGCACGGTCCCGGCGGCATCGGGCACCGGCCCGACGACGAGCGCCGGCCCCGGCCCTAGCGGCCGGTCACGGACGGGCCGGCGCGGGCCCGGAGGTCGGGGTCAGCAGCCCCCGCCGCCGCCGTCGCCGGCGCAGCCGCCGTCGAAGCCGCCGCCCGCGTCGGTGCCGGCGATGAACCCACCGGCGGTGACGACGCCGGGGCCGTGCGCGCGACCGGTGCGCCCCCCGACGGTGCCACGGCTCTCGGCTCCTGCTCGGGAGCGCTGCATCGCGTAGGCCATGAGGAAGACGGCTGCCACCACGACGGCGAGCACGGCCAGGGCTGTCATGCGTGAACTGTGGACCGGCGCGGGCCGCGGCGCCAGCTCTCGCCGCAGGAGCTCATCCGGTCAGTCCCCGCCGCCGCCTCCGCCGCCGTCTCCCCCACCGCCGCCGGAGTCGCCGCCCCAGCCGCCGCCGTCGTGGTGGCCGTGGTGTCCGCCGCCGGAGTCACCGCTCCAGCTGCCGCCGTCGCCGTACCAGCCTCCGCCGTCACCGCCGGAGCGCCGGCCGCCACCCCGCCGAGCGGCGCGTACGGCGGCCGTGAACATCGCGGTGAAGACGAGCAGGACCAGGGCGATCACGATCCACGGGAGCACGAGCGGCACCGTGCCCGACAGGTCGACCGAGCGCCAGTGATCTCCGCGCCTCAGCTCGCCGCGCGGACCTCGACCCGCTCCACCTCGGCCGCACACCGGGCCGTCGCCGCGGCGGTGGCGAGGGTGTCCCGGTCGAGCCACTCGAGCAGGAAACGGGATCCGTACACGTCGACGACCGTGGCGCGGTCCGGTAGCGGGCGCAGCACGCACGGAGTCGTCATGACGTCATGACTAACACACGGACGTGTCGTGCACGTGGCCGTTCGGCGTCCTGCGGATGTCACGGTCGGATCGGTCGACGGGGGCGGGGCGCCGGTGTCGCCACCGCCCCCGTCGTCCGGAGTGTCGGGCGGGGAGGTCAGGGGTGCCGCGACCGCTCGGTGCGCGGAACCCCCAGCCCCGATACCTCCCCGCCCGGTGGCCCCGGCCCAGCGGTGGCCAGGTCGGGGTCACGCCCGGGAAGGCAGCGCCCAGTCGGCGGTGCGGTGCGGGAGGGTCCCCGACCTCGGCCGGCGGCTGGTGCGCGCCTGGCAGGGAGGTCAGTCGGGAGAGAAGGACGGGTCGCGCAGGACGGCGGCGGCGACGGCGGGGGCCGACGCCGGTGCCGGGACGGTGCAGAGAGCGGTGGCCGGCACGCCCGACGGGCAGATCGCGGCCAGGGTGGTCAGCCAGGTGGAGGCCGACATGGTGGGCGCCGGGGGCGCGATCGGCCTCGGCTCGGGCGCCACCGGCGCCGTGGGCTCGGTGGGGAGGTCGTTCCCGCGCGGCGGGGCGGCGGGCCGGGGAGCGGCGGAGTGCTGCCGCTGCGTGGTCCTGGCCGTCGGGGCCGCGGTGGCCTCGTCAGCCGCGCCGCACTCGGCCCGCGGGGCGGTCAGCAGGACGGCCACGGTCGCCGGGGCGACGGCGAGCCCGGTGGCCCGCGCGGTCTGGGTGGTCGCGGTCCCGACCGCGGGGGCGGTCCCGGCGACCGGAGCTGAGGACGAGGTCGTGACCTGCGCGGTGGCGGTGCCGGCGGCCGCCGTGGCCACCGCCTCGGCGGCCGGCTCGGTCACCGGCGTGACGGCCTCCGCCACTGGGGCAGCGACCTCCGTCGCCGGCGCGACAGCCTCCGCCACCGCCGCGGATTCGACAGCGGTCTCCACCACGGGCGCAACGACGGTCTCCACCACGGGCGCGACGGCTTGGACCGCAGGCGCGACAGCTTCGACCACCGGCAGGAGCGGCTGCGTCACCGACTCGACCACCGCGTCGACGACCGGGCCGACCGCCCCGGTGACGACCTCGGCCACCGGAACGACGGGCGCGGTGACCGTGTCGACGACAGGAGCGACCGGATCGAGGACCGTCTCGAGGACGGGCGCGACCGGGTCGATCACGGTGCCGACCACCGGTGCGGCGACGTCCTCGACGACGGGAGTGACCGGTCCCAGGACCGGGGTGACGACGTCCTCGACGACGGGGACGAGCGGGTCGGTCACCGTCTCCACGATCGGCGCGGCTGGCTCCACGATCGGGCCAACCGGCTGTGTGATCGGCTCGACCACTGGTGCCACCGGCTCGACCACCGCGTCGACCACCGGAGCCACTGGGCCGGTGACCACCTCGACCACCGGCGGGACGACGTCCTCGACCACCGGCACGACCGGCTCGACCACCGGCGGGACCACCTCGACGACAGGGGCCACCGGTCCGGTGACCGTCTCGACCACCGGAGCCACCGGTTCGGTCACGGTCTCCACGACCGGAGCCACCGGTTCGGTCACGGTCTCCACGACCGGAGCCACCGGTTCGGTCACGGTCTCCACGACCGGAGCCACCGGCTCCGTCACCGTCTCGACCACCGGAGCCACCGGCTCCGTCACCGTCTCCACGACAGGTTCGACGACGGTCTCAACCACCGGAGCCACCGGCTCCGTCACCGTCTCGACCACCGGAGCCACCGGCTCCGTCACCGTCTCCACGACAGGTTCGACGACGGTCTCAACCACCGGAGCCACCGGCTCCGTCACCGTCTCGACCACCGGAGCCACCGGCTCGGTCACCGTCTCGACCACCGGAGCCACCGGCTCCGTCACGGTCTCCATGACAGGCTCGACCACAGCCTCGACCACCGGAGCCACCGGCTCCGTCACCGTCTCGACCACCGGAGCCACCGGCTCCGTCACCGTCTCCACGACAGGCTCGACCACAGCCTCGACCACGGGAGCCACGGGCTCGGCCACCGGCTCGGTCACCGGCTCGGCCACGGGCTCGGTCACCGGCTCGGCCACGGGAGCCACCGGCTCCGTCACGGTCTCCACGACCGGAGCCACCGGCTCCGTCACGGTCTCAACCACCGGAGCCACCGGCTCCGTCACCGTCTCCACGACAGGTTCGACGACAGCCTCGACCACCGGAGCCACCGGCTCGGTCACCGTCTCGACCACCGGAGCCACCGGCTCGGTCACCGGCTCGACAACCGGAGCGACGACGTCCTCGACGACCGGAAGTGGCGCGGCGCTGACCGGCTCGGGCGTCTCCGCGGGAACGTCGGCGACGGGCTCCGGAGCAGGCTCGGGCTCCGGAGCGGGCTCGGGCTCCGGAGCGGGCTCGGGCGTCTCCGCGGGAACGTCGGCGACCGGCTCGACCACGGACTCCACGACCGGCTCGACCACCGGCTCGACGGCGACCTCGTCGACCGTCGCGGTGACCTCCTCGACCACGCCGCCGAGGAGGGACCCGTCCGGAGCAGGCGGCTCCTCGGCACGGGCCGTGGAGGAGACGACCACCAGGAGCGCGTAGATGCCGGCCACCAGGCCGAACAGGAGGAGGACCCGACGGGGCCAGCCAGCGACTGCGGCGCTGCTCACCGACCCCCGTGTGGAAGTCCCCTCCCGCACGGACGAAGGGTAGAACGACTCCATCCGGAATGCTCGTCGATCACGGCAACGGGGCGTATCGGGACCTCGCCGGATCAGACGACGCGGATGCGCAACCGGCGGAACCCGCGGCCCTTGTTCTCCATCTTGACCACCTCGACGCGGCCGACCATCGCCGTCGAGGCGACGTGCGTGCCGCCGTCGGCCTGCAGGTCGAGGCCGACGATGTCGACGATCCGCACCTGCTCGATGTCGGGCGGCAGCAGGTCGGTCGCCGTCCGGATGAGGTCCGGGATCGCGTACGCCTCGTCGCGCGGGAGCGTGCGGACCCGGATCGGCCGGTCGGCGGTGATCTCGGCGTTCACCGCCTCGGCCACGCGGTCCTTGAAGTCGGCCGGCACCTCGGCGAGGTCGAAGTCCATCCGGGCGGTCAGCGGCTCCATGTTGCCGCCGGTGACCTTGGCGCCGAAGTCGCGCAGCACCACGCCGGTGAGCACGTGCAGCCCCGAGTGGGTGCGCATGAGCGCGGTCCGGCGCTCGTCGTCGAGCGCCCCGCGGACGGCGGTGCCCGGCGGCGGCACCGGGTCGCCCTCGACCGGGATGAGGTACAGCTCGTCGCCCTTGCGCGTGCCGGCGATCCGGGTGCGCACGCCGCCCCACAGCAGCACGCCCTCGTCCGGCGGCTGCCCGCCGCCGCCCGGGTAGAAGGCCGAGCGGTCGAGGACGATGCCCTGCTCGGGGTCGGCCGCGACGACGGTCGCGTCCCACTCCCGCACGGTGGCGTCGGCGAGGTCGAGGCGGTGGGTGTGCCCGTGGCGGTCAGCGCTCACGGGCGCCCATCCTGCCGAACGCGCCCGGGCTCAGGCCGCCGTCTCGTCCTCCGCCGGGCGGACGCGGTCGGCCCGGTCCAGGAACGCCTCGACGAGCCGGGCGCAGGCCGCGGCGGCCTCCGGCTCCCGCTCGCCGATCTCGCGGCGCAGCCCGGGCACCAGCGCGGCGGCCTCCGGCGGCGGCGGGCCGGTGAGCTCCCAGGTCTCCTCCCAGGCCGAGAACGCGCCGGGGTCGATCTCCGGGTGGAACTGCACGCCGAGGTGCGGGCCGGCGGTGAACGCCTGCACCGCCCGGTCGGTCCGCGCCACCTCCACCGCGCCGGGCGGCACGGTGAACCGGTCGCCGTGGTACTCGAACCACGGGCCGGCCGGCACGAGCGCGGGGTCGGCGGTCTCGACGTCGAGGAACCCGTGCTCGCCCGCCGGCGCCTGGGCGACCACGCCGCCGAGCACCCGCGACAGCGCCTGCCCGCCGAAGCACACGCCGAGCACCGGCGTCCCGGCGTCGACGGCGCGCCGCAGGTACGCCAGCTCCCCGGCCAGCCACGGCACCGTGTCGTCGTAGGCGGCCGCCCCCGAGCCCATCACCACCAGCGTGCGCAGCGCGGCGGGGTCGGGCAGGTCGGTGAGCAGCGGCGAGTCGCCGACCGTCGTCCCGACGACGACCGTCAGCCCCTGCGCCTCCAGCGCCGGCCGCAGGGTGCCGACCAGCCGGTGCCCGCGGGAGGCGTCGGCGTCGTGGACGAGGACGAGCGCGGTCTGCATGCGCCCAGTATCCGCGGGCTCACCGACGGTCCGGGACGTCCCGCGCCGGGGTGCCCCCCTTCCCGGCGGGCCGCCGCCGGAGCAGGCTGACGCCCGCGGCGGTGCCGCCCGGGCAGCGCCGCCCCAGAGAGGAGCGGCCATGTACGCACGCTCGACCTCCGTCGCGGGCACACCCGAGAGGCTCGACGACGGGATCGCGTTCGTCTGCGACGAGGTCATGCCCGCGCTGGCCGACATGCGCGGCTTCGTGGGCCTGTCGATGCTCACCGACCGCGCCAGCGGCCGGGCCGTCGTCACCTCGTCCTGGCGCGACGTCGAGTCGATGCGGGCCAGCGCCGACCGGGTGCGCGCGCTCCGGGACCAGGCCGCGGAGGTCTTCGGCGGGGACGTCACGGTCCAGGAGTGGGAGGTCGCGGTCATGCACCGCCGCTCGGAGGCGCCGTCGGGCGCGTGCACGCGGGTGACCTGGTGGCGTGCCGACCCCGCTGGGCTTGACCGGGTGCTGGACGCCTACCGCAGCGTCATGGTGCCGCGGATGGAGGACTACCCCGGCTTCTGCAGCGTGAGCCTCATGGTCGACCGGGAGAGCGGCCGGGCCGCGTCCGCGGTGACCTTCGAGGACCGCGACGACATGGACGCCGGCCGCGCCCACGCCCGCGCCGCCCGGGACGACTTCGCCCGGGCGATGAAGCTCGAGATCACCGACGCCGAGGAGTTCGACCTCGTCCTCGCCCACCTGCGGGTGCCCGAGACCGTGTGAGGACCCTCCTGCCCCCCACCGCTCGCGGCGGGCCCCTGCAGGAGGGCCACCCGGGCCGGCGCCTCGGTCGGGCGCCGGCCCGGAGCCTCACACCACGGCGGTGAAGGCCGGCCAGACGTCCTGCGGGCCGGCGGCGACCAGGCCCGCGCCGAGGAACCGCGACCAGGTCAGCTCGCTGCCGGCCTCGTCGCGCCAGGACCAGCAGCGCCGGGTGAGGTGGTGCAGCCGGTGCTCCTGGGTGAAGCCGATCGCGCCGTGCACCTGGTGGGCGAGCTTGGCCACCCGCTCGACGGCCTCCCCCGCGCGCACCTTCGCGGCGGCCGCGGCCAGCCCGACCGTCGCCTCCCCGCGGCCCAGCGCCTGGACGACCGCGTCGACCAGCGCGGCGGTCGACGTGACCTCCCCGGCCATCTGCGCCAGCTCCATCTGGATCGCCTGGAACTTGCCCAGCGGCCGGCCGAACTGCTGCCGCTCGCCGGCGTACTGCACCGTCCACGCCAGCACCTGCTCCAGCGCGGCCGAGATCTGCACCGCGCGGGCCAGCGCGTAGCGGGCCCGGACCTCCGCCGCCTGCGCCGGGGTCAGCAGCGCACCGCGCGCGCCGACGCCGTCGAGCACCAGCGACCCGCGCGGCTCCCCCGCCAGGTTCACCGCCCGCGACGCCGTCAGCCCCGCCGCGTCGACGACGGCCAGCACCGCGCCCTCGATCCCGGCCGGGGCGGTGGCCAGCACCGCGACGTGCCGGGCCACGCCGGCCCACGCGACGTCGGTGGCGGTGCCGGAGAGGGTGAACCGGCCGGGGCCGTCGCCGTCGTCGGAGGGCTCGGCGGTGACCGTCCCGTCGACGGCGACCGTCAGCGGCTCCTCGGGCGAGGGCAGGTCGAGGTCGGCGGCCACCAGCGCGGGCCCGGCCACCAGCAGTTGCTCGGCCACCGGCACCGCGCCGGCACCGGCCGCCAGCGTGCGCACGACCGCCACGGCGTCGGCGAGCTCGCCGCCGGAGCCGCCGGCGTCCTCGGGCAGCCCGACGCCGGTGAGCCCGGCCTCGGCCAGCGTGCTCCACAGGCCCTCGTCCCACGGCCGCTCGGCGGTCAGGACGAACGGCTCGTGCCCGGACAGGATGTCCCGGACGGTCTCGACCACCAGGTCCTGGTCGGATGCCATCAGCGCAGCCCCAGCCCTCGCGCCACGATCCCCTTGAGGATCTCGTTGGTGCCGCCGCGCAGCGTGTAGCCCGGCGCGTGCAGCTGTGCCTCGGCCAGCGCCCGGCCCAGCGGGTCGGGACTGTCCAGCGACGCCGGGACGTCGACCACCCGGCGCACCTCGTCGACGACGTCCTGCTCGAACGTCGTCCCCATGTCCTTGACCAGCGCGGCCGGGATGTCGGGCAGCTCCCCGCGGTCGAGCGCGGCGGCGATCCGCAGCGACAGCTGGCGCAGCGCGAGGGCCCGCGAGGACAGCCGGCCCAGCACCGCCAGCTGCGCGGGGTCGCCGGAGGCGGCGGCGCGGCGGCCGAACTCGGCCAGCAGCGGCCAGGTGGAGAGGAACCGCTCGGGGCCGGACCGCTCGAAGGCCAGCTCCGCGGTCACCTGGTGCCAGCCGGCGCCCTCGGTGCCCAGCAGCATGTCGCCGGGGACGACGACCTCCTGGAACACCACCTCGTTGAAGTGGTGGCCGCCGTCGAGGATGCGGATCGGGTTGACCGTGATGCCGGGCAGCGACAGGTCGACCAGCAGCTGCGTCAGCCCCTGGTGCTTGCCGCGCGGGCCCTCGCCGGGCGGGCCGGTGCGCACCAGCACGATCCCGTAGTGGGAGTGGTGCGCGTTCGACGTCCAGATCTTCGCGCCGTTGACCACCCAGTCGCCGTCGGCGTTGCGGGTCGCGCGGGTGCGGATCGAGGCGAGGTCGGAGCCGCTGTCGGGCTCGCTCATGCCGATGACGAAGTAGCACTCCCCCGCGGCGATGCGCGGCAGGATCTCCTTGCGCTGCGCCTCGGTGCCGTAGCGCAGCAGGTTCGGCCCGGACTGCCGGTCGGCGATCCAGTGCGCGGCCACCGGCGCGCCGGCGGCGAGCAGCTCCTCGGTGACGGCGTACCGCTCCTGCGCGGTGCGCTCGTGGCCGCCGTACTCCCTGGGCCAGGTCATGCCCAGCCAGCCGCGGGCGCCGAGCTTGCGCGAGAACTCCGGGTCCACGCCGGACAGCCAGGTGTCGACGTGCGTGGTGAAGGTCCCCGCGGCGAGCTCCTGCGCGAGGAACTCCCGTACCTCCAGGCGGACCCGCTCGGCCGCCTCGGACGGCGGCGCGGGCGCCAGGGTCAACTGGTTGCTGCTCATGACGGACACGTCCCCACGTCGGCGTGGCAGTTGTTCCCGTCGGTTCTACCGCGCGCAGCGGTGGAACACCCGCGCCGGGGTGTGTCGGACCCCCTCCGGCCGCCGGGCGGGGACGCGGTCAGCCGCGGTCGTCGCCACCGGGGAACGCGTCCCGGGCGAGCTGGCGCAGCCCGCCGGCCACGTCGCCGGCGACCGTCGTCAGCCGGTCGACGGCGCCGGAGACCAGCCGGCGCACCGCGACGGGGTCCAGCCCCAGCACGGAGCCGAGCCCCGCCGCGACGTCGACCCCCGGAAAGCCGGGGGGCGGCTCGGGCGGCTCCGCCGGCCCCGGCGTCCAGCGCATCGCGTCACCGGAGACCGAGACGTCCCCGGTCGCGCCCTCGAGCACGTCGGTCAGCTCACTGCGCGTCTGCTCCACGGCCGCCTCCTCGCGCAAGGCCCCGCCGGTGGGGCGGTGGCTGCGATGGTCCGCCTCCTCACCCCCGCCCGCCAGACCCTCCACCGGCAGCCGGGTGAGCACGAGCAGGGCGACGTCGTCGGCGCGGCGGGGCCCGGCCAGGGCGTCGAGCAGCCGGTCGCACAGGGCGTCCGGGTCCGTGTCACCGTGGGCCGCGGCGGCGACGGCGCGCAGCCGGTCCAGCCCCGCGTCGATGTCGGCGGTGCGGCTCTCCACCAGGCCGTCGGTGAACAGGACGAGCGTGGCGCCGGGCCGCAGCCGGCCCCGCCACTCCGGAGCGGGACCCGGCGGGGCGCCGAGCAACCGGCCCGGGCGGACGTCGAGCAGCCCGGCCCGCCCGTCCTCGACCAGCAGCGGCGGCAGGTGGCCGGCCGAGGCGATCCGCAGCCCGCCGGTGGGCGGGTGCAGCCGGGCGAACAGCGCGGTGGCCATCCGCGGCAGGCCCAGCAGCGGCCAGCTGCCGTGCAGCCGGTCGACCAGCGCCGCCGGCCCCGGCCGGTCCACCAGCAGCGCGCGGTGCACACTGCGCAGCTGGCCCATCGTCGCCGCGGCCGTCACGTCGTGACCGACGACGTCGCCGACCGCCAGCGCCACCTCGCCGCCGGGCAGCGGCACGACGTCGTGGAAGTCGCCGCCGACGTCGGCGCCGCGGCTGGCGGGCAGGTAGCGGACGGCGACGGCGTACCCCGGCACCTCCGGCGGCGCGGGCGGCAGCAGGCTGGCCTGCAGCGTGTGCGAGGTCCGCTCCTCCAGCTCGTGCCGCTGGGCCACGTCCATGCCCTGCGACATCTGCAGCGCGAGCTGCTCGGCGGTCTCGACGTCGGCCTCGGTGAACGGGCCGCGGCGCACGTCGGCGCCGAGCGAGATCACCCCGAGCGGCCGGTTCTCCGCGACCAGCGGCACGCAGACGAGGTCGGCCAGCTCCAGCGCCCGGGTGACCTCCCGGTGCCGCGGGCTCGTGGTGGCCCGGGCGAGCTCGGCGTCGGCCCCGCCGCGCAGCCAGACCGTGCGGTGCTGGGTCATCGCCCGCACGCTCGGGTGGGAGCCGTCGCGGCGGGGCAGGTGGACGTCGCGCAGCTCCTCGACCAGGGGGCGGCGGGCCGGGTCGGCGTGCGCGACCACCGGCTCCACCAGCCCGTGCTCGGTCAGCACGTCGACGACGCACACGTCGGCCAGCCGGCGGACCGTCAGCTCGGCGAGCTCCGCGATCGTCTCGGTGACCCCGTGCCCGGCGGCCATGAGCCGGGCGGCCTCGAGCAGGAACGTCGACCGGGCCGCCTGCCGCACGGTCTCCTCGTGCAGCCGGACCCGCTCGAGCGCCTGCCCGGCCTGCCGGCCGAGGGTGGCCAGCAGGTCGGCGTCCGCCGGCGCCAGGGAGCCGCGCGCGCCGGGCTCGGTCAGGCTGATCAGCTCGCTGTCGTCGGTCACACCGAGGACCAGCACCAGCGCGCCGAGGTGCCGGTCGTCGGCGGCCGACACCGGCACGACGACGACCGCCTCCTGCCCGGCCTCGACCATCGCCTCCGCCAGCCCCGGCCACCGGTCGCGCAGCGCCGGCCCGACCGGCACCGACCGCACCCCGCCGGTGCGGACCAGCTCCGCGCCGTCCCGCGCGGCGGCGGCCAGCTCGCCGAGCAGGTGCGGCGCCACGTGGTCGCTGGCGGCCAGGGCGACCGGCAGCGGCGCACCCTCCGGGCCGGGGACGGCCAGCCACAGCGCGGCGCCGCCGGCCTCCACCGCCGCCCGCGCCCGGCGGACGACGACCTCGGCGACCTGCTCGGCCGACGCCGCCGCGGCCAGCTCGGAGACGACCTGGTGCAGCGTCCGCGCCCGCGCCTCCGACTCGGCCGCGGCCCGCTGGGCGGTGAGCAGCGCCCGCTCGTAGCGGCGCCGCGACGTCGCCTCGAACACCGTGGCGCGCACCAGCAGCGGCTGCCCGTCCTCGTCGCGGACCTCGACCGCGTTGAGCAGGCACGGCAGCACCGACCCGTCCGCGCGGACGACGTCGAGCGCCACCTCGCGGACCGCCCCCTGCAGCCGCAGCAGCGGCGCGAGGTGGGTCTCGTAGAACACCCGGCCGCCGGCGTTGAGCAGGTCCGGCAGCCGCCGGCCGCGGACGTCGCCGGGCTCCCGGCCGGTCCAGGTGCAGAAGGTGCGGTTGACCTTGACGACCCGCCCGTCCGGGACCATCGACAGGTAGCCGCAGGGGGCGTTCTCGTAGAGGTCGGCGGGGTCCTCCTCCAGCAGCCGCGCGAGACCCTCCGGCTGCTGCTCGAGCCGGTCGGGGGGCGGTGCGGGGTCGGTCACGGGCCGGCCGGGCCCCCGAGGAAGGCGCGGATCGCCGCGGTCGTCTCCTCGGGCGCGGACAGGTGCGGGCAGTGCCCGGTGGCGGCCAGCCGCGTGAAGACGCTGCCGGGCACCTGCGCGTGCACGAACCGGCCGACGGGCTCGGGGGCGATGGCGTCGTCGGAGCACTGCAGCACCAGGGTCGGGACCCGGAGCGCGGGGAGGTCGGCGCGGTTGTCGGAGAGGAACGTGACGCGGGCGAAGTCGCGGGCGATGCGGGGGTCGGTGCGGCAGAAGCTCGCGGCCAGCTCCGCGGCCACGTCGGGGTGGTCCGGCCCGGCGACCACCGCGGCCAGCCCCGCCGCCCACTGCGCCGGGTTGCTGTCGAGCGAATCCAGCAGCGCGACGACGTCGGCCCGGCTGAAGCCGCCGGTGTAGTCCTCGTCGTCGACGTAGCGGGGACTCGGGCCGATCATCACCAGCGCCCCGAACCGGCCGGGGTCGGCCCGCACCGCCAGCACGCCGATCATCGCGCTCACCGAGTGGCCGACGAGGACGACGTCGGTCAGGTCCAGCTCCCGGACGACGTCGAGGAGGTCCTCGGCGTAGCCGCGCAGGGAACCGTGGCGGACGGGGTCGTAGGCGGAGACGTCGGACCCGCCGGCGCCGACGTGGTCGAAGGTGACCACCCGGTGGTCGACGGCGAACTCGGGCACCAGGGCCCGCCACATCGTCTGGTCGCAGCCGTACCCGTGCGCGAGCACCATCGGCCGGGCCCCTTCCGGCCCGCTCACGCGCACGCAGTTCCGGGTGACCACCGTCACCCCGGGGACGGTAACGGACGCAGGCGTCCCTGTCCCCGCCCGGCCGCGCACGGACCCCTGTCCCCCCGCCCGGCGGGCTCCTACCCTGCCCCCGTCCCGGACGAGACCGGTCCGGTCCCTCCCCCCGTGAGCTGCACCGGAGGTGCCCCGTGACCGCCGTCCCGACCTCCCTGCGTCCCCCCACACCCGCCGCGGAGGCGCCCGCCACCACCCGGGCCGGCGACTCCCAGCGCGTCCTGCACCGGCTGGTCCGCCGGGAGCTGCGGACCCTGGCCGAGCTCGCGACCTGGGCGCCGCCCGGCGACGCCGCGCGCACCGCGGCCCTGACCCGGCACGCCGACCTCGTCGGGCGGGTGCTGCTGGGCCACCACGCCGTGGAGCGCGAGCTGCTGTGGCCGGCCCTGGAGCGCGCGCTGCCGGCCGGCGCCGCGCGGTCCGGGCGGGCGCGGGTCGCCGCGTGGACCACCCGCTGCGCCGCCGTCGACAACCGCCTGCGCGACCTGTCCACCGCCGCCCGGCAGTGGGCGGTCGCCGGCACGCCGCCGGCCCGCGACGCCTTCGCGCTGGCCTGCCTGGACCTCGCGGCCGTCGTGGACGCGCAGACCGCGGCCGAGGAGCGGGAGCTGCTGCCGCTGCTGGAGGCGCACCTGCCGGCGCGGGAGTGGACGGCGATCGTGCACGCCGCGCGGCCGGCCCTGTCGGCGCGCGAGCGGCTGACGGTGCTGGGGCTGGCCCTCGAGGACGCCGCACCGGCGGAGCAGGCGCGGCTGATGGCGGGGCTGGGCCGGGGGACCCGGCTGGCCTGGCGGCTGGCCGGGCGGGCGCGCTACCGCGCGGCGGTGGTCCGGCTGCGGGGTGCCCCGCCCTCGCACTGAGGGCGGGCCGAGGGAGCGGGCGCGACGACGAGCCCGCTCCCGCAGGGGTCAGAAGCGCGACGTGCCGCAGTCCCGGCAGCGCTTCTTGGCCGTGGTGGTCTCGCCGTGGCAGTTCGGGCAGGTCCAGGACGCCCGCTCGGTGGGGCGCTCGGTCGTGGTCGTGGACATGGTGTTCTCCCCTGTCGTCCGGGAGCCTCCGACGGTAGGCAGCCGGGATGTCGGGGAGGTGTCCTGCGGGTTGCGGGACGGCACGGTCTCCCCCGGCTCCCCACCCATCCCGCCACGAGCCACTGGCAGCCCACTGGGACGCGGGTGCAAGCCGGGCCTCCAGTCGGCGCCCAGTCCCGTACAGGAGGTGCGCGGGAGCGTCCTCGCAGCGAGCCGGACAGCGGCTCGACCACCGAGGAGGCACTGCCATGACCCGCACCGCCCTGACCCGCACCGCCCTGACCCGGACCCTGCTGCGCACCGCCGTCCCCGCGACCGCGTTCGCCGCCGTGCTCGCCACCGCCGGCACCGCGTCGGCCGGCTCGGTCGCCTACAACGCCTACGACACCGACGCGAACGGCTACGTCGACCTGTACGCCTTCGACGACAGCGGCGACCTCTACGAGGACACCTGGGCGGTCGACTGGGACGAGAACGGCTACGTCGAGCAGGTCGCCGTCGACACCGACCTCGACGGCTGGGCCGACACCTTCGCCTTCGACGGCGACGAGGACGGCTACGTCGAGGAGGTCGGCGTCGACACCACCGGCAACGGCCTGCCCGACGTGTGGGGCGCCGACTCCGACCTCGACGGCTACCTGGACGCCGCCGCCTACGACGTCGACGACGACGGGTACGCCGACTGGTCCGAGCCGATGGCCCCGACCTCCTACGCCTACGCGTCGGTGACCTACGTCTTCGCCGAGGCCGACGGCTGGACCTACTGGGAGGTGTCGGTCGAGTACGGCTACGGCCTGACCTCCGACTCCGACGACAGCGGGATCGAGCCGGCGGACGGCGGCACGTTCACCGCCGCCCAGGACACCTCCGCAGGGGACACCTCTGCAGGGGACACCGCCGCCGGGGACACCGCGCACGAGTGGACCGGCGACACGGTCACCACCGCGCTGCGCGAGCTGGCCGGCCTGTTCTGACCGCACCGCATCCGGAGTCCGGCCGGCCGGGGCCACGGGGCCCCGGCCGGCCGGGCCCGTGGTGGATCCCTCCCGCCGACACGCGGCGCAGAGGTGACAGCGGGGGGTGGACAGGCGCAGGATGGTCGATTGCCGCGCGCGTCAGGAATGGCGCCGGAATGGCACCGAAGAGAGATTGCCGACCATTCTAGCAGAGGGAAGTGCATTGCCGGCGAGCCCGTCCGACGTCGCCCCCGACCCCGACCTCGACGCCGCAGACCTCGACACCGCAGGCCTCGACACCGCAGGCCTCGACACCGCAGGCCTCGACACCGCAGACCTCGACACCGAGGTGGCCCTCGAGCAGGAGTACGTCACCGACCTGTACCGCCGGCTGGACGCGGCCCGCGAGCTGGCCAGCACCCGCTGGCGGCAGGCGATCACCTGGCCGGCCGTCGACCCGCAGGCGCTGCAGGAGCGCGACGCCACCGTCCGCTTCCACGGCGAGCGGGTGGTCGCGCTCGACGCCGCCGAGGCCGGGCTGGTCGTCGGCCGCATCGACCGCGCCGACGACGGCGGCGCCCTCTACGTCGGCCGGATCGGCCTGCCCGGGGACGACCCCGCGCAGGACCCGGCGCTGGTCGACTGGCGGGCCCCCGCGGCCCGGCCGTTCTACGTCGCGACGCCGGTGCAGCCGCTGGGCATCGTGCGCCGCCGGCACATCCGCACCCGCGGGCGCACCGTCGTCCGCCTCGACGACGAGGTGCTCACCGACGGCGTCATGGGCTCCGGCCTGACCGGCGAGACCGCGCTGCTGGCCGCGCTCGACGCCTCGCGCACCGGGCGGATGACCGACATCGTCCGCACCATCCAGGCCGAGCAGGACCGGGTGATCCGCAGCGACGCCGCGGGCGTGCTCGTCGTCCAGGGCGGGCCGGGCACCGGCAAGACCGCCGTCGCGCTGCACCGGGCGGCCTACCTGCTCTACACGCACCGCGAGCGGCTGGCCCGCCGCGGCCTGCTCGTCGTCGGCCCGACGCCGACCTTCCTGCGCTACATCGCCGACGTGCTGCCCTCCCTCGGCGAGACCGGCGTGCTGCTGGCCGGGCTCGGGCAGCTGCGCCCGGGCCTGGACGCCCGGGGCGAGGAGTCGCCGGAGAGCGCGGCGGTCAAGGGCCGGCTGGAGATGGTCGACGTGCTGCGCGCCGCCATCGCCGACCGGCAGGTGGTGCCCGCCGCGCCGCGGGAGGTCGAGGTCGACGGGTTCCCGTTGCGGCTGCGGCCGATCGACGTCACCCGCGCGCAGAACGCGGCGCGCCGCGCGGACCCGCTGCACAACCTGGCCCGGCCGGTGTTCGTCCGCCGCGTCGTCGACACGCTGACCAAGCGCTACGCCGACCGGCTCGGCCGGGACGTGGACGGCGGCGCGGGCCTGCTCGACCGGGAGGACGTCGCCGCGCTGCGCCGCGAGGTGAGCGAGGACCCGGGCGTGCGGTCGCTGCTCGCGGAGCTGTGGCCGGTGCTCACCCCCGAGCGGCTGCTCACCGACCTGTTCGCCGACCCGGCGCGGATCGCCGCGGCCACCCCCGGCTGGTCCGACGCCGACCGCGCGCTGCTGCACCGCCCGCGCGGCAGCGTGTGGACCCCGGCCGACGTCCCGCTGCTGGAGGAGGCCGAGGAGCTGCTCGGCTTCGACGACAGCGCGCAGCGCGCCCGCGCCGACCGGGACCGCCGCCGCGCGCTGCAGCGGGCCCAGGAGACCCTCGACGTGCTGCACGGCTCCCGGTCGGTGGACCTGGAGGACGAGCACCTGGAGGCCGAGGTGCTCAGCGCCGGCGACCTGCTCTCGGCCGAGGACCTCGCCGACCGGCAGCGCGAGCTGGACCTGCGCACCACCGCCGAGCGGGCGGCCGCCGACCGCACGTGGACCTTCGGGCACGTCGTCGTCGACGAGGCGCAGGAGCTCTCGCCGATGGCGTGGCGGCTGCTGGTGCGCCGCTGCCCGACCCGGTCGATGACCGTCGTCGGCGACGTCGCGCAGACCGGCAGCCTCGGCGGCGCGCAGCGGTGGGACGCCGTCCTGCGCCCGCACGTCGGCGACGCGTTCCGGCTGGAGGAGCTGACCGTCAACTACCGCACGCCGGCCGAGGTGATGGCGGTGGCCGCCGACGTGCTGGCCGCGACCGGCACCGGGCTGCGGCCGCCGCGGTCGGTGCGCACCGGCGGCACGCCGCCGGTCGCGGAGGTCACCGGGGAGTCCGCGCTGGCCGGGCGGGTCGCCGCGGTGGCCGCGGACCTCGCCGGCCGGGAGGGGACGACGGCGGTGCTCGTGCCGCCGAGCCGGGTCGCCGGCGTCGTCGCGGCGCTCGGGGAGCTGCGGCCGGACGTGCAGTCGGGGCCGGGCGCGGACTCCTCGCTGGGGCCGGTGGTGCTCACCCCGGGCGAGGCCAAGGGCCTGGAGTTCGACTCGGTGGTGGTCGCCGACCCGCAGGGCGTGCTCGACGAGGGCGTGCGCGGGCTCAACGACCTCTACGTCGCGCTCACCCGCGCCACCCAGCGGCTGACCGTGCTCTCCCCCGGCCCGCTGCCCGCGGTGCTCGGCCGGCTGGCGGCCGAGGCGGCCTAGCGGGGTCCAACCGCGGGCGCAGTGCGGTGCAAGCGCGGTCCGGAGGGTGGACGGCGTGTCCCGCTCCCGCCTGCTGACCGTGTCCGCCCTGCTCCCCGCCGCGCTGCTCGCGACGGCCGCGTGCTCCCCGGGCCCGGCGGCCGAGCCCTGGTCCGCCGCGCCGGCGGCCGAGGTCGCGCGCACCACCGTGTCCGCGCCCGGCACCGTCCCGGCCGGCGACCGCACCGACGCCCGCGGGGTCTCCGCCGGCCCGGACGGCACCACGCTCGTCGTGCTGGCCGGTGACGACACCGCGGACGGCACCGCGCCGGGCGCCGCGCTGGCCGTCGTCGGCCCGGACGGCACGACGGTGCAGGCGACGGCGGAGCTGGCGCCCGGCTCCCGCCCGGACACCGCGTTCGGCTCCGGGGGTGCGGCCGTGGTGGCCGGGCCGGTGTGGCCGGGCGCGGGACCGGTCGGCTACGCGCTGCAGGTCGTCGACCCGGCGACCGGGACGGTCACCGCCACCCTCCCGGTCGCCGTCCCCGGGGACGCGCTGCTCACCGGCTCGGCCGCGACCCTGGGCCCCGACGGCGTCCTGTACGTGGCCGTGTCCCGCAGCGCCGGTCCCCCGCTGCTGCTCGCCGTGGACCCGGCCACCGGCGCGGTCCGGGCCTCGGCGGACGTCGACCTCGCCGTCGACGGGGTCGAGCCCACCTCCGCGGAGGTCGGGGCGGTGGCGGTGTCCCCCGACGGCTCCCGCATGGTCCTGGCCGCGACGACCCCGGGGCCCGACACGGGAGCGCCGGCCCGCAGCCTGCTGCTGCCCCTGACGCCTGACCTCCTGCCGCGGAGCGCGCCGGTCGACCTCACGCCCGGCTTCGTCCGCACCGGGGTCCAGGACCTGGTCGTGGTCGACGACGGCACCGTGTACGCGGTGGTCCGCGGCGCCGACGCCGACGGCGCCGACCGCGAGCACGTGGTGACCGTCGGCGTGGGCGCGACCGAGCCCACGGTGCTCACCGCCGACGGCGCCTTCCGCGGCACGCCGGTCACCGACGCCGAGTTCGACGGGACGGCGCTGTGGCTGACGCTGCAGCAGGAGTCGGCCGCGGCGTCGGTGGTCGTCGTCGACCTGGTCACGGGTGCGGTCGGGACGCCGCTCGGCCTGTGCGACGAGCTGGCCGGGTACCTGCACGCCGGGGACGACGGCCGCATCGCGGTGACCGCCCGCTGCGACGGCGAGGCCGTGCTCTGGTGGCTCGACCCCCGGTGACCCCTCCTCCGCGGACGCTCGTGCTCTGCCCCCACATACGGGGCAGAGCACGAGCGCGTGGAGGGACACCCGTCGGCCCTCTCTTCGAGCTCTGCCCCCACGGGCGGGGCAGAGCACGAGCGTGCGCGGGGGGACCCGGTCAGCGCGGCTGCATGACCACGCGGCTGGCCGGCAGGGCGGGGATGCGGTGCAGCGAGATGGTCAGGTCCTGGCCGGGGGCGAAGTCCGCCTGCAGCCGGGCCAGCCGGGGCGCCAGCGCGGCGAGCAGCGCGACCGTGATCTGCTCGCCGGGGCAGCGGTGGTTGGTCCGCGGGTCACCGCCGCCCTGCGGCACCAGGTCGAACTCGCCGATCCCCCGGTCGAGGAACCGCTCGGGGCGGAAGGCGTAGGGCTCCTCCCACAGGTCCGGGTCGTGGTTCTGCCCGTACAGGTCCAGCAGCACCATCGCGTTCTTCGGGATCGTCTGCCCGGCGAACTCCAGCCGCTGCGGCGCCCGGCCGCCGATGAACGGCGCGAAGGGGTAGAAGCGCCGCACCTCGTGGGCCCACGCCTCGGCGAAGGAGGCGTCGGCCGCGGCCAGCTTGCCGCGGTAGTCGGGCCAGGTGGCGAGCGCGTGCCCGGAGAAGGCCAGGAACCAGGCGACGGCGGTGGTCGGGCGGATGACGTTGAGCAGCTCGACGGCGGCCACCCGCGGGTCGAGCAGCCCGCCGTCGGCGTCCCGGTGCGCGGCCACGACCTGCAGCACCGACCCCGCCGGCACGACCAGCTCGCCGGACCGGACCCGCTGGACGATCCCGGCGAGCCACTCCTCCCGCCGGCCGCGGGCCCGCCGCGCGCGCCAGTGCCGCGGCCCGCCGGTGGCGAAGCCGTCGACCATCGCCAGCAGGTCGCGGGCCAGCGCGGGCACCTCGTCGTCGGCGACCGTGATCCCGGCCCAGCGGGTCACCGCGCCGGCGATCACCCGCGCCGACTCGTCGAACAGCACGAACTCCGGGCGGCCGGACCACTCGCGGGCGGCGTCGTCCCAGGCGGCGCCGGCCCGCTCGGCGAGCGCGTCGATCGCGGCGGGGTCCATGAGCACCCGGACGAACATCGCCTTGCGGACCCGGTGCGCCTCGCCGTCCAGGGTGTGCACCGCGCCCTTGCCGAACAGCGTGCCCTGCACCGGCTCGGGGATGGCGTGCGCGCGGTGCACGTGGTCCTCGTCGTAGAGGAACCGAGCCGCCTCGGGACCCTCGATGCCGACCGCGGGCAGGCCGCCCAGCCGCGTCCCGACGGCGTGCCGGCCGCGGGCGCGGCGCAGGTCGGGCAGCCAGGCGTAGCCCTTGGTGAGCAGGGCGAGGGAGTTCTCCAGACGCATGGGTCCCGCGGTTCCCCGTACGAGGGCGGGTCAACCTCGGCCGGGTGGGGCCGACCTCAGCCCGGGCGCTGCTGCTGCAGCCGGTCGTCGCGGGCGTCGGTGGCCTCGTCGACGGGGCGGTCGTCGACGGGCCGGTCGTCGCCGGACCCGTCGCGCCGGCCGCCGGAGCGCCCGGCGCCCAGCCGGCGCAGCAGCGCGGCCACCTCCCCCGCCGCCGACGGCGTCGACGCCCCCTCCGGCAGCGCCTCGGCGACCCCCTGCAGCGCCTCGGCCAGCACCCGCTCCTCGTCCGAGAGCATCCCGCGGTAGGCCGGGTCGAGCAGGTACCCGGTGGGCGGCGTGGACAGGCAGCCGAGCAGGTCCAGCAGCACCTCCAGCCGGCGCGCGGCCTCGGCCGGCGGGGCGTCCGCCCCGCCCATCGCCACGGTCTCGACGTCCTGCTCCCACAGCCGGCTGCGGGCGGCGTCCTCGCGCAGCGCGAGCACCGTGCCGGAGCGGCGGCGCGGCTCGCGCCCGGGCACCTGCACCGCGCTGCGCACCTGGTGGGCGATGCGGATCAGGTCGTCGTCGAGCATCGAGGTGCCCACGAACAGCACGTGCCGGGTGAGCAGCAGCGAGTGCAGGACGCCGGAGAGCGCGGCGCGGGAGTCGCCGAGCTGCAGGTACTCCTCGCGGGTCAGCACGACGCCGGCCGGGTGCGCGGCGTCGCCGTGCAGCTTGAGCAGCCACGGCCGGCCGGGCCGGGGCTCGTCGTAGGGCAGCACCGACAGCTCCCGGCCCATGTCGGCGGCGGCGAGCTCGACCAGCGGGTCGTAGTTGGTGGTCACGAACTCCTGCACCGGCAGGTCGGCGATCAGCGCGTGCGCCAGCGCGTACGGCCCGGGGCCGAAGCGCTCCTGCACGAACCGCTCGAGCTCGTCACGGCCGAGCTCCCGGGCCAGCAGCGCCGCGGCGTCCTGCGGAGGCAGCCGGGACAGCCCCTCGCGCAGGTCGTCGTCGAGGCCGGAGCGGGCGGCCAGCTCCCCGAGCAGCTCCTCCCACGTCGGCAGGCCGGCGGCGGCGCTGACCCCGGCGCCGATGAACAGCGCCAGCTGGCCGCGGCGGGCGCGCTCCCCCAGCTGCTCGGCCAGCGCCCTCAGCGGCTCGGGCAGGTCCCAGCCACCGTCGTCGCCGCGGCGCACCCGCTGGGCGGCGGCGAGATCGCTGGGCCCGCGCAGCACCAGCGCGACGTCGAAGCCGTGCTCGTCGGCGGCCTCGCGCAGCACCGGCAGCAGCTGCTGCAGCAGGTCGCCGCGCCGCCCGGCCGCCCCGCCCCAGCCGGTGCCCAGCGCCGGCAGCCCGACCAGCCGCCGCGCCCGGCCGTGCACCGGCTCGGTCACCTCGCGGCGGGCGACGGCGGCCAGCGCCTCGCGGGCGCCGTCGAGCAGCCAGCCCAGCCCGCGGCCGCGGTCGTCGACGGTGTCGAGCAGCCAGGCCCGCCGCGGCCCGCTGCCGGGGACCTCGAGCACCCGCTCGTCGCCGTGCCACGCCAGGTCGACGCACACGCCGTCGGCGTCCTCGTCGGTGACCAGGTCGTCGGGCAGCAGCGCCCGCCAGCTGGCGGCGACGCGCAGCGTCCGGCCGGTGGGCACCAGGACGTCGTCGCAGGACAGGCGGGTCAGGTCGGCGCCGACGACGAAGACGTGTCCACTCACGCCCAGTCCCCTACCCACGGCACCGCCGCGACGGAACGGCAGCGGGTGCGGACTCGCGACCGGAGCGGCCGCGTCAGCCGGCCTGCGGGACGCCGCAGCCGCCGGCCGAGCAGGCGCAGCCCGCGCACCCGGCCGGACGGGCCGGCGCCGGGGCGGTGGCGACGGCGCGCAGGCCAGCCGCGGCGACCAGCAGCGGCACCGCCGCCAGGCCGGTGGCCAGGGCGGCGACCACCGTGGCGACGTCGGCGGCGCGGCCGGCGCCCTGGACGGCGAGCGTGCCGGCGAGCAGCGCGCCGACCAGCACCGTCCACACCAGCAGCGCCGCGCCGCCGCGGCGGGCGGCGCCCCCGCGGGCGAACGCCACGGCCGAGCCGGCGAGCAGCACCAGCGGGACGCCGGCGAGCAGCACCCAGCCGGTCGCGGCGGCGGAGACGACGGCGACCGCGACCGCGGCGACCCCGCCGGCGACGGCGGCCGCCCCGGCCGGGACCGACCCGGCACGCAGCAGCCCGGCGCCGCGGGCGGCGGCGAGGACGCCCAGCCCGCCCAGCAGCAGCCGGGCGCCGAGGTCCCCGGTCACGACGGCGAGCACCGCGAGGACGACGAGCACGACGCCGAGGGCGGCGCGCAGCGGCCAGGCGCGGCGGGCGACGTCCCGCTCCGTGCGGAGAGGAGCGGGACCTGTCTTCGTGCGTGCCGTCGTCGCGTTGACCACGACGCCCAGTGTCCCGCATCGGCCGCCGGACCCGGCGCGGCGGCCCGGCGCGTGCGACGCTCGGGTCCCGCGCGAGCAGGCGCACGGGCGAGGACGACGGGGGCGGCGTGACCGAGGGCGGGGTCCGGGCGCCGCAGCGCGCTGCCCGCAGCCGCCTGCTCGAGCACGTCGCCCGCGCCGGGCTGGTCGGGTACGCCCTCATCCACCTGCTGGTCGCCTGGCTGGCGCTGCAGCTGGGCTGGGGCACGCCCGGGCTGGTCACCCCCGCCGAGTCGACCGACTCCGCCGGCGCGCTCGCCCTGCTCGCCGCCACCCCGCTGGGCAACGTCCTGCTGTGGGTGCTGGCCGGCGCGCTGGCCGGCCTGTGCCTGTGGCAGGCGGTCGAGGTGCTGCGTCACCACCACCGGCTGCCGCCGCCGGGCCGCGAGCGCCGCGCGGCGCTGGTGCAGGTGGTCAAGACCGTGGGGACGGCGGCCCTCTACGGCTACCTGGCGGTGGCGGCGGTCCGGCAGGCCCTGGGCCTGGTGCAGCCGCCCGCCGAGGACCGCGAGGCCGTGCGGGGCGTGCTGTCGTGGCCGGCCGGGCAGGAGCTGGTGGTGGGCGTCGCGGCGGTCGTCGTCGGCATCGGGCTCTACCACGTGCGCAAGGGCCTGCGGTCGGACTTCCTCGGGGAGATCGACCTCCGCACCGTCGCCCCGGCGCTGTGCCGGCTCACCCACCGGTTCGCCCAGGTGGGCTTCGTGCTCAAGGGCGTGGCGCTGGTCCTCGTCGGTGGCATCGTGGGCTGGGCCGCGGCGACCTTCGACCCGGCGCGCGCCACCGGTCTCGACGGGGCGCTGCGCGCCGTCGCCGGGGAGCCCTACGGCCGGTGGCTGCTGGTCGTCGTCGCCACCGGGCTGGCCTCCTTCGCCGTCTACCTGCTGGCCCGGGCCCGGCACCCGGTCGGCTGACCGGCGCGGCGGCCGTCCCCGTGCCACGCTGACGCGGCACAGGAGCGGACCGAGGAGGGCGGCCATGACCGGAACGGGGACGGCGGCGGGCAGGTCCGGCAGGAGTGACGCCCTCGAGAACCTGGCGCGCGTGGGGCTGGTCGCCTACGGCGTCGTCCACCTGCTGGTCGCCTGGCTGGCGCTGCAGCTGGCCTGGGGTGGCGGCGGGCAGCCGGCCGACCAGTCCGGCGCGCTCGGCACCCTCGCCGCCACGTCGGTCGGCAAGCCGCTGCTGTGGGTGCTCGCCATCGGGCTGGTCGCACTCGCGCTGTGGCAGGCCGCCGAGGTGCTGCGCTGGCGGTACGGCTGGTCGGCGTCGGGCGAGCTGCGCACGAAGGCGGTCACGAAGTCGGTCAAGGCGCTGGCCAAGGCGGTCGTCTACGTCGTGCTGGCGGTGACCGCGTTCCGGTTCGCCACCGGCGCCGGCCAGTCGAGCGCGGCCCAGCAGCAGCAGACCGCGGCCGGCGTGTTCGGCTGGCCCGGCGGGCGCTGGCTGGTCGGCGCGGCCGGCCTGGTGGTCATCGGCATCGGCGTCCACCACGTGCTCAAGGGCGTCAGGAAGAGCTTCGTCGACGAGATCGACCTCGCCGCCGCACCCCCGACCGCCCGCCGCACGGTCACCCGGCTCGGCCAGGTCGGCTACCCGGCCAAGGGCGTGGCGTTCGGGGTGGTCGGCGCGCTGCTGGTCTACGCGGCGGTCACGGTCGACCCGGCCAAGGTCTCGGGCCTCGACGGCGCGATGCGCACCATCCTCGAGGCCCCGTTCGGGAAGGCGCTGCTGACCCTGGTGGCCGTGGGCATCGCCGCGTTCGGCGTCTTCTGCTTCGTCCGGGCGCGCTACCCCGAGCGGACGTGACGGGGCCGCTCTCCCGCGTGCACCGGGCGGTCACGGCCGCCCGGGAGGTCACCGACCACCCGGTGCTGGAGGCCGCCGCCCGCGTCGGGCTCGTCGCCTACGGGGTGGTGCACCTGCTCATCGGCTGGCTGACCTGGCGGGTCTCCCGCGGCGCCGGCGGCACCGACGCCGACCAGACCGGGGCGCTGGAGACGGTCGCCGGCACCCCCGGCGGGTCGGTGCTGCTGTGGGCGATCGGCCTGGGACTGCTGGCGCTGGCGCTCTGGCAGGGCGGTGAGGTGCTGCTGTGGTGGC
This sequence comes from Geodermatophilus sp. SYSU D00867, assembly GCF_054050315.1. NCBI lineage: Bacteria > Bacillati > Actinomycetota > Actinomycetes > Geodermatophilales > Geodermatophilaceae > Geodermatophilus > Geodermatophilus sp. SYSU D00867. The sequence goes on along the minus strand of NZ_JBJGZC010000002.1, from coordinate 7,745 downwards.
GCGGGCTGCTCGACCCGGCGCACCGCACCCGCACCGCCGTCGTCTGCGCCAAGTGCCTGGCCAAGGCGTTCGTGTACGCCGTCCTCGGCGTCACCGCGCTGCTGTTCGCCGTCGGCGCCGAGTACGAGGCCGACGAGCGGCTGCGGGAGCTGACCGGCGAGACCCTCGAGGTGCCCGGCGGCGCGGTGGCGGTGGCGGTCGCGGCCACCGGCGTCGTCGCGGTGGGGCTGTACTCGCTGTGGCGCGGGGCCACCGGCGGCTTCATGAAGGACGTCGACCTGCCCGCCGCCCCCGACCGGTGGGAGCCGGTGATCGAGGCCGTGGGGCGGGTCGGGTACGTGGCGAAGGGCGTGGCGTTCGGCGTCGTCGGGGTGCTGCTGTGGCGCGCGGCGACGACGGCCGACGTCTCCACCGCCACCGGCCTGGACGGCGCGGTGACCACGATCGGCCGCACCGGCGCGGGACCGTGGCTGCTCACCGTCGTCGCGGCCGGGTTCGCGGCGTTCGGCGTCTACGCCCTGGCCCGCGCCCGCTACCCCGACCGCGACCCGTCGCAGTGACGTGCGGGAACGGCCCCCGTGCGGGGGCCCTCCGCCTGCGCGTGCGAGGTGTGGGGGGCCTTCCTCAGGTGCGGGGGCCGCCGGCGACGTAGACGACCTGGCCGGAGACGAAGCCCGCGCCCTCGCTGACGAAGAACGAGACGGTGTGCGCGATGTCCTCGGGCACGCCGGCGCGGGCCACCGGGATCGCCGCGGCGCGCTCGGCCACGTACTCCTCCCAGTCGCGGCCGATCCGCTCGGCGGTCGCCCTGGTCATCTCGGTCTGGATGAAGCCCGGGGCGATCGCGTTGGCGGTGACGCCGAACTTGCCCAGCTCGATGGCGAGGGTCTTGGTGAAGCCCTGCAGCCCGGCCTTCGCGGTGGCGTAGTTGGCCTGGCCGCGGTTGCCCAGCGCCGAGGTGCTCGACAGGTTGACCACCCGGCCCCACTTCGCGTCCACCATGTGCTTCTGGCAGGCGCGGGTCATGAGGAACGAGCCGCGCAGGTGGACGTGCATGACCAGGTCCCAGTCGGCGTCGGTCATCTTGAACAGCATGTTGTCGCGGGTGACGCCCGCGTTGTTCACGAGCACGACCGGCGGGCCGAGCTCGGCGGCGATCCGGTCGACGGCGGCCTGCACCTGCTCGGCGTCGCCGACGTCGGCCCCCACCCCCAGCGCGCGCCCCCCGGCGGCCTCGATCGCCTGGACGGTGCCCGCGGTCGAGGACTCGTCGAGGTCGAGCACGGCGACGGCGAAGCCGTCGGCGGCCAGGCGGAGCGCGGTGGCCGCACCGATGCCGCGGGCGGCGCCGGTCACGATGGCGACGCGGGCGGGGGACTCGCTCATGGGGAGGTTCTCCTCGGGGTCGGGGGCTGCCGGCCGATCATGCCGGGCAGCCCCCGGACACGCCGGGTGGGGTGTCACACGCCGGGGCGGGTCCTCACACCCGCTCGAGGACGGCGGCCAGGCCCTGCCCGCCGCCGATGCACATGGTCTCCAGGCCGTAGCGGGCGCCGCGGCGGTCCATCTCGCGGGTCAGCGTGGCGAGGATCCGCCCGCCGGTGGCGCCGACCGGGTGGCCCAGCGAGATGCCCGAGCCGTTGACGTTCATCCGGTCGAAGTCGGACTCGGTGAAGCCCCACTCGCGGGTCACCGCCAGCACCTGGCTGGCGAAGGCCTCGTTGAGCTCGATGAGGTCGATGTCGGAGAGCTTGAGGCCGGCGAGGTCCAGCGCCTTCGCCGTCGCGGGGACCGGGCCGATGCCCATGGTCCGCGGCGGGACGCCGGCCACCGCCCAGGACACGACACGGGCCAGCGGGCGCAGCCCGTGCTCGGCGGCCTTCTCCGGCGAGGTGACGACGCAGACCGCGGCGCCGTCGTTCTGGCCGCTGGCGTTGCCGGCGGTGACGGTGGCCTCGGGGTCGTCCCTGCCCATGATCGGGCGGAGCCTGGCGAGGGTCTCGACGTTCGAGTCGGGGCGGATGTGCTCGTCGCGCTCGACGACGGTGTCGCCCTTCCGGCCCTTGACCGTCACCGGGACGATCTCGTCGGCGAACCGGCCCTCCTCGGTGGCGGCGGCGGCCCGCTGGTGGCTGCGGACGGAGTACTCGTCCTGCTCCTCGCGGCCGATCGAGTACTCGCGGCGCAGGTTCTCCGCGGTCTCGAGCATGCCGCCGGGCACCGGGTGGTTCACGCCGCCGGCGGTGACGCGGCCGCGGGCCAGGCCGTCCTGCAGCAGGACGCCGGGGCCGGCCTTGACGCCCCAGCGCATGGCGGTCGAGTAGAACGGCGCGTTGCTCATCGACTCGGCACCGCCGGCCAGCACGACGTCGGCGGCGCCGGTCTGCACCTGCATCGCGGCGTACAGCACCGCCTGGAGGCCCGAGCCGCAGCGGCGGTCGACCTGGATGCCGCTCGCGGTCACCGGCAGGCCGGCGTCGAGCGCGGCGACGCGGCCGATGGCCGGTGCCTCCATGGTCGGGTAGCAGTGGCCGAGGACGACGTCGTCGACCGACTCGGGCGGCAGGCCGGTGCGCTCCATGAGCGCCCTGACGACGGTGGAGGCGAGGTCCTGCACGGGCACGTCCCGCAGCGACCCCCCGAAGCCCCCGACCGGGGTCCGCAGCGGCTCACAGATGACCGCGTCACGCACGGCGTCCTCCTCCTCGACTCGGCCGGCGGGCAGGCCCCGCACCGCCGCCGAGTGTGCTCCCCGGCGAGGCACCGCGCGCAGTCAGGTCGGGAGCGGCCCCCTCGCAGGGGCCCGCCGCGAGCGTCGGAGAGGGGGGAGGAGGAGTCCCTCCCTCAGGCGGCGCCGGCCCCGGCGCCGGGCCGGACCTGCTCGACGCCCAGCAGGTCCCAGAGGCCGGTGACCTGCAGCGCCCGGGCCACCGCCCGGGTGCCGACCAGCACCCGCAGCCGGGTGCCCTGCGCCTCGGCGGTGCGGTGCGCGACCGCCAGCGCGGACAGGCCGGCCGAGTCGAGGAAGGTCACGGCCTCGAGGTCCACGGTGACCACCCGCGGGTCCGCGGCGAGGGCGCCGTCGAGCTCACGGCGGAGCAGCGGCGCGCTGGCGCAGTCGACCTCACCGGCGCACAGGAGCCGGGTGTCGCCGTCGAGGGAGACGGTCTCGACGGTCAGCAGGTCGTCGGCGGCGCCCGAGGTCGTCGGGGGGCCTGAGGAGAGTGTGGTCACGGTGCGCCTCTCGATCGAGGGCGGGCCCGTGCGGAGGACAGCGGCTCGAGAGCCACACCACGGCGCGGAGTCCGGCATTGGCGGAGCACGGCTGGATGTTGAACCGCAACCCGGACGGTAGGCGCGGGACGGATGGGGCGCAAGGTCCGCACCGAGGTGTCCACCGTGCGTCGACCGGCGTGTCGCCCGCGGCGCGCGGGGCCGTGACCAGGCACTCCTCGCCCGGTACCCCGGGGACGACCCCCGCTCACCGGACGCGGGGATACTGGACGGCGTGAACGGGCGACTGGTGCTGGCGGGCCTCATCTGGGCGGCGGTCTCGGTCGTGGCGTTCCTCGCGATCCCGGACGTGATCGTCGCCGCCGGGCTGGTCATCTTCGGGGCCGTGCTCCTCCTGGTGCTCTTCGTGGCCCGGGACTGGGACACGCACTCCTCCTTCGAGGAGCGGGAGATGATCCGCGCGCGCCGGCGCAAGGACCGGTGGGAGCGCACCGCGGACTCCCGCGCCCGTGACCGCGAGCGGTGGGAGGCCCACCAGGCGCGCAAGGCCGCCCGCTCGGCCGGCGCCGACGACGCCCCGCAGCGGTAACCGCCTCCCGGATAAGGACTCGACGGGCCGGGCCGGGGCTCCCTACCGTCGCGGCATGCGCTCCTGAGCCGACCGCCTCGCCGCGACGTCCGCGTCCTGCCACCGGGACGCCCGCGGGTCGAGCCGCCGCTCCCCGCTCCCCTCCGCCCCTCCCGGGCGCCCCTCCCCTGGCTGCCGGCCGCCCGCGGCCGGTCCGACCTCCTCCCGGAGGCACCCGTGTCACGTCCCTCCCGTCCCCTGCCCGCCGCGGCTGCCGCCGCGCGAGACGCCCTCCCGCCCGCGGACGCCGCCGCCTTCGAGCGGCTGGCCTCGGCCGTGCTCGCCTCGCCCGGCGCGGCGCTGGGCCCGGTCCTGCGCGCCCAGTTGCCCGGCGTCGCCGGGGTCCGCTGGCTGCGGACCGCGGGGCTCGCCCCGACCACCCGGGCCGGGTCCCTGTCCGCCGAGCAGTGGTCGAAGGACCCCTCTGCCCCCCACCGCTCGCATGCTCGCGGCGGGCCCCTGCAGAGGGGCCGGAGGACAGGCGGCCGGGCCTCCGCGCACGGGCACGCCCCCGGCGCCCAGGCCGTCCCGCGCTGGTTCTGAGCACCCGGCCGGGCTAGCCGATCGCGTCCTCCGCGGCGAGGTCGGCGGCCCGGCCGGGGTCGGCGAACGCCTCGGCCAGCGCCTGCCGCAGCGGCCAGGCGCGGGCCCGCCAGGCCAGCGCCCGACCGAGGGCGGCGGGGCTGCCGTCCACGTGGTCGACGCCGTCGCCGGGCCACCACGGCACCGGCCGGCCGCCGGCCAGCAGCGGCTCGTGGACGGCGACCTCGCCGGTCAGCTCCGGCACGCCCAGCCGGGCGGCGGCCAGGCCGGCTCCCGGCACCGACGCCCACGGCTGCCGGCGCACCGGGGTGCTGGTGACCTCCGCCCGCACCCGCTCGCCGGCCAGCGGCAGGTCGAGCAGGTCGGCCACCGCCGCCGGCGCGCCGCCGGCCGGGACCAGCAGCGCGTCGACCAGCGGCTGCACCCACGGGACGTCGAGCACGGCGACGGCCTCCCGCGCGGGGTCGGCGACCCGGTCCGGCGCCACCCGCACGCGGCGCGGCGGGTCGACGTCGACGCCGTCGAGCGCGCGCGCCAGCCGGGCGTGGACCGTGCGCAGCACCGGCGGCGGCACCGTGCGCGCGGGGTCGCCGAGCCGGTCGAGCAGGTCGAGCGCGGTGTCGACGTCGGCGAGGACGTCGTCGACGGTGGCCGGCAGCCGCAGCCGCCCGAGCACCGCCGCGGGCCCGTCGGCGGGGTCGTACAGCCCCCGCAGCTCCCGGCTGCCGGGCGCGCACAGCCGGTCGGGGCGCCGGCCGGCGAGCACCGGGTGGGTGGACAGCCACCAGCGCAGGTAGCAGGGCACGGCGACCCCGTCGAGGACGACGTCGGCCCACGCCTCCTCCGGCGCGGCGGCCAGCAGCGGCAGCGCGCCGGCCCAGTCGGCGACCAGCTCCAGGTCCCGGACGGCGGTCAGCGGCGGCCACGCCGGCGGGGGTCCGCCGGGCGGCAGGCGGTCGAGGACGGCGTCGGCCCACTCGCCGGCGGCGTCGACGTCGAGGTCGTCGGGGTCGTCGGCGTGCACCAGCGCGAACTCGGCGAGCACGCCCGCCGCGCGCAGCACGGCCGGGTCGTGCGCGGCGGCGAACCCCGGGTCCAGCGTCCCCAGCGCGCCGTCGCGGAGGACGGCGGCGAGCGGCGCGCCGGGCAGCAGCAGCTCCCCCGCCGGCGCCCACGCGCCCTCGGCGTCGGGCAGGGCGAGCTCGGCCAGCCAGGGCAGCTCCCCCGGCGCGGTGCCGGCCGCGGCCACCAGCGCGAGCACCGCCTCGGCGAGCGCCGCCGGGTCGCCGTCGTCGAAGCCCTCCTCGACCGCGTCGACCGACTCCTCCACGGCGCCCCGCACGGCCGGGTCGGCGAGCACGACCGCGGCGGCCGCCGGGCGCGCGCCCAGCCGCTCGAGCAGCCGCCGGGCGGCCGGGTCGGCGACGGCGCCGGGGTCGGCGACCCGCAGGTGCAGCGGGCCCAGTCGGGCGACCGGCAGGTCCTCGCCGGGCAGCAGCACCCCGGCCGGGCCGGGCGCGGTCCGCCCGTCGGCCAGCGGCACCGGCAGCGCGCCCAGCTCCTCGCGGTCGGCGCCGTCGAGGGCGGCGTACAGCCGCGCCCACCAGTCCGCCGGCCGGCTGATCCCGGAGACGGCCTCCACCACCTCGGCGGGGCCGATCCGCCGCACGCCGAGAGCGGCCAGCGCGGGTGCCCCGTCGCGCCGGGACCAGCCCGCCGGCAGCAGGCCGGGCACGACCCCGGCGAGGACGGCGACCCGCTCGTCGGTGTCGTCGGCGAGGACCGCGGCGCGGTCCGGGGGCTGCCGGCGGGCGGGGTCGTCGGCGGCCGGCAGCCAGGCCGCGGCGCGCAGCCGGTCGAGGACGGCGGAGCCCAGGGCGGCGTCGAGCTCGGCGGCGGCCAGTCCGATGCGCGGCACCAGGCCCAGCACGGCGGGGTCGGCCGGGAGCGCGGTGGCCAGGTCGGCGTAGGTGTCCGCGGCGACGACGACCAGCGCGTCGGTGACCGGGCCGGGCGCCACGTGCCGGCGGTCGGGGCCGAGCGGGAACGGCGCGACGAGCCGGACCGGCAGGGACAGCGGCTCGTCGCTCGGGGTCGGGGCGTGCACCACCTGGCGCCCGGTCAGCGGGACCGGCCGGCCGTCGTCGTCGAGGGGCACCGCACAGGTGACGTCGTAGCCGCGGCGGGCGCGCTCCTCGACCGGGCGGCCGGCCAGCAGCTCCGCGGGCAGCTCGCCGCTGCGGGTGGCCAGCCGCCAGGTGGTGGTGCGGTCGCCGTCGCGGACCCGGGCCAGCGGCGGGGTGCGCGTGCAGGACAGGGTGCGGACGGCGCCGTCGACGGCGACCTCGACCTCGGCGAGGCCCGGCAGCGCCAGCAGCAGCTCGGCCTCCAGCGCCTCCAGCGCGCCCCGGACGGCGGCCCGCGACCCGGCGCGCAGCGGCAGGACGACCTCGGTGGCGAACCCGTCGGGCGGGGGCCCGTCGGCCGGCCACGGCAGCCGCAGCACCGGCACGGCGCCGTCGCGGCGGGCCAGCTCGCCGGCGAGCGCGGGGACGTCGGCCACCGCGGCGCGGGTGTGCGCCGCGCTGAACCGCACGCCGCCGGAGGTGGAGTGGACGGCGGGCTCGTCGGAGACGGCGAGGACGGCGGCGAACCCGACCCCGAAGCGGCCGACGGTCCGCGCCTCGTCGCGCTTGGCGGAGGCGCGCAGCGTGGCCAACCCCGTGACCCCGGCGGCATCCAGCGGGGCGCCGGTGTTGGCCGCCCGCAGCACCTCTCCCCCGCCGCCCACCGTGGCCAGCTCCAGCCGCAGCCGCCCGGGCACGCCCGCGCGCACCGCGGCGTCGGCGGCGTTCTGCGCCAGCTCGACCAGCAGCCGGTCCCGGTAGCCGCCGCGGACCAGGTCCTCCTCGGCGTTCGCGTCCTCGCGGAAGCGCGCCGGGGAGTCGGTCCACGCAGCGAGGACGCGGCGGCGCAGCCCCGCGGTGTCGAAGGGGTCGGCCACGGGCACGAGCATGGGTCCCGGACCGGACCTACGCGTGAGTAACTTGCCGGGTAACCTGCGCCACATGTCGCTCGCCGAGCAGATGGACACGGTCACCGACGCCGCCGCCGGCACGGTCGACCGGCACGCCACCACCCAGACCTTCGAGTCGACGGACCCGGCCACCGGCGCCGTCGTCGGCGTCTTCCCGGTCCACGACGCCGACGCCGTCCGCGAGACCGTCGGGGGGGGGGGGGGGGGGGGGGGGGGGGGGGGGGGGGGGGGGGTGGGGGGGGGGGGGGCGGGGGGGGGCGGCGACCGCGCCGAACGAGGCCGCCGGCTGCCGGTGCTTTGGGT